>JAGQHN010000070.1 GCA_020431825.1 Trueperaceae bacterium | reverse complement strand
TGACCAAAACGGCGAACTTTATATTAGCTGGGAAGAGCGTGCAGGGAGTAGCCGAGATATCTATGTCAAGCGTTATTTGGGTGAGATCGAGCCTCCTGCCAATGCCTTTTAAGTAAAGAAAAGTACCCTAATACCAAAACTGCGGTACGGCTAGTTCTTAAGTTTTAGGGCTGCAGTTTTTAGACTAGAGAAAAGCTAAACAACAAGGGTTAAAACCTTTGATACTTTCACTAGTTTTAAGGGAGTTATTATGGTACACGAACAAGCTGTGTACAGTTATGAACTGGTTTCGCCAAGTGCCTGGAAAGGCAATCTTGACTGTATCGTTGGGCCGTTCAGCTCAAAAGAAGTTGCTGAATATTTTGCCGGGCATGTGGTGGATTTTGGTCAGCTCGAGTCCATTGAACATACGCTTTTTGTCAAGGGCGATAGCTGGTTTTTAGAAATTCAAGCCCTGACGACCTGACCTCAGCTCGTCTGAGGTCAGAGTAGATCTGAGATAAGAGTGGCTATCTCATGTTATTTTGGGTTACATAACCACAGTTTTTATACTTTCAGCAAAAGTTGGGTGAATATGGATGGCTTTTTGTAAGACCTCAATGCTTGCTCCGGCAGTCATAAGATCAACATAGCTATGAACAATTTCAGATGCTCTTGAGGCCAGAATCGTTGCGCCAAGTATCTTTCCACTTTCTTTTTCAACCAGCACTTTAATAAAGCCTTTGGTGGCCCTTTCAACTCGGGCCCTGCCGTTGCTGGCCATAGAGTAAAACAAGGTCTCAAAGTCTTTTTTTGCCCCTTTTGCTGCTTTTTCACTCAGGCCAACCCTGGCCAGCTCTGGGTCAGTAAAAATGGCATAGGGTACAAGGCGGTCTGTACTGCGACCTTTCTCACCTAAAATCTGATCTCTTACAATCATATAGTCATCGTAGGCAGTGTGTGTAAACATAGGCCCGGCGCGCAAATCACCAACCGCGTAGACATTTTTGACATTGCTGGCAAGGTAGGCGTTTACCTCTACAAAGCCTTTCTTATCCTGGTTTAGCTTGATTGTTTCAAGCCCTAAGGCGTCGGTATTTGGCGCTCTTCCTGTGGCGACAAACAGATGACTTCCGGTAATGGATTTGTTTTTGTCAGCGGTCTGGTAAGTGAGCTCGAGTTCGCCTTCCTGCATTTTTATTTCCTTGCTCTGGGCATCCAGGATAAAGGTGACGCCTTCTTCCTCGAGGACGTGGCGCAAGGCTTCAGCCACATCTTTATCTTCATGGCTTAAAATCTGAGTTTCTGGCTCGAGTACCGTGACTCTTGCGCCCATACGGCGATAAAACTGTGCAAACTCAATGCCGATATAACCAGCACCCAAAATAAGGAGGTGCTCGGGCAAAGCAGTATGATCCAGCCAGTTTTCAGCACTGAGGTAGTCCAGGGTCTCGAGCCCCTTGATATCTGGAACAAAACTGTGGGTTCCTGTATCAAGTACAAGGTGTTTGGCACTGTGGGTTTGTTCAGCGACTCTAATTTCGAAGCCATCAGCCGTTTTCCCCTGAATCTGTGCATGACCTCTAAGCAGGGTAATAGCGTCATTTTCGAAGGTTTTTGCCAGGTGATTACGAGATTCCTGGCTAAAGGCTTTGGCCTTTGCAAGCACCTGCTCAAAATGAATCTGAAAACCTTCAACTTCAATGCCAAAATCAGCAGCGTGGCGTAACTGATGAGCCAGTCGTGCTGAAGCCAGTACGGCCTTGCTGGGCGTACAACCAAAATTTACACAGGAACCCCCCAAGTGATTTTTTTCTGCGATCGCTACGCTCTGTCCTTTATCTGCCAGAGCAGTTGCCAGAGGGGTGCTGGCCTGCCCTGCACCAATAATCAGGGTATCAAAAGTCATGCTTTACCTTCCAAATCTGAATACTTCAGCATTATGATTGGTTTTGCCCAGAAACAAATCAGCAATAATTTCGGTTGCCACCACGCTGTAAGTTATGCCGTTGCCACCGTAACCAAGGGCAAAATAAGCGTTGGGGTATTCAGGACTCTCACCAATATAAGCAAGACCATCTTTGGTTTCGCCAAACGTACCTGTCCAGCTGTAAGCAGTCTCAAAAGGTATAGCGGGAAAGAGTTTGGACATTTTTTCTTCCAGTATGGTTTGCTTCTGCGCTAAAAGTTTGTCTCTAGCCTTAGGATTTCTAAAAGGAATGTCCTCACCCCCGACAATGGCGCGCCCCTCTTCAGTAGTACGCAAATAAAGATAGGGTCGGGCTGACTCCCATATAAGACAACGCTCATGCCAGCCACTAAACCTGACTAAGGGTTCGGTCACCAGGGCATAAGAGCTTTTGAGCTTTACAACCTTTTCTTTCAAGTAAGTCTGGCTTTCATAACCAGAGGCAAAAACCAGTTTCTTTGCATTTATGTCAATACCACCAGCCATTTCAAGGGTTACACTCTTCTCCAGGGGTGAGATCTGAGTTACTTCCGTACGGTCAAAAACCTGGGCACCCTGCTCGAGTGCTCTTGCCAGTAGGCGATGGGCTAAACGGTAAGCATCGACCTGAGCTCCGTCAACTGAATAAAGACCAGCCGGGGCTGAAAAACTAAAGCGTTCAGAAATGTCAGCTTCATGCCAGAGTTCAAGCGTAAACCCGGCCGCTTTACGCACGCTGTACTCGAGTTCAATACCACTCACATCTTCTTTGCTCGAGGCATAATAAAAGCTGGGTTTACGCTCAAAACCACAGTCATCTTTGAACGTTTTGCAGAGGTCTTCTACTTTATAAATGGCATCTCGGCATAGCCAGTAAGCTCGTTCAGCCTGTTCTTTACCTCGTTTTTGAATAAGCTCTGAAAGATGCGTATCAATTTCGTACTGTAAAAGGGCTGTTGACGCACTGGTACTTCCTCTGGCAACGTCTCGCTTGTCTAAAACAATGACACTGGCCCCTTCCTTGCTTAATTTGTCAGCGATAAGAGCCCCTGTAATGCCAGCTCCCATAATAACGACATCGCAGGTCATAGAGTTCTCTAGCCTGGGATAATTAGCCAGTAGCCCTGACCTGATGGGCCAAAAAGCCTGTCCCGATCGTAAATCCACGCTGCCTCCTTGTAAAATATCTTGACAACTAAAGTCGGGTATAGCCAGTGACCGAGAAAAGGGCAAATATGGGTATCTAAGTACTCAGACAGGTATGCTTATACCTTAAGGGGAAAACTGATTAAACTGAAGGCGTGAATGCCAGAGAAAAAGTGCTGACTCTAGTAGCCCAGCAGATTATAGAAAAGCAGTCTAACGGGAAGATTTTTAAGGTGGCTATTGATGGGGTAGACGGTGCGGGAAAATCCTTCTTTGCTGCTGAGCTAGCCACCATTTTGCGAGAGTATGGTGCCAGCGTGATCGAGGCTTCGGTGGATGGGTTTCATAATCCAAAGTCTATTAGGTTGCGTCTGGGGGTCAGATCACCCTCGGGTTTTTACCATGACTCTTACAATTATGCTGCCCTAAAAGAGGTTTTGCTCGAGCCTCTAAGTCCCCGCGGAAATCGTCAGTACCGCAGAGCTATCTTTGACCACCAAACAGACAGCCCCGTAAACTCGGTGCTTGAGCAAGCAAAGCCAGGTTCTATTTTGGTCTTTGATGGCATATTCCTACACCGTTCAGAACTGCGTGACTACCGGGATTACTCCATTTTTCTTAAGCTTCCCTTTGAACTATCTGTACCACGAGGCAATGCTCGTTTTGGCACCTCACCAAACCCGTTAGATGCGTCAAATACTCGCTATGTCGAAGGGCAAAAGTTATACCTGAGCGACTGTCAGCCTGAAAGTTTGGCAAGTGTCGTTATAGATAACAGTGAACTCGAGCGCCCACTTATACTTAAGCGAGTTTCTAACGAGAGCACCAAGTAATTTTGTAACGTTCGGCTTAGTACAGCGATATCTTCTGAGCCGCAGGGTTTTTGCCTATGCTTGACCCAAAGTGAGGTGCAGCTATGGAAGAAACAACCAACAAAACAACCAATAAGATTGACAAAGTAAACGATGAAGAAAAGAAAGAAGGCTTTTTAACCCCTGAGCGTGCTAAAGAGAAAATGAAAGATGAAGAGTTTGAACCTGAGGACAAGGCAAAAAGCTAACTAACCTTTATGGCTAAGATTTTAGTTACGGGTTCTACTGGCTATATCGGTAGCAGGCTCATCCCCGCCCTTCTGGAAGCGGGGGAGAGTCTGCGTGCCATGGCAAGGCATCCTGAAGACCTCGAGGCTGAAAGCTGGTTTGAACAGGTCGAAGTCGTTTCAGGGGACGTCCTGGAAAGAGAAGGTCTGGCAGAGGCGTTTTCAGGTACCGAAACTCTTTATTATTTGATTCACTCTATGGAATCTGGCAGGGGGGATTTTGCCGAAAAAGATCGTCAGGCAGCAGAAAATGTGGCTCGAGTCGCAAAAGATGTTGGGGTCAAGCATATTATTTATATGAGTGGTTTGGGTGACTCGAGTACAGGACTTTCAAAACACCTCCAGTCGCGGCAAGAAACGGCCGAGCATCTGGTCTCAACGGACATTCCTGTAAGTGAACTACGCGCCTCAATTATTGTAGGTTCGGGGAGTACCTCATTTGAAATGATTCGCTATCTTACCGAGCGTCTGCCCATCTTACCCATGCCCACCTGGGCAAATACCAAAGTTCAACCCATTGCCACCGATGATGTCATAACTTATCTTTTGGCGGTGCGCAAAGAAGTACCCAAAGGACATAAAATTATAGAAATTGGTGGACCAGAGGTGATGGGCTATAAGCAGCTTATGCTTGATTATGCGAAGGCTCGAGGCCTGAAACGTTACCCTATTCACCTACCGATTTTTCCTCTCAGTATCGCTGCCTATTTCGTCAATTTACTCACCCCTATCCCTTATGCGGTGGCAAGACCCTTACTCGAGGGACTTAAAAGTGAAACCATCGTCAATCATCCTGAAACTGCCCAGCATTTTGATGTTCAGCCTATCAGCTATCAGGAAGGCATAAGTCGGGCCCTTGATAGAACTGAGGAGGGCGCCGTTGGCACCCTTTGGAGTCATTCTTTTTATGAGGTTGATCCAAGTTCGCTAAAGCCTGATGAAGTCCAGGATAAAGAAGGTTTACTGGTTGATACTCAGGCGCAGACCATAAGAGCAAAACCTGAGGCGGTGTATAAGGCTATTCTGGGCATTGGGGGAGATAACGGCTGGCTAGCCTATAACTGGCTCTGGCGTCTGCGCGGGCAGATGGATACACTGGCAGGCGGCGTTGGTATGCGCCGCAAACGCCGCGACCCTGAGCGTTTACGTGTAGGGGATGTGCTAGATTTCTGGCGAGTTGAAAGTCTTAAGGAAAATGAACACATTCAGCTCCGGGCTGAAATGAAACTGCCGGGTCAGGGTTGGTTGCGCTTTGACCTCGAAGATCTAGAAAATGGGCAAACCAAGCTTAACCAAACAGCCTATTATGAGCCCAGAGGTCTGCTTGGCTATTTGTACTGGTGGGCGGTTTATCCTTTTCATTTTTTGATTTTCCCAGGGATGATCAAAGCGATTGCCCAGCGTGCCGAAAGGGTAGCCGAACCAGGTAATACGAAGCACGTGTACTCGAGCTAATTTGACAAGAGCATCGGAGCCTTAGCTGCATGATTATGAGGCGGAAATAGGGGCTCGAGGTAACTTGTCTTCCAAAGGAAAAGCCAAAAAAAATGAGTTTGCCAGCAAAGATATAAAAACTCTACTGAGGTCAAATTACTAAAAATGGTGGTATCCTCCCAACTGCTGCTATAGTTAGAGAGACCTCACATAGCTTTGTGCCACTGTCTTCTTTTACACCCTGCTAATCCACTAGCATTCTGTACTACTACCCTGAAAACAATGGATAACCCCAGTAGAGCTTTAGTTACGCAAATAAACTCAGCGGCAAATAAAAACTTACCAGCCAGTTGGGCATATCAACAATTTCACTAATCCGTAAATCACAGGCCACACTGCATAACAAATAGGCATCTTCAGGACTGAGCTTGTATGTTTTGCCTAAGTGGTCAATCATGCTTCGTACAGCATCTTGACTGGCTTTAAACAAATCTGGGCCAATCCCCGTAGTGACGTAGTAGCCTTTTTCATCCAGGTGGCGGGTCACTGGGCCGGGGGTCTCAAACTGTGGACTGTGTAAATTTGCTCCTTTTATGAGGTCAAAGCCTAGGGTTATTTCCATAGGGCTTTCTATAGCAGTACCGCAAACTTCCCCGTCACCTTGGGCCGCATGAGTATCACCCACAGAAAAAAGGGCACCACTTACCTGAACCGGTAAATAGAGGTTTACCCCTGCTCCCAAATCTCGTATGTCCATATTCCCACCGCAGTGACGTGGCGGCACTACGCTGTGGTGCCCAGCTTCGGCTGGCGCAACTCCAATAGTGCCAGGGAATGCTTTTAAAGGCACATTGATGCCATCTAAAAACCTACCTGTTTTAGGCTTGTCTAGCTCCCAGATTTTTAGATAAGGGTCTTTAAACTCATCAGCCAGGAGGCCAAAGCCAGGAATATTGGCGGTCCAGCCCCAGCCACTAGGTTTCAATTCCTTTATGCTGACTTTAAGCGCGTCACCGGGTTCTGCACCTTCAATAAAGACAGGACCCGTGACCGGGTTAACCTTGCCAAAATCAAGGTTTACAACATCTTCTATCGTTGATTTGCTGTTTAACTGCGCGCCACTGGCATCTATGGTTTCAAAGCTAACAGTCTCACCTGGCTTTATGCTCTGGACAGGTTCAAAGTTATTGTCCCAGCCGTAGTGGCTATGGTGTTTGTGAATGGTATAAGTCATGCTTTCTCCTTTCTTAAAGCCCTTTCTCAGCTATCGAAAACTTTCCCCCTATTTAAAGGGGGAAGATCAACCTAAGCTTTACGAAGCGTGCTTATATGAACTGGAACTACTTAATAAAAACGTGATCGTAATTTACTGGAATATGAATAGGGTCAATAAAGATGTTGTTATCGCCACCTAAGCGAGCACTGTGCATAGTGTAGCGGGTTTCATTAAAAATGGGTACCCAGGGAGCGTCAGCCATGATTTGTCCGTAAATGTTTTTCCAAAGGGCTAAGCGTGCTTCCTCCTGGTCAGTCTGAACCATAGCATCGGCTTCGGCGGCTTTGGCTTCTAAATCTTCATTGCAGTACCATGCCCAGTTCCAGCCGCCAGGCACAGCCCCCGCGCAACCCAAAATCGGCCAGTAAAAGTTGTTCGGGTCGGGGTAATCAGCAATCCAGGCCATACCTCCAGACCAGATCATGGGAGCACCCTCATCACCTTCGGTGCCACCAGCTTCAATCACGGTGCTTTGTGCTTGGGTACGCAATTCTGCGCTTATGCCAATAGCTGCTAAATCTTGTTGAATGCTCTGGGCGATACGGGGGTTAGGGTCGGTATTGTTAGCATACAAAATGGTAGCAAAGCCATCGGCAAAACCAGCCTCTGCTAAAAGGGCTTTAGCGCCTTCTACATCATAGGCGTAGCCACTGTAGCTGTCATCATAGCCAGGCATAAGCGGCGGGAGCACCTGGTTGGCTGGGGTCGCGCGACCGTTAATAATGCGCACAATACGGTCTTTATTAATGGCCATATTAACTGCCTGGCGCACTTTGACATTATCAAAAGGTGCAAGGGTGACATTCATGGTCAGATAACCCGTTTGCAGTTGGGGACCGTAAGCAATGAGTTCCTGGTTTGCTTCATCATTAAAAATGTCGACAAATTGGGCAGGGGGAATGCCGTCTCCCAAAATATCAACTTCACCTCTTTGGAGTCTAAGCAGGGCAACGGTAGGTTCTACCCCAACCTGAAAAGAAATTTCATCAAGATAGGGTAGGCCTGTTTCGAAGTAATCAGGGAAACGTTCAATGGTGAGTTGTTGACCCAGCTGCCAGTCTTTGAGCATAAAAGCACCAGTGCCGACGGGGTTACGCCCAAAATCTTCGCCAAATTGCTCAATGGCTTCTTTTGGTACGATGTAGGAAAAGTTAATGGCCATGCGGTGTAAAAAAGAAGCATCAGGTGCATCTAGCGTGATTTCTACTGTGGCAGCATCAAGCACTTTAATGCCACTTACTTCGCCTGCATTGCCATCAATAAAGTCTTGCGCGCCGCTGATGACCAGAAAGAAGCCTTGACCGGGGCTGCGGGTGTCAGGGTTAAGGGTGCGCTCGAGTGAGTATTTAACATCATCTGCGGTCATTTCACGCCCATTGTGAAATTTGACGCCGCTACGCAGCTTAAAAGTGTATGTCTTGCCATCTTCAGAAACACTGTAAGATTCTGCAAGATGGGGAACCAACTTGGTTGTACCCGGTTCGTAATCCATGAGTCCGTCAAACATGCTTTTAATGATGGACCAGTTTTGCCAGTCATAGCCGATTGCTGGGTCAAGCGTAGCAATATCATCTTTATAAGTGACAACCATGCTACCCCCTTGCTCTTGTGCGCCTGCCCAGCTTAAAAGGGCCACAAATGCTGCGAAAATCAACTTCTTCATCTTGCCTCCTTAGCCATACCTTAATCTTGGATCAGCCAGCGGATAAAGCAAATCTGCCAGCAAATTCCCTAAAACAATAAAGCCTGCGGTGAGTAGAACGGTTCCCATAATGATAGGAATATCTACAATCTGAATCGCTTGCCAGGCCAACTGCCCTATGCCGGGCCAGGCAAAAACTGATTCCACTACCACGACACCGCCCATAAGTAGACCAATATCCAGACCAATCATGGCGATAACGGGTAAAACGGCATTGCGCAGCGCATGTTTAAAAATAACCTTTGACCGCCCTAGTCCTTTGGCTACCCCGGTGCGTACATAGTCAGCATTCATAACGTCTAAAAGAGAACTGCGCATCATGCGCGCGTACCAGCCAGCCCCGGAAATGCCAAGGGTGAGTGCTGGTAAAATCAGGTGGTGTATGCTTCCGTACCCTCCCAGAGGAAACATATTCCAGAGATAGGCAAAGAGATAAAGAAGGATAAGGCCCAGAGCAAATTGGGGTGCAGACACACCGATAAAGGCCAGAACCATGATGGCTTTGTCCCAGAATTTGCCAAACTCGAGGGCTGCCAGAATGCCTAGCGGAATGCCAATTAGTAGTTCAAAGACAATGGCGCCCAAGCTGAGCTGCAATGTGGCAGGCAGGCGAGATAAGAGCAGGGTTTTGACTTCTGTGCGCTGCTGATAAGAGCGGCCTAAATCTCCCTGGAAGAGCCTTTGCAAATAGCGCCAGTACTGTTCGACTAAAGGACGATCCAAACCAAGTTGCGACCGTATGTTTTCGACAGTTTCAGCGGTAGCAAGTCGCCCGGCAATCAGTCTGGCAGGGTCGGCGGGCACCAGATTTGTTATAAAAAAGCTAATGGTAACTACTCCCAAAATAACCAGGGCTGTTTGCAGTAAACGAGAAACAATATAGCGAAGAAACATTTAGCGCCTGAGTTTGGGGTCGAGCGCCTCACGTAGCCCATCCCCTAAGAGATTAAAAGAAACGGCAGTTAGTAAGATTGCGCTACCTGGAAAAAAGACCAGCCAGGGTGCGGTTAAAAAATAAGACTGACTCTCATTGATGATGCCTCCCCAGCTCGGGGTAGGAGGTTGAACCCCAACCCCTAAAAAAGAAAGAGTGGCCTCGAGTAAAACCGTGGTTGAAATACCTAACGTGCCGTAAACCAACATAGTAGGTAAAAGATGGGGAAAAAGATGTCTAAACATAATACGACCATTGCCTGCGCCTAAGGCATTTGCCGCAGTAACAAACTCGCTTTCAGCTAGCGAAAGGGTTTGAGCGTAGACGACTCGTGCCACCTGAACCCAGTTGACCAGCGCAATAACCATAGCGACAATCCAGAGGCTAGGGCGCAGAATAGCACTTAAGGCAATTGCTAAAAGCAGGGCGGGAAAAGCCATCATAATATCAGTAAAGCGCATGATGATTTTGGCTAAAGCGCCACCAAAATAGCCTGCCAGTGACCCCAGCAAAGTACCAATCAAAAGAGCGGCTCCGTTTGCAATAAGACCGACCAGTAAAGAAATACGGGCGCCATAAATTAGCCTCGAGAGCAGGTCTCTGCCTAGCAGGTCTGTGCCCAGCCAGAAATCTTGATTGGGCGATAAGGGCGAGCCTTCTAAAGTCAGGCCTTCAAAAAATTGCTCTGCCGGGTTCTTGGGCGCAAGCAAGGGAGCAAAAAGGGCTATCAGAATAACCAGGAGTACAACAATAAGCCCAAACATAGCTGCCGGATTGCGCCGCAGACTACGCCAGGTTGAGGGCCGAGACGGGGTGCTTGCTATAAGGGTCATAGGGGTAAACTCATTAAAAGTAGGGTCAAAAGTGATGCTTAATCTATCATTCGGAGCTTAAAAAGACAATTTGTTCAACTCATAACTTTAGGGGACTCCTGCCTGAACCACTCCCGCCAGTCCCAGCTGCTTTTTAAGACTTCTGCCAGCTGAAAGGTTTCGGTACTGGTCACAGCGGGTGCGGCCTGAGGGACCTCTTCTGAGATAAAACGGTGCAGTTCCTGAGTGCTGGCATGCAGTGTTTGAATGATGATATCCGCCGAACCAAAGCTGGTGCCAACGAATCTGACATTGGGAAAGCTACTCAGGAGTTCGGCGGTTTCTTTGATGGTGCCAGGTTTTACCCTTATCAGGCTGATGGCATTTACACTAACGCCAAGTTTTTGTGGGTCACCTACCGCGGTTATGCGTATGAGGCCGCTGTCAATCAGGCGACCTACCCTCGAGCGAATGGTTGCCTCCGGGGTATCAAGGTCTCTGGCAATATCGCGGTAAGGGCGCCGCCCATCACTTTCTAAGGCCATAATGATTTGTTTGTCCAGCTCATCTAACTGCATAATGCGCATATATCTTAACCTTTTTTGCGCAATGCGTAAATCATCTCTAAATTACATTGGTAATTGCGCAAACTGTTATGATTCTGCTTGCGCAAACCAGCATGGCCCTGGTGCCATTGCGCATCAATGCTTTAAGGAGGATAGCGATGAAGAAACTGCTTTTTGCTCTGCTGGCTCTTTTGCTTATAGGAACCGGTCTGGCACAAACCACGGTGCGGGTCGGTCTGGCAGAAGACCCTGATGTTTTGGACCCTGATTTGGGACGTACCTATGTAGGTCGGATTGTGTTTGCTAGCCTTTGCGACAAGCTTTTTGATATTACGCCGGGGCTCGAGATCATTCCACAACTGGCAACGGGCTACTCAACCTCAGACGATGGCCTAAGCCTGACGATAAACCTGCGTGAAGGCGTTAAGTTCCATGATGGTACAGAGTTTAATGCTGAAGCTGCCAAATACAACATCGAACGTTCAAAAAACCTTCCGGGCTCAAACCGTGCCAGCGAACTGGCGCAGGTGGATTCTGTTGAGGTAGTTGACGATTATACTGTACAACTGAATTTGACCCAGCCTTTTTCGCCCCTCATTGCCCTCCTGGCTGACCGTGCTGGCATGATGGTTTCACCAACTGCCGCTGAGGCCGAAGGGGAAAATTTTGGCAATGCTCCAGTCTGTGCTGGTCCCTTTAAATTCGTTGAAAGAGTGGCGCAAGACCGCATCGAGCTAGAGAAATTTGCTGATTACTGGGACGCCGAAAATATCATGATTGATGGTGTGGTTTTCCTGCCTATTCCAGACTCGAGTGTGCGCCTGGCTAACCTGCAATCAGGTGACCTTGAAATGATTGAGCGTGCTGCAGCTACTGATCTTGCAACCATTGAGGCTGACCCTAATCTGGTTTTGCCCTCTGCTGCCAGCCTGGGTTATCAGGGTATTACCATAAATCTTTCTAACCCTGAAGCTAGAGATAACCCCCTTTCCAATGACGTACGGGTGCGCGAAGCCCTGGACCTCTCGATTGACCGCGACGTCATAAACAATGTGGTCTTTGATGGACAATTCATTGTGGGCAATCAGGCTGTTCCGCCCTCGAGCCCCTGGTACGTTGAAGATTATCCTATTACAGGTCGTGATGTTGAAAAGGCCAAAGCCCTGTTGGCTGAGGCTGGCGTTGAAAATGTAGCTTTTGAACTGATGGTCGCCAATAATCCTCAAGGTGTGCAAGTAGGTGAGATTATTCAGGCTATGGCGGGTGAAGCAGGCTTTACTGTTTCTATCGCCGCGACCGAGTTTGCTACGGCACTTGACTTGCAGGAACAAGGTCAGTATGACGCGTTCGTAGTCGGCTGGTCAGGTCGTATTGACCCTGATGGCAATATTCATGCTTTCCAGACCTGTGAAGGCAACCTGAATGAAACGGGCTGGTGTGACGCTGCGGTTGATGAGGCGCTTAATGCTGCCAGAGCCGAAGCAGATACCGCTGCCCGCTATGAGCTTTACAAAAATGCTGCTATGTCTTACCTGCCTGACCGTCATATCATTTACCTCTATCACACCCAGTTGTTCTTCCCCCATACCAATAAGCTCGAGGGCTTTAACGCTTACCCCGACGGTATTATTCGTTTCCAGGGTGTCAGCCTTAACTAAAGTCAGGCCAGGTTCCAGTGTCTTGAATCAAGAAATCATGCTTATTTCCCCTTTTGGGGAAATAAGTTTCTTTAGTTAAGCAATAACGGCTATTCATCTTATAGACCAGTGGTTTAGGCCAGCAAAGGTTGCTTATGTTGCCCTTTATTTTTCAACGTATTTTTACGGCTATTCCTACTCTGATTATCGTAACGGTGATGGTTTTTAGTATCCAGCGACTCTTGCCCGGTGACCCTGCCCTGATTCTGGCAGGCGAAGAGCAAGACCCACAGGTTATTGAGTACATTCGGGATAAGTACCGTCTGAATGACCCGATTCCAGTGCAGTATTTTGCCTGGCTTGGTCAGGTTCTTCAGGGCAATCTGGGTCAGTCTATTCGGACGAATCAGCCTGTGACCCAGCTTATTTTCCAAAAATTGCCCGTGACTATTGAGCTGGCGCTAATCAGCATTCTGATAGCTGTACTGATCTCGATTCCGGTAGGGGTCATTTCGGCCGTTAGAAAAAACAGCCTGATTGATTATACGGGAACCTTTTTTGCCCTTTCAGGTTTGTCTATTCCTAACTTCTGGCTGGGCATTATGCTTATTTTGCTTATATCGGTGCGCTGGGATTTACTGCCGGCTTCGGGTTTCGTGCCCTTTAACGAAGAACCCCTCGAGAACCTCAAACGAATGATTATGCCTGCTTTTGTTCTGGGGACAGGTTTGGCAGCGGTGCTTATGCGGCAAATGCGCAGCAGTATGCTCGAGGTCTTAAAACAGGACTATATTCGTACAGCCGAGGCCAAAGGGCTGATTAAACATCTGGTGGTTTTACGCCATGCTCTTAGAAATGCCCTGATTCCAGTCATTACTATTCTGGGGCTTCAACTGGGTGGCTTACTTTCCGGGGCCGTTTTAACCGAGCAGGTCTTTACCATTCCGGGGTTTGGCAAATTGGTTGTTGATGCTGTATTTAACCGCGATTATGCGGTAGTTCAGGGCGTGGTGCTGTTTACGGCTGCGGCCTATATCTTTATTAATTTACTCGTAGATGTCGCCTATGCACTGGCCAATCCGCGCATTAGTTTTTCTGGGGGTAAGTCATGAGTGTGCAGGGGCTCGAGCCTCTTAAAGCCCGGCGCTTCAAAATTCAGAACCGGGCACTCAGACGTTTTTTGTCACGCCCTGTGGCCCTGATTGCGGGTCTGGTTATCTTGTTTTTCGTCATTATAGCCGTGTTTGCTCCGCAACTCGCCCCTTACGACCCGGCAAAACCCGACTTTGTATCAGTACGTAAACCTCCCAGCGACACCTATCTTTTAGGAACTGATGAAAATGGCAGGGATATTTTATCTAGGGTCATTTATGGTGCCAGAGCCAGTTTGGTTGCAGGGGTTATCTCAGTCTTTATTGCCGTTTTGCTCGGGGTTCCTTTTGGGCTTATTTCTGGCTACTACAGTGGTTTTTTAGATGAAGTTATCATGCGCTTTACCGATGCCCTGCTGGCATTTCCCTTTCTCATCCTTGCGGTTGCCCTGGCAGCGGCGCTGGGGCCAAGCCTTACCAATGCCATGATTGCCATAGGCATTGCCAGTACCCCGGCTTTTATTCGTTTAACCCGGGGGCAGGTCTTAAGCGTAAAAGCCGAGGAATTTGTGCAAGCTGCCAAAGCCTCAGGTGCGAGAGACTGGCGCATTATCTTGCTCTATGTTTTGCCAAATAGTTTTGCTCCTATTCTGGTGCAGGCTACGGTGACCATTGCCGGAGCCATCATTGCGGAGTCATCGCTTAGTTTTCTGGGTCTGGGAGTACAGCCGCCCACCCCAAGCTGGGGAGGCATGCTCAACGTAGCCAAAAATTATATGAACCAGGCGCCCTGGATGGCAGTTTGGCCTGGACTCAGTATTTTTGTGACGGTGCTGGCCTTTAATCTTTTTGGAGATGGTCTAAGAGATGCCTTTGATCCAAGGGACTAGAGAACAGTTAGGTCAAAAGGAGGACGTAAGTCGTGCGTCATGTTTTAGGCAGAATGGGATAAAGTAAGCCATGCTTGCAGATCTCTGGCAAATTTTCTACTCGTTTGGCAAAGTCGGTATTTTTGGTTTTGGGGGCGGCCCTTCGTTTGTGCCGCTTATTCAGGAAGAAGTCGTTGAGGTACAAAAGTGGCTCAGCAAAGAAGAGTTTCTAGATGCCTTTGCCTTTGGTAATGCCCTACCAGGGCCGATTGCTACCAAGCTAGCTGGCTTTGTTGGCTATAAGGTAGCGGGTTGGCCTGGTGCCGTCATGGGGCTTTTGGGTGTAACGGTACCGACCATTATTGCCATGGTTATTTTCTTTAATATTTATCTGCGCTATCAAAATAATCCGGCGTTTAACAATTTCTTAAAGGGCGTTCGCCCGGTTGTGATTGCGCTGTTGGCGCTGGTCGTCTGGGAATTTATTCCAAAGGCGCTGGGCAATCCCCCTCAGTGGTTAGGCAATTGGGCACTGTGGTTAGTTGCCATTGTAGCTTTTGTGGCCTCAGTTCGTTTTAATGTGCATCCGGCTTTACTGATTGTTTTAGGAGGCGTGGTGGGGCTAACCCTGCTTCGCTGATCGTGTGCCTGAACCTTTTAGTGCGTTTCAGCTTGAGCTAGCTTGGTGAGATGATGACATTAAAATCTATACTTCTTGTTCTGGTCCTGGGTTTGCTTTCTGCCTGTGCTCCTGCTGCTGTTCCGGTTAGTTTCGACGCTGTGGAGACGGCGCCAGCGCCGCGTTTGCCTGGTCTTACCCATAGTGCTTACGCGACCCTGCAGGGTGAGCGGGTTTACTATGAATGGGGTGGGTTTCAGGGTTCACCAGTCGTAATGGTTCACGGAATCGGTGCGGGGAACTCGAGCCATCTCTGGCGGGAAAATACGGAAAGCCTAGCAGCGTCTCACCGGGTATACGCCTTTGACTGGCCAGGCTTTGCTCGCTCGGGGGCAAGAGCAAGACAGTACACCAATGATCTCTATGTCGCAGTACTCGAGGACTTTATTCGTGAAGTGGTAGGGGAACCTGTAGCTATTGTGGCCGGAAGTTTAGGTTCTGATTACAGTATTCGTGTGGCTGCTGAAAACCCCGAACTTGTCACCCAAATGCTACTTTCTAATCCAACCGGCTACGATCTGGTGAATCCGGAAAACAAAGAGGGGCGGGCCTTCATAACGACCACAAGTGCCCGCAACGAGGGCTTTTATGAGCAGCTTAGTGGCAGCTTTTTAGGACCGCTGATCTGGTCAATTATTGACTCTGAAGGGGGCATAGATTTTTTTCTGCTTAACTTTGTCTATCTGGATAGAAGTCGGGTCACGCCTGAGCTGACCCAGATTTATCTGGATAATCTAGAGGGAGCCAACAAGCAGTACGCGCCCTATTCCTTTTTTGCGGGTTTTTTGGAGCAACCCGTTGTTGATTACTGGCCCAGGCTTAGTCAGCCTACCTTACTGGTCTGGTCCAAGGATGATATCTTTACCCCCATACGTTACGCTGAGCCTATGCTCGAGGACAGACCTGACGTGAGGCTCGAGCTGCTCACGGGCCGCGCCATTCCCTACGATGAAGATGCCGAGCACTTTAACGCACTTGCGAAAGACTTTTTACACTAACAAGGATTACAAGAACAAGGATTACAAGAACAAGGATTACAAGAACAAGGAGCAAACCGCAGCATGAATTTTACCTTTCCCTATCCGTCTCAGCGCATGCCAGTTATGGCAAAAAATATTGTTTCCACCTCGCAACCCCTGGCGGCTCAAGCGGGTCTGCGCATGCTCTTAAAAGGGGGCAATGCGGTTGACGCTGCCCTTGCTGCCGCTATCACCTTAACAGTGGTAGAGCCTACCAGTAACGGTATTGGCAGTGACGCTTTTGCTATTTTGTGGGACGGAAAGCAGCTTCGTGGTCTCAATGCCTCAGGGCGTTCGCCCGCAGCTCTGACCCCAGAGCGCTTTAAGGGAAAAAAGTCGGTACCGCTACGTGGCTGGGACGCTGTAACGGTACCGGGTTGCGTTTCTGCCTGGGTAGAGCTGTCACAGAAGTTTGGCAAGCTCGACTTTGAAACGCTGTTTGAACCTGCCATTGGCTATGCCAGAGACGGTTATCTGGTGTCACCCATAACAGCAAGAGCCTGGTCCTTTGCGCCCCAAACCTTTGCCGAGTTTGACGCCTTTAAAGCTGGTTTTTTACCCGGCGGTCACGCCCCTAAAGCTGGAGAGGTTTTTAAGTTCCCTGATCAGGCTAAGACTTTGGAGCTGATTGCCTCGAGCAAAGGCGAAGCCTATTACCGGGGCTCTCTCGCAGAAGCCATAGCTGCCGATGCCAAAAAACACGGTGGTCTTATGACCGAAGAAGATTTGGCCAATCACAAAGCGGACTGGGTGGGCACGATTTCTAAGGCTTACGGTGATATTGAACTTCATGAAATTCCACCCAATGGTCAGGGCTTAGCTGCTCTGCTTATGCTTGGCATCTTGAAGCATCATGACATTGAGCAGTATGAACTTGACTCTGCTAACTCTCTGCATGTGCAGCTCGAGGCTATGAAACTGGCCCTTGCCGATATTTACCGCTATGTATCTGACCCGGCAACCATGGACATCTCGGTAGATGAGTTGCTGAGTGATGACTATCTGGCAGAGCGTGCCAAACTCATTGACATGACTAAGGCCCAGGACCCTAAGCACGGCGTGCCCGAACGGGGAGGCACCGTTTACCTCACCGCTGCCGATGAAAACGGCATGATGGTCTCATTTATTCAGAGTAATTACTATGGCTTTGGTAGTGGCATCGTTGTGCCTGGAACTGGCATTAGCATGCAAAACCGGGGTGCCGGATTCGTTTTGGACGAGGGGCACCCCAACGAAGTGGGTCCTGCCAAGCGGCCCTTTCATACCATCATTCCTGCCTTTGTCACACAAAAGGGACAACCACTTATGAGCTACGGGGTCATGGGTGGTCCCATGCAGGCGCAGGGTCATGCTCAGATGGTTATTCGCATGTTTAATTATGATCAGAACCCGCAGACCGCCAGTGACGCCCCGCGCTGGCGCATTATGGAAGGTTTTGAAGTGGCGATAGAATCAGGCTTTAAAGATGAGGTCTTAAATGACTTAACGAGCCGTGGGCACGTTTTACACAAAGCCGAACTTGGCACTGACTTTTCCTTTGGTGGAGCGCAGCTTATTTATAAAGCCGAAGGTGGCTATATTGCAGGGAGTGACCACCGCAAGGATGGACATGCTGTAGGTTATTAATTAAGGATAGATAGGGCCAACTGAAGTGGAAGGCAATCGTTCGGGTGAAACTACCGTGCTGAGAGATACTTCAACTTAACACCAGGCTTGCCATCTGTCAGGCTGATACCAGCACCAAAAAGAAGGAGGTTGATTGTCAACCTCCTTTACTATTTATTCTGTCAGGACTTATTCTGCTGGAATGACGAGCAGCGTTCCAGGCTCGAGCACATTGGCATTTTCAAAGGTAATATTATTGGCGGTTGCAATGCGCGTCCAGAAGCTACTATCCCCATAAAAACTTAGCGCAATCGATGACAGCGTGTCGCCACTCACTACGATATAGCTCGAGCCCTCTGCGGGGCCTGTGGCTGAGTCTGTTGTCCCTGCGGGGGTACTCTCGCTATTTGCAGGGGGGCTGGTTTGCGCACTACTAAGCTGACTTGTCAGGGAGCTAATCTCAGCTTGGGCATCTTCTAGTTGACTGGTGAGGGAGGCAACCTGAGCTTCTAAATCAGCAATCTTTCCTTCACTGGTGGTATTTGCCTGGGCCAGATTCTGGTCCATTTGATTTTGCAATTTGACCATCGCGTCTTGTTCCTGGGCCAGGTTTGCAGTTAACTCTTCAATCTGGTTTTCGCGACTGGCAACTTCCTGAACAAACTTTACTCTTAGTTGCGCCAGTGCCTCTTGCTCTTCAGCAAGCCGGCTTTGTAAGGCACTGACTTCAGAGGACTTGTCGCTGCTGGGAGAGCTGGAAAGTTCTTCAATCTGCGCTTCACGGCTGGCGATTTCCTGTACGAAGCGTACCCTTAATTGGGCCAGTGCTTCTTGTTCTTCTGCCAGACGCGATTGTAGATTAGTCATTGCTGAGGTATCAGCTGCAGAGTTGTCAGATGCGCTGGGCTGCTCTTCTGTAGCGGCAAGCTGATTTTCCAGCTCAGCGATGCGGTCTTCGCGGTTAGCAACCTCTTGAACCAGCTTGACTCTTAAATTGGCCAGGGCTGTTTGCTCTTCGGCAAGTCGGGTTTCTAGAGCCTGGTTATTTGCGCCAGCACTGTTACTTGTCTGCTCTGCAAGTTGCGCCTCGAGCCCTGCAATTCGTTCCTCACGGCTGGCGATTTCTTGTACAAAGCGTATTTTGAGATCATTATAGGCTTGCTCGGTGGCCATTTTATTGGCCTCGAGCGTCTGAATGCGGCTATCTAACTCGGCGACCTTTTGTACAAAGTCAACTCTTAACTGACTCAGAGCAGCTTGCTCTTCTGCCAGACGACTTGCAGCGTCTTGTGCAAACGCTCCTGAAACAAACAGGCTTAAGCTAAGGCAAATGAATAGATATAATCGTTTCATAGCTTTTTATGCTTAGGTGTATCGGCTAAACCGATACTCAAGACATAGACTCCTTTCCGCTAGGTTTAAGCTTTGGCACTTGCTTTCATGATCTGAATCTTGGTTATGGCAACCTCTCTAAGTGCCTCTCTGGCAGCTGCCATAACCGGGTAATGCTGCTCTGCACCTTGAGCTTCTTGGCGCCAGCTGCCCAGCAGTGCTCTAAAAAGGGCAGCGCCAATATTAACTTTAACAACGCCCAGCTTGACGGCCTCAGCCAGATCTTCTGCCGGGATGCCACTGCCGCCGTGCAAGACCAGAGGTTTTTTTGCTACCTTATAAATGGCCTCGAGCCGATCAATGTCGAGTTTGCTTGACTGGCCGTGAATCGAGCCAACTGAGCAGGCCACCATATCGGCGCCGCCTCGGCTAAGCAGGGCTTCAGCCACTTCCGGATCGGTTAAATGCACCTCGCTGTGGTCGCCTTCGCCGCCGCCAAAACTGCCTGCGGCTGCTTCTATCGAGGCACCTGCCGCATGAACAAAATCGGCTAAAGCTCTGGTTCGGCTGATGTTTTCTTCCAGGGCATATTCCTCACCATCAAACATAACCGAGGAATATCCTGCCCTTATACACTGGGCTACGCGGTCAGCGCTGTCACCGTGATCAAGGTGAAGCATGATCGGTACTGAAGCTTCCTCGGCAAGGGCCTTGATCATGCCAGCCATAACCTTGGGTGACCCCTGCTCGAGGTCGCCGGGGTAGGTCTGCAAAATGATAGGGGCCTTCTCTGCTTCGGCTGCTTCGACGCAAGCTCTGGCCATTTCGAGCGAGCAGACATTAAAAGAAGGCATGGCGTAGTTGTTTTCAAAGGCACGTTGGATAAGAATGCGTCCATCAGATACAAAAGGCATAACAAAACCTCACTCGGTTAGCGCGGTGACCAGTCGCTTGTAGCGTTGATATAGGGGCTCATAGCTCGCTTGCCAGTCAGGATCTGGTTCAAAGACTTCGCCTGCTCTAAAGCTCGAGCGAATGGCGTCTTGTGCATCCTCATAGATGCCTGAACCGATACCAGCAATCAGAGCGGCACCCAGGGTCACCATATCGGGGTTTTGGGTAAGCTCGAGCCGCCTGGCAAGAATAGCACTCCGCAGGTGCATCCATAGCTGATTATGAGAACTGCTGCCGACCACTCGGAGCAGCTCCAAAGAAGACTGACTAAGGGTTTCAAAGGCTTCAATATGGCGTCTGATTTCAAAGGCAATACCTTCATAGACGGCTCTGGCAAAATGGGCTTTGCCATGCCCAGGTTCGACATCTAAAAAGGCCGCCTTGGCATCAGGTTTGCTAAAGGGAGGGGCGGCACCAAAAAAATGGGGTACAAAAAAGGGCGACTCACCGGGGTTTATGGGGGCAATAAGCTCGAGTAGTTCCTCAAAGCTGGTCAGTTCAAACAGGTCTTTAAACCAGGCAACGGTGCCTCCCGAGCTGTAAAGCCCACCCATAAGATAGGTATGGTCTTTAACCACATGAGGGCCAACACAAAAACCCTGAAAAGCGCTAGGGTCAGGCGTACCCTGAAAGCCAAAGGTTAAGCCTTCGGCGGTGCCCATAGAGTCAAGACCAATCCCTGCGCCGACCACACCAGAAGCCAGTGAAGCGCAGACATGATCATGGCCTCCAGCGTAGATTGGTGTACCGGCACTTAGTCCGGTCAGACTGGCAGCTGTTGCGGTAATTTCACCAACTTGCTGACTGGCATCTGCCAGGGGGGGTAAAAACCCACTGGGTAGCTCTACCAACTCGAGCAGTTCTTCAGACCAGGCGCGCTGCCTGACATCGTAGGCCATTGTGCGCGTTGCCTGACTCAGCTCCATATGTTGCTCTCCGCATAATTTGTACCGTATAAAGTCAGCACTGCTTAACCAGATAGCACCCTTTTGCCAGAGATCAGGCTGCTGCTGCTGTAACCAGACCCATTTGAAAATACTGTGAATAGGATTGGGATGTAAGCCGGTAATACGAAACCAGGTTTCCGCCGGAATGCGCTCAACCAGCTGCTCACACTGGGTTTGGGCACGAAAATCGTTCCAGGGAATCATAGGGTAGACGATCTTGCCCGACGTATCTAGTAAAAGTCCGGTTTCGCCCATACTAGAAATAGCCAGCGCCTTGACTTCCTGCCTGGAGGACTCGAGCGTTTCTCTAATTAGGTCCGCCAGCCCCTGCCACAATTCCTCGGCAAGATAGTGTTCAAAGCCCCCAACTATCCCTTTGGGATTACGCAACTTTCCCTGACTCAAGATGCTTCCGTCAGGGCTGTAGAGACCGACTTTGCTATGGGTTGTGCCGATATCGATTCCAAGCAGCATGGTTATCCCATCAGGCGTATGGAAGGTAAAGACCCTGTGGCAAGCCCATCATCCCTTGACCGCTCCAAAGGTGAGACCACGAACGATATAGCGCTGTGCTAAAAGGGCCAGAATGGTAGGAGGTATGAGCGCAATAAGCGCCCGCACGGCCACAAACCAGAACTGTATGCCACGGGTACTAGACGACCCTGCCAAAAGGGCCGGTACGGTTTTGGCTTTGAGGGTACCCAAGTTAAGCGCAAAAAGCAGTTCGTTCCAGCAGAAAGCCAAAATAATCATGAGCGTGGCCGCCATGACTGGTGCCGTTAGGCGCAGGGCAACCCGGTAAAATGAACCAAAAAACGAGGCGCCATCGACCATGGCAGCTTCTTCCAGTTCTATGGGTAAATCAATAAAAGCTTGCCTCATAATCACAATAGCAAAGGGCAGGTTAAAAGTGATATTGACCAGAACGAGGGCCAGTCGTGTATCAATTAGCTTGAGCTGACTCATAATCAGCAGAAAAGGCACAACAGTCACAATGGGCGGTAAAAAGCGTTGGGACAAAAACCAGAGGGTGATGTCTTCATTGGCGAGTCGCCGCTCAAAGCGGTTGCCTAGTGTCATGGCAAAGCCTAAGAAGATGACAAAACCTGCCAGCAGCGCCAGTCGCCAATCTACACCAAAGGTAGCGGCGGTAAAGGCCAAAATAGCGCAAAAGATAAAGGCCAAAATGACTACCAGCCTTGGTCTAAAGCGAAAGCGTGCCAGCGCATAAGCTGCGGGTGTGCCCAAAATGAGCGTAAAGAAACTTGCCAAAAAAGCAATGATCGTGCTGTTTAGCAGAGCGCGCAGCATTTCCCTCGAGCTTAGTTCGGTTTTCCAGTGCTCTAACGTCGGGGGAAACTGTAAATAGGGTAAACAAATACCTTTACAGGTAAAAGTCATAGAGGGAGGACGCAAACTTACGCTCAGCGCCCAGTAAAAAGGCAAAAGCCAGATAAGCACCACCACAAAGGCCAGAATGGTGAGTATGAGGCCAACGACTGAAAAGCGTTTTGTCATGTGTAGGCCTGCCTGATTCGCCCAAAGAAGGACGTTACGATAATGGCTACGGCAATCAGCAAAAGATAGGCCAGAGCTGAACCATAACCAAAGTCAAAAAAGCGCCTGTACGTATTAAAAGTGAGCATGCTAAAGGTTTCTGTGGCAATGCCCGGCCCCCCGCTGGTTAAGCTAAAGGGAATATCAAAGACTTTAAAGGCTTCTGACATACGCAGTACCAGTACCAGAATGATGGAAGGCTGCAAAATCGGCAAAGTGATGTAGCGAAACAGTTCCCACTGGCTCGAGCTTTCTAATCTGGCTGCCTCGTAATATTCTTCGGGTATGCTTTGCAGTGCTGCTAAAAGCACAATAAATACAAACGGTGTCCAGTTCCAGATATCTACCAGAATGACCGAAACCAGTGCCCAATCTGGGTTTGACAACCAGGGGATTTTAGCGCCAAGCGAAGCCCGTATAAAGCCGCCTTCTTCGTGGAAAATAGTGATAAACATATAACCAATGCCAATCGGGGTGGCAAAAAGGGGCAGGGTCATGATGGTGCGTAAAACGCCTCTGGCAGGCAGAGCCCGGTTAAACAGTAAGGCAAAGAGAAGCCCCAGGATAAGCTGAATAGTAACCCCAATGAGTACAAAGGTCAGGGTAACTCTGGCTGCGTTCCAGACATTGGGGTCTTTAAAAGCGCGAGCATAGTTTGCCAGACCAATAAAGACATCTTGCTGACCTACATTAACGCGAAAAAAGCCAAGCCTCAGGCTATAAAGCAGGGGAAACATCGTAAAGCATAAAACCCAGATGACGGTCGGCAATAGAAAAACGTATTTTAAAGGGCTATTCCAACGCAAGAGACATCCTCTCGTTGTAGTCAGGGACTAGGTAAATAGGGGAGTAGGGGAGACCAAACTCCCTTACTCCCCTAGCCGGGTGTTTCCCTTACTTAGGGTTGATACCCAACAGCTTCTTGATATTGCTTGAGTTGCAGGTCTAAACCGCGGCGCTCAGTGATGCCTTTCCAGGCTTCGGCGGTGCGGTCAAGTGCTTCTTGGGGCTCGAGCCTGCCAATCATGGCTTCAGACAGGTTCTGGTCAAGGGCGCGCCAGTATTCTTCGGTGCCGTTAATACGGATATAAGGCAGCATGGTGTCGGCATAGAAGTTGTCGTAGTAGGCTTGAGTATAGAACTCTACGTCGCTGGCATTCCAGCCTGCATCAATGTAACCCTCGAGGGTTGCTGTACCGTTAGGTGGTAAGAAATCGATGCTTACCCCAGGGTCAACCCCAGTCCAGCCCCGCTGGGTATTCCAGGTATGAACAGGTGCGGTTGCCATAAGGGCATAAAGGCTATAAACAGCTTCTGGGTTGGGGGAACGTGAAGAGATAATGCCCTGCCATGACCCACCTGTGGTGTTACCTACAACATTAGGCTCATCGAGGGTTTCCCACTCATTGGAGCACATGTTATAGACTTCGGTAGAACCAGGAACAATAGAAGCGCCCAGTTTGCCCTGAATCTGTGAGCGGGTGGGGTCTTGTACCAGAGAACCAACATCACCCCATGAGAAGGTAAAGATGGCTTTACCACGCATGAAGTAATCCCAGCCTTCAGTTAAGTCCCAGGCAGCCTGAGCTTCGGGGCCGTACTGCGCTAATTCTTTAAGTTTCTCGAGGGCCTTGACATGACCGGGTTGATTGATCAGAGGTTCCATGGTGGCTGGATCAAACCAGTAGTTGTTGGTGCAGCGGTCAACTGTGTCACCAGGACGAACCACATAAGATGCAGACATAGTCATGAAGTGGAAGTGCCCCTGGGCATTTACTTTAAAGTGCATAACAATGCCGCTATCAGGGTCGGGGTCATTGTCATCCCAGTTTTTACCATCAAAGAATTTGGCAATAGCAATGACATCATCCCAGGTTTTAACAGGGAAGGGCATAGGGCTACCCACTTCTTCTTCATAGGCAGTTTGCCACTCAGGGTCTGTCAAAATGTCATTGCGCCAGTAAAGAACCTGACCGTCAGAGTCGTTCAGTGTGGCGTAGGTTTGCCCATCCCACTGGTGAATCTTTCTGAGAGAATCAGGCCACCAGGCAGGGTCCCACTGAGGAAAGCGGCCATCATTGATGTACTCATCAACCGGGATGATAAAGCCAGGGGTAACGTACTCACCCATGTACCAGGCGCCTTCGATAAAGCCATCAAACTGGTTTAAACCAAGACGAAGGTCGTTAATGGTGGTAGGAAGTTGCTCAGGGAGCGGCATTTCAACAATGTCAAGTTTGGCACCGGTGAGTTGCTCCCAGGCAGGGCGAAACTGATGAAGAGGTCCAGAAATACCGCCTTTTGGGCCACCGGTATTAACCGTTATGGCAATACGCTGCCCTGCAAAAGGCTGCTCTCCTGGGCCAAAAAGGGTACCTACTTGATCTGCCGGAATGGTGATTTCTTCGCGGTCATCTGCGGTAATGATGGTTAAGCTGCCATCATCACCCCAGCGAATATTTTCCTGAGCGATTGCCCAGCCAAAGAATAAACTCGCTAAAACCAGATAGCTGATGATTTTTCGCATCTATATTCCCTCCTGAATTAAAACTTAGTTACTTCGACCTTAGATAGCTTTTTAGGCACCTCCTTATCCGCTTTGAGGGATGACTAACGTGTTGACCTGATGGGGGAAATTATGGAAACAACAAAATCGGTCATACTACGCAGTTTTTCCTGAAGCAGATGGCTTTAGCACGACGTAAGACAACGAATGCAGACTGCGAAAAATTGTTTGTTAAAAGGGAGTATAACATGATTTTTTCTGCTCTGTGGCAAATTAAAAAAAATAATTTAATTTAATTGGAAAATGTAGTGATGCTTGAATATTTATTCGGTGTTTATGAACTTTGTGTCTTTCATTAAGTAGAAAGTTCACTGCAAAATGAATGGATTTAGGACTCGAGCTCAGACTATTTCTACTACGCTTAAAAGACGAGTAAACTAGCGTATGTCTGATTCAAATCACTCTCTCTCCCAAACCCTGTTTGAGCCCCTGCTTGACTCGAGCTACGACATTATGACGAAGGCCCACGGTCCAGAAGGGCAACTGCCGCTAAAACCTGAGCACTTACTCGAGTGGCCGAGCGGTGACCTATTTGCTATGTCACAAAACGCTGGCATGGGCTGGAAAGTCAGCGAGCTGTTAAATAAAGCCTTTGTCATTTTAAGTACCTTAGGTGGTTTAAGAGAAAGAGACGGTAAACCCGTAGCTCTTGGTTACCACACGGGGCACTGGGAGCTGGATGAACTGGTGCGCCTTGCTGCCAATACGCTAGCCGAAAATGAGGCCTTGCCCTTTGCCGCCTACTGCTCTGACCCCTGCGATGGGCGCAGCCAGGGAACTAAAGGGATGTTTGACAGCCTGCCTTACCGTAACGATGCTGCAATGGTGTTTCGGCGCCTTATTCGCTCCTTGCCTACTGCCAAAGGAGTGCTTGGGATAGCCACCTGTGATAAGGGTCTGCCCGCCATGATGATGGCATTGGCAGGAACCCCTGATTTGCCTACTATCATCGTGCCGGGTGGGGTGACGCTGCCGCCTGCCGACGGCGAAGATGCAGGCAAAGTGCAAACGCTCGGTGCTCGCTACGCACATGATCTGGT
>JAGQHN010000006.1:54738-82733 GCA_020431825.1 Trueperaceae bacterium | reverse complement strand
CGTCCTCAGGGTTGGATTCAAGACCTTTACCCTAGCTGGACGACCTCCTTTTTCGCAATAAAGTTTCCGAACTATTGGCTTAATAACCCCACTGACAAGTGTCATTCTCTGGATGTTCCACACAATCGGTATGGACGGGGTCATAGTACCCTGGGTAGTAAGGGTAAGAGCTAGAGACATTCACAAGATGCGCTTCAAAACTCAGCGCAGCATACTGCAAAATGTCTTCATCACTGACAGATTCATCAAAAAAGTAATGGGTTCTATAGTAGTGGACGATGGTTTGCTCGAGTAAACTCAAACTCTCTTCTCGGGTATAAACCGCCTTGGGCAGTGTATAGGAATAATAATCTTCATAGATAACATCGGTATAGGGCGTTTCTGCCTGCGCTAATCCTAAAAAACCACTTAAGCCCAAAATAATTAGACCAAGCCCTCTTATAAACAATTGACCTGCATTTCCTAACGTATTCATCTTGCCTCCTTTTCTGCTTAAAAGTTTAGAAAAGCGGCACTTAATTTCTGCTTAAGTTTTGTGACTGATTATTTTATCAGACTTTCGTCCCAAAACAGCTCCACTTCCCATCCTGAATAAAGCAGACACCTGATGATAATTTCGCACCAGCTTTTGACGACCTCAAAATCTGAGGAAATCAAGTGTTCAGATCTCTTCAAACAGGAAAGAGAAAAACTACGCCCCAGACGGCAAAATAAGCATTCTAGAAGCAAATTTAAAAATGATTTATCATCATAACAAGCTTCTCATAGTAGGAGTGCTATCTTAAACCGTGCTGATTAGCTGGGCGATCTTAAGCCTGGCTATTTTGTAGCTGAGGCCAAGAATCTGTGAGACATTCTTGTTTGAAACAGGTTTAGCACTTGTTATGCTTTTTAAGCTTGTGCTGAGCTGACTATCAGACTCTTTCTCGGCACCGCATTACCTTTATGAATAGACGCCTGCTCATATCCCTGATAGCTTTTAGCTTGGTTTTGGGTGTTTATTTTTTGCCCCGTTTGCCTTCGATTAGAAACCTCGTTTTAGATAGAGTGGTCAGTCTGGCCGCTAAGCAAGGCTTTCAGCTAAGTTATCAGGATACCGCAGGAGGACTCTGGTCCAGCTTAAGTCTAAGAGAAGTTGCCCTGCAGGGGCCAGGCCTCGAGCTAACGATAGACGAGCTTAGGCTGCGCTATTCTTTGATTTCTCTGATTACCAGAGAACTCCCGCTGGAGCTCTATCTGACGGGAACTGATGGCACATTAAATATAAAGGACTTACAAAATTTACCCCGCGGGGGCAGTAGCGCTATTCGGATAAATTTGCGCAAGCTCGAGCTTAACGATGCCAGTCTGGACTTTGAGGCCCTTCCCTATACCCTGCCTGATTTTAAGCTTGATCATATCGCCATAAGGCCAAATGACACTGGCTATGACCTTGATACCAGCTTGAGTACCGCCGAGGGAAGTCTGGACGCTCAGGGACAATTAGCTTTGAACCCTCTGCGGTTTCAGGGCGAGGTGGCTCGAGCTGACGCCCGTATCGCACGACGCTGGTGGCAAGGAATTGAAGGCGGAACGGCCTCTGCTACGCTTAGCTATGACCAAACTGGCCTTGTGCTAAAAGGTGAGGTTAAAGAGGGCGCCATCCGCTTTTTTAAAGAGACTGCCAGCAATATTCAAGGAACCTTTAAGTACCAAGATGCTCTGGTCACCACTAAGTTAACAGGTCAAACCCTGGACGGCGAGGCTACGGTTACAGGTCAGGTCGATATACCCAGTAGAGAATGGTCCGCCACAGCCGTAGGCAATGTCGGTCTGGCTGAAACCCTTGACTGGCTTAGTCAGAACTGGTTGCCCAGGGCAGCGGGCAATCTCCCTGTCACGGGGCGCTCAGATGCCGAGGTCAGTGCCAGGGGCTGGCGGCGCATAAATCTGGAAGGCTCGAGTCTTGGTAACGGTACCCTGCTGGGCTACTCTTTAGAAGATCTCGCAACGCAGTTTGCCTACACCGCTGGCACAGGCTTTGAGTTTGAAGGCTCGAGTCTCTTTGCTCAGGGACCTGTTACTGCCTCATTTAGCCCACAGGAAGGGGGCTTTGTGGTCGAGGCGTTAGGCCAGGACTTAGAGCTGTTAACAGCTAGTACCAGTAATGCCAGTTTCAAACTCGAGCGTCAGGCAGGGGACTCAAGCGCTACAGGCACATTAAGTAGTCAGGTCAATCGTTTTGGGCGAGAACTTAACGCAAAAGTCACCACCACTCTAGTTCCCGAAGGCTGGCAGTTTCAGCTTGATGCCAGTGACAATTTAAATGAATCCCTAGAGGGAAGTTTTTTGCTTTCAGCGGGTGAGTTGCAGGGACAAGCCCTTGCAGCAAACCTCACCGTTCCTCAACTTGCCGAACCTCTAAACCTATCCTTGCAAACAAGGGGACCTTTACAAGCATTAACTTTGAATGCACAGCTTGAAGCCCCTGACACATTAGCTCTGGCACAGCCCGATATAAGCCTTAATAGTAATTTTTCAGGCACGCTGGCAGCCACTCTGACAACGTTTTCAGATCTCGAAAATCTGATGCTGAATTTGGGTCCTCTTACGGCTTCGGGGCAGGCAAAGCTGAGAAAACCTGAGGCATCTCTAAGTTTTTCGCTTGATGAAACACCTGTAACAGGGGATGTCTCAACGGTCTTAGCTGCCAGAGATGGCAACTTGAGTTTTGCCGACGGCAAATTAGCAAGTTCTGCGGAACTCGAGCTAAGCGATTTAAGCGCATCCGTCATACAGCTTGAGCAATTAAAAGGACCCCTCCAAGTGGCCTACGATCAAAGCTGGTCAGCCCTTTTTGCCAGCGAACAGGGTCTGGATGCCAGTTATACCAACGGCCTTGTCAGTACAGAATGGGATAACACCGCATTAAGCATCCTGAATGAGGCTGTGCGTCTTTCTGGTCAGGCAAGCCTTAATCCGGCAGACCTTGAAAGCCTAACGTTAGATTTAAGCGCTGTGCATAATCTAGGAACGCTCGAGCTAAACAAACAAGCTGAGCTTTATCAGACCAATCTCACCTATGACGATGGTCAGATTCAGGGTACGCTAGATGCCAGCTATAACCAGAGCAGCGAAAGGCTCGAGCTTACTGGCAATGTCTTGGATATACCGATTGAAGCCAGCGGTCAGGCAACTTTAGATGAGCTTGATTTATCTCTTACTCTGGATGAAAGTCTCACTGGCGCCCTGACAGGCCCTCTGCTTGACCCAAGCCTTGCCTTAAACGGACCCTTAGCCATCGCACCACTTGCAGAGCGCTATAAGCTTCCTGTGACGGGCACCCTGATCTCCAATGTAAGCGTCAGCAAAGACGGGGCTACGGGTACCGCAAGTCTCGAGGGTGAGATCAGTCAGATTCCTGTATCACTTAGTACTACTCTTGATGGCTGGACAGCCAGTTTAGAAGGCAGCGCCAATGTTTTTGGCGTCGATACCCATTTAGGAGGCGAGCTCTATCCGCTCGGTCTCAGTGCCACAACCCCTTACGGCACGCTTTATGCCGAGCAAACAGGGGGAGACATAAAGCTCAGCGGCACAGGTGATGTTCCTGCCTTTTCAGCTGCAGGCTGGACGCTTAATGAGCAACCCTGGACACTTAATGGTTCCGTAAATGAACGTAGTCTCAGTCTGGAAACTGGAACCTCGAGCCTCACTGCCCAGCTTACGCCTTCCGGCTGGACACTTGATGGGCAGGTTAGCGAAGCACTTGTCAAGGACGAAACCAGCCTGCAACTTAATGCCGAAGTCAGCGCAAGTCAGGACAACCCTAAAGGCAAGCTTGACGGTAACCTGTTACTGAGTAAAGCAAACTCCGTTACCCCGTTTACAGTTCGTGGCAATCTTGATGCCCTGGACATTTCTGGAACCCTATCAGCAGCGAGCGCCAGTCTGCTTGCCAATCTTCCTGTCAACTTAAAGGGGGATCTCGAGCTAACGGCAGCACTTAACCCGCTTGAACGCAGCTACAGTGCAAGTGCCAACTGGCTGGTTCCAGAAACGCAGCCCCTGCAACTTAGTCTGGAAGGACAAAACCAGACCTTTAGTGCAAAAGCAAATTCCGAGAAACTCAGGGCCAGTTTTCAGGAGGGCAGGCTCGAGCTTGCTGCTACCGATTTCTCGCCGAACCCTTACCTGCTAAACCAGCTTCCCCAGCTTAGCCTGAGCGGCAATTTTGCTCATTCTCCTGAACAGGGTTGGCAGGGAGCTTTAACGGTTATCAGCCCTGACCCTAAGTTCACAGGCGTCTTAAACGGCAACGGCGAAACCTTAGATTTATCAGGCACTGTGAGCGCCTCTGGTCTAAGTGCAGAGCTAAGTGGTCCCCTTTTCCCTGAGCTTAATCTGGCGGTAAGCAGTACGCTTGAGAACTATGCCAGTCTAAATGGCACCCTTAGGGGCCCTTTCTCTGCACCGCAGTTCCAGGGAAGCCTTCAAACTGAGGCGCAAAGGTTTTCTCAACCTCAGCTTTATCTGGACCAGCAAAACGTTGAGCTAAATGCCAATTTTGATGATGGTCTAGCGCTAAGCCTTTCGGGCCCAACCCTTAACGCCCAGCTTGCGCAAAATACCTGGCAGGGCAGCTTGAGTGTTCCATTTGAGCTTGAAGGGGAGCCTCACCGCTTGACGGGGGGCCTGAGTGGTGAAACCTTAGACCCTCAGTTTTCAGGAGCGCTAGAAGGCTCCTATCTCCTTGGCCCGGTAAGCTTGGCTAAGACTGGGCTTGAAACTACGCTCGAGCTAAGTATTCTGCCTTTTATTGATGACTTTGCAGCGGTTAATCCCAGCGACATTTCAGAAGCCCGGGCAACCGTTACGCTAACAGCCCTGCCTGATCTTAGCTGGGAGGCGTTTGCTCAGGCTGCTGCTTTTTACAGAGAGCTACCCTTAAACGTACAGGTCTCTGGTGAGGGGCAAGGGCGTAACCTCGAGCTTACGGGGTCAGCTTTTGTCAAAGATCAGGAACTCCCCCTAAGCCTAAACTCGAGCCCAGATGCAACTCGCATTAGCTTGAGAGCAAACACGTTTGATCTTGCGGCACTTGATGACCTGAATCCCCTTCCCACAACAGGAAATCTTACGGGTTCCCTTAACTGGAACAGTGCTCAGCTAGCCCCTTTGGGTGCCCAGGTTGAGTTTCAGGGAGAACTTGCGAACTTACCCCTGACCTTATCAGCTACCTATGCGCAAAAAAGCTTAAAAGCACAGGCTCAGCTAGAAGAAGCAAACCTCGAGCTAAGCTCTAAAGACTTTAAAAGCTTTGACTTTACGGCCCTTTCGACCAGAGAAAAGCTTCCAGCTAATTTGACAGGAAAACTAGACCTCGGAAGTATCTGGCAAGTAACTGCTCGTGGCACGCTTTTACAGGAAAATCTTGATTTAACAGCGACCTATGATCAGGCTATAGCGCAGGCGAATTTGCAGGGAACGCTCGGCGGCGCTAGCCTCTCAGGCACTTACCTGGGCGACAGCATTCGTGTCCATTTAGAAAAACCCCCTACTTTTTTGGGGTCCTTTCCCCTCGAGCTTGATGCCGCGCTAAGCACCCAGACTGGACTCGAGTTAAACAGCTTATCAGCCTTTTCAAACTATCAGGGACAAACGCTTGAGCTATCGGCACAGGGAGCGCTCTATCCTGAAACCCAGGTTTCAGGTCTGCTGAAGGTAGCTAGCTACAGCCTTCCTCTAAACGTAAATAAAATCGAGCCGGGTTACCGCGCTCAGCTCAGCTATAACGATTTAAATTTGGTTGCTCGGTTTAGCCCTAGTTTTGCCTTTGATCAGGCAGCGCTCAGGGGTCAACTGGACTGGCAAGAGGGGCTATCGGCCCAGCTCGAGTCAGATCTCAACTGGACCCTTGAGGATGGCTTTGAGGGCAACGCTCAGGTTACGGCAGAAAGTCAGGGGATTGCAGCAACGGCAACCTTAACAGGTACTGGCCCGTTAAATCTTCTTGGGGATATTAACTTTCAGGATAAACTCAGGGGGCAGCTTACTGCGAGTATTCCGAAAAACCCGCTCAACGAACTTAGCGGGCAGCTAGCCCTGAATGGCAATATCCTTGATTTTGTGCCAGCAAGTTTAGCCAGTCGATTTGAACCCTCAGAAACCGCTCCTGTAGTCACTAATCTTATCCTTAGCGGCAAACTCAATACTCCTGAACTTAAGGGTGAGCTAGAGCTATCCGGACTTTTTGATGCTACCGGAACGCTCTCGGCAAGTCTTCAAGGCGCTAATCTGCAACTAGACGGTGATCATTTGCAGGGTACAGGAAATCTTGACCGTCAGGGCTGGAACCTCGAGCTAAGTGTCCAGCAGCAAAACTTAGCGTCACTCAATCTCGTAAGCGATCTAAAAGTCAGTACCCAGCTGGTCGCCACGCAAACCTGGGGTGAGCATTTAAACCTGGCACTAACTGAACTCGAGCTACAAAGCAATAACAGTCGCCTCTCAGGTGAAATCACTTTAAATGGTGGCTGGCAGGGTCAGCTAAGCGCTGACCTGTCACTAGACGATCTTGAAAGCTTTAATTTAACGGGTCATATTGGCGGAGATATTTATATTAGTGAAGATGGCAGCAGCGACCCTCAATTAAGTGCCAATTTAACTTTTGAACAACTGGGGCTCCAGGGAAATAACGCCTTTTTAAGTGGTACCGGCATTGCCACGGGTTCACTTTATTCTCCCAGTCTGACCCTCCGTCTGGAAGGTTCGGGCAGCGCCAGGGGTCAGCTTTTGGCTCTTCTCGAGCCTCGTACGGGTCGCTATAACCTGAGTAGCAATCTGGAACTGGCAGGTTTTCAGTCTGATCTGGACATCCTGGCAGAAAAAGATCGCTGGCAGGCAAGTGGCGGCCTACACTACGGGAATTTTGGCTTTGTCGTCAGCGATGAGACCCCGGATAGTCTGCTCGAGTTAAGCGGGCGAGGCAAGCTAAGCAATTGGCAAACATCGATCAATCTGGCTGAAAAACGCCTCATCCTTGACGGAAATCTGGCAAGCTTGAGCAGCCAGACAGCAGGGCTGTTCCAGCTTAGGGCTGACTGGTCAACCTCAGCAGCTACAGCCTTGAGCGCTGACCTAAGCAATCTGAGTCTCTTTGGTCAGGCTCTCGCAGATATTAAGCTCGAGCTTGACAGCTGGGCGTCACGGCAACTGAGATTGCAGGGCGATAAGCTGAGCGCCAGAGTGTCGCTAAGCCCCTTGAGCTGGCAACTTGACAACTTAAGCTTACCCCTTACTACCACTACTCAGGTTTTTGCTCAGGGGTCAGGAGATTTAAACCAAGGAGTGCTGAATCTACAGTTAGATACGCAACTTGCTGGAACAAACGATCAGCTCAGTACCCAGCTTAGCTATCAGGACAGACAAATCCGTCTTTATGCCGATGACAGTTTTTTAAATGGTCAGCTAAAGCTTGATGCGGGGAGCCCTTTTGATGGCAACTGGCAGGGAAAGATCGTGCTCGCAGGACTCGAGCTTGCCGGTGCCAGGCTTAGCTTAAATGGCGAGCTTTCTGGCGCATTTCTTAATCCTCAGTTGCAGGCAAGCAGCAATGTTGCCCTTAATGACACTCAGATTCAGGGCGTAGTGACTGCCTCAAGGAACCTCGTTCACTTCAGTCAGAATGTGACTTCTCCGCTGCTGGACGGTAACTTGCTTATCACTGGTCAAGTTGGTCAGGAAAGCCAGCTTAATATCAGTCAGGAGGGTGAAACCCTGAGCCTCAGTTCAGTTCAGGGAGAATTGAGGGGTGAGGGCGAACTTAAGTTAGTTGCTGGCAACCTCATCATCAATCTGAAAAGTCGTGAAGCAGGCTTTGATCTAAACCTGAGTGCCCGGCAAAACCCAGAGCTTAGCTTGAGCCTCCGTCTACCTAAGCAGCTCGAGCTTGATCGACTCAGTCAGGGAATAACAGTTCAGGTAAATGAGCCAGATGCGGGTCAGCTCCTAGTTAAACCTGGACCCGAAGTGCTGTTTCAGGATTTTAACTGGCAAACACCCTATGGAGCTTTAAACCTGAATGGAACGCTTAGCCGCCAGGCTGGCTGGCAGGCAAATGCTGAAGGAAATCTGAAACTAACGAATAGTCTGGAAAATCGTCTGCCCTTTTTAGCTGCCCTGGATGAGCAAACGTTTAGCCTGCGTCTAGATGGTCAAAGCCTCACGCTGCTAGGCCAGAACCACCATAGCCAAAGCCAGCTGACAGCCGACCTTAGAACCAGAGTTCTGGGGCTCGAGCTTCACCTAACAGGTGACAACGGCAATCTGGACAGCTCACTTAGCTTTAACCCTGCTGAAGGCCCCAGTGGTACCCTCGAGACCGAAAATCTTGCGGTGCGCCTGCCGGGCGGCAATCTCAAGCTAAGCCTCAGCAGCAACATTAGTCCGCAGCGCTTGAGCCTTGACGGCACTGCCACAATTGGTGAGGGTCAGCTAAGTTTGACAGGGAATATTGGCTTGGCCGGCCTTTTACCTGCGGCACTGGCTCCGCAAGGGGTGGGCAATCGCACCTTGAGTGCTCGCCTGGGTTTACTGGACATGGACGCTATCCCCTGGATAAGTGAGCGCTTGCCTAATCTCAAAGGCAGCCTGAGTGGTACCGCCAATCTGCGGCAAAACCAGCTTATTGCCCAGCTCGTCAGCCCTGACTTAAGGGTTGAAGATAACGATTTGCCCCTGAGCCTGACCCTGAGCGGCCCCCTAGAGAGCCTCGAGCTAACCGGAAATCTGGCACGCAGTCGTTTAACCGGAAGCGTTAGTCTGGACCATGCCGAAGGTCTTTTTGTGCTCGAGCAGTTCCCCATTCAGGCACCTGCAGAAGCCTGGTTTGGCAATACCGACGTCACCGGGAGTCTGACAGGCATTTTGAGATTTGACTTGCCTTTTGGACACCTGGCTGATAGCGATATTCGTTTTGCCAGTGAACAAATCAGTTTAACCCGAGGTGACATCACGACGACGGGTGATACCAGTTTTAGCTTTGTCAATCGGCAGTTCACCCTTGACCCTACTACGTTTAGTGGTATCGGTACCTGGCAAGGGGGCGGGGTCATTGCTGAAAATGAGCTCAATCTCAATTTCAGTGCCTTGCAAGCTGATTTTAGCCCCTTACTCGGTCTTATCCCGCCCTTAAGCCCTTATGAACCTGAGGCCTTTGGCAGCGTCAATGTTGAAGCGCGAGGCAGTCTCAGAGAACCCATCATTCAGCTGAGTAGCCCCAGTTTTAACCTCAAATTAGCCGGAAGTCAGTTTGAACTGCGTAACTCTCTGCTTCAACTCAGTAATCAGCAACTCAGCTATCAAAGTAGTCTAAAACCCCTTTCACCCATTAGCGGCGAGCTTGACTTATCAGGGGGAGGCCAGCTGAGTTTTTTCCCGCAGTTTGATGCTAATTTAAGCTTTCGGGGCGCGGGCAATCTCACCATTCCTACGATTGGGCAAATTGATGATTTCAGGGCAGCGGTTGATTTTTCTCCGGACCAGGGTTGGCAACTCTCGAGCCAGGGTTTACTGGGCAATCCCTTTAGCATAGAGGGCAGCCTGCGGCCCCTAAATTTGCAGCTAACTGGCACCAATCTGAATCTCCGGGCGCCACAATACTTTCTGGTTGAAAGCAGTACCGATGTTGATCTGAATTTTAGTTACGAAGAGCGGCAGTTCATGATTCGCGGAGGCATTACCAGCAATCAGGCCAGCTTAAGCGGTGAAGAGCGCGAGCGTAAGGAGCGCGGTAATAGAACGCGCCCGAGGGTACTGAGTCTGATTCATTTTGATAATGTCAGCTTAAGCGCACCCAGAAATATGGTCTTTACCGCCAATGCTGGTACGGCTGAACTGGGCCTCGAGGCAAACCTTACCGGAACAGCTGCCGCCCCTGAGTTAAGCGGTGAAGCACGTAGTTTGCGCGGCTCGTTTCGTTTTGCCGGACGTAATTTTACCCTTCAGGAAGCAGTGGCGAGTTTTCAACCCTCGAGGGGTATCTACCCCAGCCTGGATATAACTGCCTATAGCCGTTTTGAAAAGAGTACTGTGACCCGCGGCAGTACCATAACTTTCCTCGAGCCTGCGGGGCCAACCTTTGATGTTATCTTGAGCCTGACGGGGGAAGTGGTTCCCCTAAGTAGCGGGCCACGCAGTTTCCGCATTGACTTGGAGCCGCAGTTAAGTAGCGAAGCGCTGATTCAGGTTGATGATGGCGTTAGAGCCATTACCGAAAATGAACTTTACAGCCTCTTGACTCTCGGCAGAATTGAAGCCAATGCTGAGTTGACCGGGGAAGGCAGCCTGACTGAATCCGTGACCCAAAGCGCGATTGACACGGCACTTGACACCTTCTTGCTGTCAGAGCTGCAAAAGCAACTTGCCGACGCTCTCAATCTGGACGTTTTTGAAATACGCACCACGCCTCTTAGCAGCCTGATTACCGGAACCGAAGATAATTTTGGAGTGGCGCTAAAAGTCGGCACTTATCTGAGCGATGAGGTCTTTGCCAGTTATGAAATCAGCAGCCTGGACAATGACCCCGATATTTTGCTGAGCAATGAGTTTAATTTGCGCTATCAGCTTGCGCCACTCGAGCTTGGCCTGACCGGACGACTGAAATTTCTAAACGACGCTCAGACAAGCAGCATTCCTGAGTTAGGCATTAACCTTTCTTATGCCATAACGCCCCTGATTAGACTCGAGCTTGGCGCAGACGTATCAAACGCCTCTCAGCGATTTAGCTTTGGGGTTAGCTTCAGGTGGTAGGCTAAGCTAATGAATAGCCTCCGTTACTGGCTTAATACCGTTTCAAAAGACCATGTGCTGGCAGGGGTAGCAGGCGGATTCACCCAGGCAAATCATGGCAAGAGCATTAACTTGAAACATTTAAGTAAAGGGGATTGGCTGGTTTTCTACTCCTCAAAAACCAGTTTGAGCAACGGGAAAAGCTTACAAAATTTTACTGCTCTAGGAAAAATTACCGGCGAAGCGCCCTATCAGGCAGAAATGAGCCCCAGTTTTCACCCCTGGAGGCGGCAGGTAGCGTTTATGCCCTGCCAGGAAACGCCTATTCGACCGCTCATCACAGATTTATCTTTTATCAAAGATAAAAAAGCCTGGGGTTATCCTTTTCGGCGGGGGCTTTTTGAAATACCCGAGGCTGATTTTAAGCGCATTGCCAAAGCAATGGGTGTGAATCTTGCAGCGCTTTAGGCATCAGATCTACTCGTAGTAGGCGCCCTCTTGCGAGCCAACAAAGCCCGGCACCTCGTAGCCCAAAATCTTACGAATCGCCGTAATCTGACCAATGTGTAAATAGTAGTGCCCAATGACTCGAGTCATCAGCGAGCCAATATTTTCAAGTTCAAAAAACTTGTTACCTCTAAAGTGATTGCGTAAATCATCTTCGGCTAAGCCCTCAAGCCAGCTTTCAGATTGACGGATAATCTCTTGCCACAGGGGGTAAACTTCAGCAAAATTTGGGTTTGTGAGCGTGGCACCATTTCGGTAAGCGCTTAAATCTGCCACTTGCGGCAGACCTCTGGGCTCGAGCCAGTAGCGCTGTTCCTGCCAGGCAAGGTGCGCCACAATCCAGGCGCAGCTATTGATACCTGCCACCCGCTTATCAAGGTCAGCTTCGCTTAGACCTTCAAGCGCACGGTTTAACTCACGGCGAACATGAAACACATACTTAACCAGATGAAGACTCATAGAAAAAGCATAACAGGAAACCCCTTTTCCCTGTTTACTCAATAAGTGTTTTTCCGGTCATCTCTCTGGGTTGCCCTAACCCCATTAGCGCCAAGACTGTAGGGGCCACATCCCCTAAGACACCCCCATCCCGCAAATGAAGGTCTTTATTGTCACTAATCAGAACGCAGGGCACAGGATTGGTCGTGTGGGCCGTATGAGGCTTGCCCTCTTCGGTAAGCATTTTTTCGGCATTTCCGTGATCGGCTATGACAATGACACTGCCTGACTTTTCCTGAATGGCCTCAACCAGTTGGCCCAAGCCTTTATCGGCAGCTTCACAGGCTTTTATGGCGGCCTCAATGACGCCAGTATGACCCACCATATCAGGGTTCGCAAAATTAATCAGAATAAAATCATCATCGTGTTCTTTAATGCGTTTCAGGGTAGCCTCGGTAAGTTCAGGGGCACTCATCTGTGGCTTGTAGTCATAGGTGGGCACATCTTTGGGGCTAGGAATGATTTGCCGGGATTCGCCAGGAAAAGGCTCTTCAATTTGCGCATTAAAAAAGAAAGTGACATGCGGATATTTTTCAGTTTCAGCGGTGTGATACTGAGTTTTCCCCGCTTTAGAAATAACTTCTGCCAGCGGTAAGGTAATGCTGGGAAGCTCGAGGGCGAAGGGAGCATCCAGCTCTTTGTCATACTGCATCAAACTGGCATAGTGAATCTTGGGCGTAGCGCAGCGTTCAAACTTGTCCCAGCTCTTGTCTCCTAACAGTGCATAGGTCAGTTCTCTGGCTCTGTCTGCCCGAAAGTTGAAAAAGAAAATACCATCATTATCCTGCACGGTGGCAACTGGCTCGCCGTCTTGCTGGATAACGGTCGCTTTGATAAATTCGTCGGTTTCGTCCCGGTCATAAGCAGCTTGCACGGCAGCCTCAGCACTTTCTGCCCTATAGTCAGCCTGACCACACACCACCGCATCATAGGCTTGCTTAACTCTATCCCAGCGGTTATCACGGTCCATAGCAAAGTAACGACCGGTAACACTGGCAAACCTTATATCTGTATTCAGGTCTTTAATATGCTTATCTAAATCTTTTACAAAACCAAGGCCACTGTCTGGAGCGGTATCACGACCATCTGTGAAAACATGAACAAAGCACGGTTTCCCCGTTGTTGCGGCAAAGTCCAAGAGACCAAAAAGATGCTGTATATCACTATGAACACCGCCATCACTCACCAGACCCATAAAGTGCAGCCGCTCGGCCTGATCAAAAAGCCTAGTAATAACTTCATTTTTACGAATGTCGCCCGAATCAATCTGGCGCTGAATAAAGCTTAGCGACTGCATAACAACGCGCCCCGCACCAATATTCAGATGCCCAACCTCACTATTACCCATTTGCCCTTTAGGTAAGCCAACGGCTTCACCTGAAGCCTCGAGCTGGGTATGCGGGTACTTGGCCCAGTAACGATCAAAATTAGGCGTGTCTGCCAGATCAACAGCATTACCTGGTCCCGCGGGTGCCAGACCAAAACCATCTAGGATTACTAACATCACCGGATTTGCCATAAGTGGCCTCCCTATTTACTTCCCCAAATTTACTACCAAAAGCCAGGCTCTATTTCCATCTACCCAGAGCCCTTGCTACTCTACTATCCAAAATATCAAGATCTTCTTCACTAACATCACTTACTTTTTTGCCAAGGGCGTGTGCAACAAAACAGCATGCAATGCTGGCCAGTTCCTGTTTATAGGTCGGATCGGCCAGCACATGCGGCAAAAGCTCACTCAGTTTTTCCTGCAAATACTGCTTGGCAAGATACACGGCAACACTGCGCTCATCCTCACTTAAAAAAGGCGTGGCAAAGTCTGGGTCAACCGCTAAGCCCTGACTGGCACGCTGCACTTTGTTTTCCTGGGCGTAGCGCTGACAGGTATCACATAGGCCTTCGTGATCACTTAAAGCATCACAGAGAGGACAGGGCAGCCAGCCAGCCGCCCGTTTGCGCTCGCGGTCTATAAGCATGGCTTTCGCGGCTTGCATGGCAGGTTGACTTAAATTATCTGGCAAGTCGCCCAGTGTCCTGGCAAATTTGGAAAGGAGCATAGGGTCAATATGAACGGGTTTACTTGGCAGGGGTTCTTCCTCGAGCCTGACCGCTGGTCGCCCAACCCGAAAGCGTATCTCCCTTATATCTTTAACCCCAAACTTGACTTTATAGACATCAAGAAAGCGCTGGCGCTGCATCATCAGGTGCATGGCGGTCTCGCTGTCACTCACCTCAACATATAAGATGCCGTCTTGTAAGGTTTTAGCTTCGGTAAAGCGTGCCACCTCCGAGCCTGCCACCTGTGGCCAGAGCAACACCGACTCAGCGCGTTTTAAGGCACGTTTCATACCTCCACGCTTAAACACTTCGGCTAAAGCGTCGGAAACATGACCCCGGTTGTATTTACTGCGTGCCACTAAAACTGCCTCCAGCTACATGATACAGGGCATCATACTGCGGGGGTGTTTCGGTTCCTGTAATGATTGCCTGAGGCGTATTCGCAGCTAGACTCAGCAGATAGCTCCGGCGATTGGCATCAAGCTCGGCGGTGAAATCATCAAGAAGTAAAATAGGAGCCTCGCCGTGCTTTTCCCTTAAGAGCTGATACTCTGCCACGCGCAGGGCCAGCGAGGTCGTACGCGCCTCGCCCCTCGAGCCGTAAGCTTGAACGCTGTGACCATTTAGGCTTAGTAAGAGCTCATCACGGTGCGGGCCAACTACCGTGACACCCCGCGCCCGCTCCTCCTGACGGGTACGGTCCAAGCGCTGGCTAAGGTCAGCCTCACTTTGAGACTCGAGCACCACACCCAGAACTTTGTTATCACTGGCTATTTCTCGGTAGGTGACTTCGGCAATCTCGCTGATTCGCCGCATAGCTCGTATTCTAACGGCCTCGATTTCCTTCCCTAATTCCAGAAATTTTTCGGTCCAGATAGGCAAGGTAAGATCTTCATAGCTTGCCTTGAGAGCAGCGTTGCGCTGTTCAACCACCCGGCCATATTCACGTAAGAGTAGAGCGTAGCGCAGTGACAACTTTGATAACAAAGTATCCAGATAGGTTCTGCGCCCCGAGGGCGAACCGTGAACCAGATCAGCATCTTCAGGCGTAATCAGTACAGCTGAAGATACTCTGGCAATATCATTTGAGCGTACCGACTGCCCATCTAAGCGTAATACCTTACGCCCAGGTGCAAGGCCCACCTCAATAGTTGCAATGCCATCCTGACGTTCAACCTTGCTACTCACAAAGCCTTCTGTTTCACCTATGCGCACCGATTCAACAATCTTTCCCCCAGGCAGGTCCCCGGTACATGCCAGATAGATAGCGTCTAATAAATTTGACTTGCCCGCAGCATTTTTACCCACAATCGCTGTGATACCCGGGCCAAACTCGAGCCTGGGTGTTTGCATGTTGCGAAAGTTAATCTGCGAAAGTGAGCGCAAAAGCACGGTTTAGTCTAACGTGTTAAAGCCAGATAAAACGCTAGGCAGGACGCAAAAAAGGCGCGTTAAAAGCGCCTCAGACAATCTTAAGGAATAAGCCCATCAGGTACACCATTAGGAAACTCAGCATCAATCGCGGCTTGTATTGCCTGCATACGGTTCGCTGGACTCGGGTGGGTACTGGAAAATTCGGGCTGCCTTGCTCCGCCAGAAGCCTCTTCAAGAATGCGCATAACCCCAATAAGCGACCGGGGGTCATAGCCAGCTTCTGCCATAAAGCGCACGCCAAGACGGTCAGACTCGAGTTCATCATCACGGCCGTATTTCAGATTAATCATTTGTCCGATGGCTGCGGCCATCCGCGCCCCCCCAGCATCGGTAGCAACACCAGCGGCGCCTACTAAACCCTGCGTTAACTTTTGCTTAGCCAGATGCTCTGCGCTGTGGCGAGCAACCACATGACCGACCTCATGACCTAAAACGCCAGCAAGTTGTCCCTCGGTCTCGAGCCTGTCTAAAAGTGCTGCCGTTATAAAGATCTGCCCTCCCGGTAAAGCAAAGGCGTTGATGGTATTGGTATCAGCAAGCAAATGAAAATCGTACTGGTAAGGGGTGTCTCTCGCCTCAGAGCTAGCGACAACCTTCTGCCCTACCTGATCAACAAAATCCTGATACTGCTGATCGGGGTACAAACCCCCATACTCCTGCGCCATTTGCGGCGCTGCCTGTAAACCCATGGCAATTTCTTGCTCCGGGGTTAAGTCAACATATTGGGTTTCCCCGGTGACCGTGTTGGTTGAACGTGTGCCAAGATAGGAAAATAGCGAAAAAAGAGCGACACCGACCGCAATAAGTAAACGCAAGCCAATGCCGGATGATTGTCTTCTAGGATAAGCCGTCCGCCTGTACATAACCTCACTCCTCGAGAATAGTGAGGCCATAGTATCAAACTCGAGTCATAAATAATTGTACGGTTGCAGCTTTCAGCCTTCACGAACGCGATAAACTCTGGCGCTGCTCAGCTACTAAGTCCTCAATGGCATCGGCGAGATGTTCATCCATAATGTGATGATCTCCTCTGGCAAGTCGCAGTTTATAAGCCCGCATCAAAATGTCAGCCTCACGAATACCCTGAGGCGCTTCAAATTTGTAACAGGCCAGCTCAACCTTTAGACCGTTAGGGTCACGAAAATAGATCGAATCCATAAAACCCCGGTCATGGGCAATAAACTCAATGCCACGCTCAGTGAGTCTTTGGGCAACCTGATTATGGGTAGCCTTTGAAACATTAAAGGCAATATGCTCGACACAACCAATCTCTCTTGGCGCTGGGGTCTGCGTATCCTGGCGACTCTCATCGGTAAAAACTGTCAAAAGTCGACCGTCGCCGGGGTCAAAGTAAAGATGATTTTCATCTGGTCGGCTTAAGTTTGGCTGCTCAAACAAAAAAGGCATCCCCAAAAGCCCTTCCCAAAAATCCAGGGCGCTTTGTTTGCTCGAGCCAATAATTGTGATGTGGTGAACCCCTTGTACCTGCACTTTGCGCATCTCTAGCTCCTAAGCCCTGCAATAATTTTCTTGGCTTCGCTGATTTCTTCTGGAATGATGGTGTGATCCATGCCAGGGTAAACCTTTAAATTGACATCGGCACCTAACTCACTTAAGATTTGCCCACTCTTTTCAAAACGGTCCAGGGCAATATGAAAATCTCTGTCACTGCAACCCATAAACACAGGCGTACCCGCAAGAGAACCTGAGTACAGTGAGCTCGAGACTGTTGGACCCAAACCGATAAGGCCGCCACTAAACATCATGAGCCCCCCGTAACGACCGGGGTTTTGGGCCATAAACTCGCCAGCCAGACATGCCCCCTGTGAAAAACCCGCAAGGATGATTTTTTCAGTCGCAATGCCTGTTTCATTTAACTGAGCTATAAGTGCTTTGAGTAACCCCAACGCAGAACTTAAATCAGGTTCATTTTGTGCTTTAGGACGTATGAAGGCCTCAGGATACCAGCGATTTTGACTGGCTTTGGGCGCAACAAGGGCAAAGTCATTCGCAGCTAGCGCATCAGCTAAGGGCAAAATGCTTTGGGGCGTGCCGGCCCGCCCATGCACCAGAATCAGGGCTTTTGCCGCTTTGCTAATGGCTTGCCCAGCATAAACGGTTTCTTCAAGCCTATGAATACTCACATTGACGCCTCCTTTCAGGCAGGAACAGGTAACTCGAGCCTGGGCAAAACGGCTTCAATCTGAGACCGCTGAGGCTCGAGCCAGGGGGGTAAAATCAGGCTTTCACCCAGTTTATCAGCCGCTTCATCTATAGCAAAGCCCGGGCCATCGGTAGCTAACTCAAAAAGCACGCCACCCGGCTCCATAAAGTAAACCGACTGAAACCAGAAACGGTCAATAATCTCAGTGGGTCTGCGTCCGGCTGCCTCAACCTGCGCCCGAACGGCTAACTCATGCTCGGTGTCACGCACACGCCACGCCAGATGATGCACACCGCCCACACCCCACTGACCCCGGCGGCCATCTGGAACTTCTTTTACATCGATAAAACGACCCGAACCTCCTAAAACACCGTCATCATCTCGCAGGCCAAAACGGTGCCAGCCGTCTTCGCTGCTCATGCGCTCAAAGCCAAGCCGGTTCATTAAAAAGCTCTCCGTCGCGCCTAGATCTCTTTCCCAGACCCTGGCCCCGTGCAAACCCAGAATCTGCTTATCTACGGGTACAGGACCCGCCTGCCAGGGGGTAAAAAGCCTTGCATCAGAGGTTTCAACCAGACCCAGTTCCATGCCATGGGGGTCTTTTAGAAGGAGGGTTTGCTCACCAAAACGCGTAACTCTTTTTGCCTGAACACCGTGTTTTGCCAAACGCTCCTGCCAAAAATCACCGCTACCTGCAGGAATAGCCAGCAAGGTCTCATCGGTCAGCCCCACGCCTTTTTGTTTAGCTGGCATATTTTTCCAGGGAAAAAAGGTCAGGTCAGTCCCGGGGCTCCCGGCCCCATCGGCATAAAACAAGTGGTAGGTGCCAGGGTCATCCTGATTGACACTTCTTTTAACAAGGCGCATGCCAAGAACGCCATTATAAAAATCCAGATTTTCCTGAGCATCGCCAGAGATAGCGGTAATGTGGTGTAAGCCTAGAACTTTTTGCATTGTTTACTCCTTGTTAGTACCTGGTACCTAGTAGAAAGTACCTGGTGAAAAGATAGATAATAGTTTGATATTAAGCTATTAGGGCAAAAAAGAAAGCGGGATGCCCTGCAAAGACTGGTAATTTAAACCTGTTCTAATTGTCCCACCCCCAGTTTTTTACATAGTACGGCTAGCTGCTCCTGCTCACTGGAAGAAAGGGAACGAAAGGCCAAAACGACTTTCTCCACATGCTTGGGAAAGAGTTCCCCTGTTAGCCTCGAGCCCTCTTCTGTCAGATGAATAGCGATATAACGCCTATCATTTTCGCTACGTTCACGTTTTACCAGACCTTGTTTGCACAGGTTATCAATCACCAAGGTCATGTTGCCACTGGACTTTAAGATTTTTTCGCCAAGCTGGTGCTGATGCAGTGGCCCTAGATGGTAGAGCGCCTCGAGTACACCAAACTGACTCAGCGTAAGCCCATAGTCGCTCAAGTGCCGATTGATACGCAGTTCTGTCGCATTAGCAGCCCTTGACAACTTGATATAAGTATCAAGCGCCAAGCGTTCTTCTTTGCTTCCTTGAAACTTAGTCGCCATAAACGGTCACATGTATCTTAACATCAAACTACTAAATGTCAAGATATGCTTTTAACGGGATGGCTGAGTTACTTCATTTATCAACTCTATTTTGATAAAGCTTGTCTTTAATTGAGCTGGCGCTTTGATTCGTCATGCCAAGGACGCTTGGCATCCATAGCTTTGCGCTACTTAATAATGCAGTTTTCTGATAACAAAGTTGCTGTTTGCTTCTCGGACATAGATTCCAGCCTCCCCCGGCCTTCGCTGGGGCTAAAGGCGGAATGACGAAAAAACTCGTCTTAGAACTAATTCTTATAACAGGACTGGGCTTTAGGAATTTACAGCCGTCTTTATGTGCTCAGCTAAATGCACTCGGGCCTCGGTAACTGTTACTTTACGCTCTATAGTCCCTTTAGATTAAAACATGCGTAAAGACCAGACTCGAGCCCTTTAAGAAAACTGTAAGAACCCACTTTCTATACTTACCCTGAAGTAAAGTTCGTTTCCAAACGGCTTTACTGCCTTCCTCTTTTAGGGGCTTTGATCTGCTTTTTTACCTTGGGCGCTATGAAAAGCAGGGAGCCAGTAGCGCAACCGACTTTGGAGGTCATCATGCATCGCGTCGTCTCTCTCTTCAAACTTGCCCTCGTTGCAGGGCTGGCTTTTTTAACGGCCTGTTCTACCTCCGCACCACCTCAAACGGCAAGTGCACCTTATTACGTCGCCTCTGTAAAAATTGATAGCTCTGCTAAAGAAGCTGAAGTAACAGCCAAGTATGGCGGTAGCATAATCAGCTTTAAGCCTGACGCTGGCTTTGCCATACTTGGTTTTAGCAAAGCTGAGGGTGAACTTAGTACATTAGATACCTCAGTCAACCAAGGGGCTTTTGCTTCTCCAGAAGTTGAGGCTGCAGGCTTTTCTGCCTGGGCTGGTGGCTTTTCTGCCTGGGCTGGTGGCTGGAGTGCCTGGGCTGGCGGCAGCACCATTCCTCAAGCCCCTATCGAAAATGATGCATACTGGAAACAAATACAGTTGTACCGTGCGCAGGCTATTAGTAGAAATTACGGAGCTGGCGTTACGGTAGCTGTCATCGATACCGGGCTTGATCTTGGTCACAGCATGTTTCAAGGGCGCTTAAGCAGCAGCTCAACCTGGAAAGATTATATAGATGGTGATAACTACCCCGCTGATGTCTCTGGTGGCAATGCTTATGGTCATGGTACAGGTGCCGCAGGTCTTATTTTGCAGGTTGCGCCCAAAGCTAAAATCATGCCTATTCGCGTTCTTGATAAAGACGGCAAGGGCGATCTTGATGATGTCGTTAACGCCATTGACTGGGCAGTGAGCAAAGGTGCCAACATCATTAATCTATCGCTGGGTAGCACAGCCTACTCAAACGCCCTTCAGGTTATGTCTGACTATGCTGGTTCGCAAGGGGTGTATATCATTGCCTCAGCTGGTAATAACGGTCAACAAAATGGCACAACCTACCCTGCACGCATGACCTATTGGGGCAATGACAAGCTCCTGGGCATTGGCAGTGTACAGAGCAATGAACTCCTTTCTAACTTTTCAGCCTATGGTGAGGGCATGTTTATCTCAGCGCCGGGAGAGGGTATTGTCAGTAGCTACCCAGGTAACAAACTTGCCAGGTATACAGGCACTTCATTTGCAGCCCCGCTTGTTACTGGCGCAGTTGCTCTTGCCCGCTCAGAGGCAGCCTCGAGCGTTGATTTAAATCAGTTTCACAAGTACCTGATCGATAGTGTTTACTCCAACAGCTTTGGCGAAAAAAATATGGCAGCAAAAGGCATTCAAGATTATGCCTTTGGTTATGGCATCCTTGATGTAGAAGCACTCATTCGCACGCTACCCGGTTGGACTTCACCCATTACGAGCAGCGAGCTTATAAGCAATAGCGGCTTTGAAAATGGCAGCATGAGCGGCTGGTGGGCAAACAACAGTTTATCTAAAGTCGTAAGCAGTGGCGCCTATGCTGGCAGTAAAGCCGTTCGCATGTCAGGCAATGATACAGGCATAGTCTATAACCTTAGCAATCTTGCTCCAAACACTACTTACACCCTATCTGTAGCTCTGCGCAATGATACGGCGGGCGCAGGCAACTCTCTGGGCGTTGTCAATACCGATGGTTCTGGCATATGGAAGTGGTCAGAAAGAACCTATTACGGCATTTCAAGCATTACTTTTACTACGGGCAACAGTAATTCAAAACAGATTTCCATCTGGCGCACTGGCCCTGGCTATACCTATGTAGATAATGTTAGCTTGAAGACCTGGTAACCTAGTTTTTTATAGTCAAAAGCTCGAGTTTGTACTCGAGCTTTTTTCATGCCTTTGCATTGTGCTTATATACTCAAAATTTCTCTGCCGCTTTTGGGCAACCTTCCTTATGGTAAGACTCCCATTGAGCTGTCAAAAATGAGACCTCAAATCTTATACGCAACTTAAAATTATCTTGCGGTGTGAATCAGTCTCTCTTTCCTGCTATCAAAAGGGCAAACCCTAAGCCCTGCAGGTAAAGATCAACCATGGTTTATTGCAGTTGCAGAAAGCTGCTACAGAATATCTTGCCCCTATTAAATAAAAAAGCTCGAGCCCTAAAAGCAAAATCTTGCTCAGCAAACAGAAAGCTTGAGCAAGATTCTAATAATCATTCTGTACTTTAAGGTTTATTGTCCGGCTTGAACAACCTGTAAATAGGTTAGTGGGTCAATCGAATTGCCGCCGTAGCGGATTTCAAAGTGCAGGTGAGGTCCTGTCGAAGCACCGGTTGTACCTACCAAACCCAACATATCACCCTGCGAAACCACCTGACCTACAGAAACCCCTATGCTGCTCATGTGCGCGTAGCGGGTTTGACTGCCATCTGGGTGATCAACATAAACCACATAGCCATAGCTCCCTCCCCAACCCGAGCGGCTTACGGTGCCAGATTTGGAGGCTTGTATGGGCGTACCGAGAGCGGCGCCTATATCAACGCCCCCATGAAAGGTATTGCCACCCACACTGATATTTCTGTAACCATAATAGGACGTGATTTGACCATGAATAGGCCAGATAAAATTGGTGTCTGAGTGCTGTGGCACAACGGCTTCAGCGACAAACTCTTCAACCACATCTGGGTCAGGAATATAAACAACGGAACCAACCGATAGCGCCTTAAAGCTTGTAATGTTATTGGCTGCTGCTAAGGCCGCCACACTAAGATGATGATCAATCGCCAAGTGCAACAGGGTTTTGTTTTCAGGCAGGCGAACAATGGCGCCTTCACCCGGTGGAATTGTCAGGCTAATGCCAGCAGTTAAGTAAGCATCTTCAGAGGCAAAATCATACTCTGGGTTGCAGCGCTCGAGCGTCAGGGTACTCACGCCAAAACGCTCTGACAGACTTAAAAGCGTATCGCCGCCATTAACCAGGTAGGTTTCTAAACCCACTCGAGTTGTTCCTGATGTCGGAGCAGGAGAGGCAGCAGCTGGCGCCGCAGCACTAAGGGCAGCATTTTGCGGTACATAAAGGGTTTGACCAAGTTTTAGCGTGTCACTATGTAAGGCATTAATTCGCTGCAATTCTGTGACGGTTGTGCCGTAGCGTTTGGCAATACTAAAAAGCGTATCATTAGCCACAACATTGTATAAAGCAGTCTGCGCGAATGCTGTTGAAAGCAACGCGCAGATAAGAATCAAAAAGGTGAGTTTAGGAGCTAACTTTGACACGTTAGCAAGGGTAGCACTAGCCTTGCCCGAGGGTTGATAAAAACTCCTCGTTGCTCTTGGTGCGGTTAAGCCGTGAGAGAAGCATTTCCATGGCTTCGGCTGGGTCCATATCACTGATGACTTTACGCAGCAGCCACATTTTTGCCAGCACTTCTTCGCTAAGCAGCAAGTCTTCGCGGCGTGTACCTGACTTAAGAATGTCAATGGCGGGGAAGATACGGCGCTCTTCAAGGCGACGAGAAAGGTGCAGTTCCATATTGCCTGTACCTTTAAATTCCTCAAAGATCACATCATCCATGCGTGAACCCGTTTCAACCAGTGCAGTCGCCAGGATGCTTAAGGAGCCACCCCCACGAATGTTCCTGGCAGCACCCAAAAAGCGCTTGGGCCAGTGCAGGGCACTCGAGTCAAGGCCACCCGAAAGGGTACGACCTGTTGGGGGTGTCACCAGGTTATTGGCCCGTGCCAAACGCGTAATGGAGTCCAGGAGAATCATGACATGCCCACCCTCTTCAACAATTCGGCGCGCACGTTCATGCACAAACTCAGCTACTCGAATGTGATTGGTGGGTGGCTCGTCAAAGGTACTGGCAATAACTTCTACCCCGGTTACAGATTCTCTAAAGTCAGTAACCTCTTCAGGACGCTCATCAATGAGCAGCACAATCACTTTGACATCGGGTTCATTTAGGGTAACAGCATGGGCAATCTTTTTAAGCAGGGTGGTTTTACCAGCTTTGGGCGGCGCTACGATAAGTCCGCGCTGTCCACGGCCAATCGGTGCTAATAAATCAATAACCCGCGAAGAAACCTCTCCTGCTGTGGTCTCGAGCTTGATACGTTTTTCTGGAAAAGTAGGTACCAGATCATCAAAGCGGGGGCGCTTAGAGGCTTGAAAGGGGTCAACGCCGTTAACGGCTTCAACCCGAATCAGCGTGCCATAACGCTCATTATCACGTGGGCGACGCGATTTACCCAGAATATAATCGCCCGTTCGAAGTTTGAATTGCTTGATTAAACCAGCAGATACAATGACCTGACGGGTATTGTTTTGGAGTAGCGATTCCTGTAAAAAACCGTAGCCATCGGAAGAAATTTCCAGATAGCCCTTAACGATTTTTAGGCCTTCACTTTCAGCACTGCGCTCGAGGATAGCCACTGCCAGATCATCTTTAGCAAGCTTGCGGTAGTCCTCAACCCCGACTTCTTTGGCTAAAAGATGGAGTTCAGGTAAAATTTTCGATTGTAAATCTCTAAAATTAAGACCGGGTTTGCGCTGTTTGCTTTTTGAGCGACTCTGACTGTATTTAGAGGACTTTTTCTTGGGCTCGTCACCTGAGTCCTCGCTTGCTTCAGCTTCCACGTCGTCTTCGTCACTGGCCTCAGCTTCTACAGCCTCTTGCTTTTCCGCCTTAGCCTCTTCAGCCTCCGCGTCTTTCTTCACCGATTTGCGACCACGCGTTGTTTTTTTAGGCTTTTCTTCAGCCTTTACTTCTTCAACCTCAGGGGCAGCAGCTACTTCGGCCTGCACTTCTTCGGTTTTCTTTTTGCGTCCGCGCCGTTTGGGTTGTTCCACTTGTTGCTCTTCGGTGAGATCAATCGTATCAGCCATGTGTCATCTCTTTCCTTGTTTTTTCTTTAGGTCTGGCTCAGGCTCTGCTATGCCTGAACTCTGAAGCACAGCAAAGTGCTTAATAAACGTCATAAATGGGTTTCTTAACTGTGATGTTCATTTAATTTACCACGTTTGGGCGCAAACTATGTAAGCGCCAAACCTAAACTTGTTGACAAAATAAAACAGATAATAACAAGTTTTTGGGAATGGTCCAGCAAACGTATTGACTTAACTAGCGCTTACTGCTACCGTTTAGTATAAAGGACTAGGTTCTTGCTTGTAAAGCAGCTATGGACCACCTTTAAAAGCTATGACGGGAAAGAGTAAGTTTTCTCACTTGCCAGTAGCGAGCCGGGGAGGGTGCAAGCCCGGTTGCAAGCGAAGACCCAAAATCATCCCTGAGCTGTCTTCCGAACGGTTATCTCAGTTACTGAACTAAGCAAACTGAACTAACCAAGTAGATAAGACCGCGAGTCGCGCGTGAAAGCGGCAGACTTTCCCATAGGGGCAGTCACCAAGCTTAGTACTGTGAAGTGCTAAGAAAGTTGGGTGGTACCACGCCAAGGCGTCCCAGCACAGTCTGTGTTGGGTATTTTTGTTTTGGATTGGAGGTGCCCACTGTGAAACTGATTTTGGGTATTGTTATTAGTTTACTGAGCCTGACTTTTGCTCAGACCGAGCTAAGACCAAAAGATTGCCCCAGACAACTCATGCTGAGTGAAACCGAGGGTGAAACAGCTTTTTGTCAAAGCTTAATCGTTCCTGAGGATTGGGCAAACCCCGCAGAGAAAACACTCGAGCTTGCCGTACTTACCTTAAAGGCGAAAACGGAAGCGCCAAAACCTGACCCCATTATTTTTTTACAGGGTGGCCCAGGAGGCGCAGCCTTATCTACCATTGAATTCTGGCAGGAACTAAGCTGGCGTGACTCGAGAGACATCATTCTGATTGATCAGCGCGGCACCGGCTACGGAAAACCCAATCTCAAATGTCCTGAGCTTTACCAAAATCTTGATGACTTTAAGCAGGGCGCTTCTGACTGCCGTGAACGTTTGACCACCTCAGGTAATAACGTTGATCTTTTTAACAGTGCTCAAAATGCCCAGGATATTGGTGCTTTTATAAGGGTGGCAGGGCTCGAGTCGGTAAATCTCTACGGGGTTTCTTATGGTACGCGTCTGGCACTGACGATTATGCGCGACACACCAGAAAAGCTACGAACGGTGGTGCTCGACTCAACTTACCCCCCTCAGGCGCAGAGGCTAAACGAGTTTGGTGCCAATTTTGCCAGAGCACTCTCTGAGGTCTTTTTTCAGTGTGACCGTGACCCCGTCTGTAAGGAGACCTACCCTGACTTAAAAGAGCGCTTTTTTAACCGTCTGGACCGACTTGATCTTACTCCTTTAAGACAACCCATAACAGCGCTCGAGTTTTCTAAAGATGATGTCCTTAATATTTTGTTTCAGGGCATGTACAGCGAATCGGTCATTAGCAGTCTGCCCTATGCGCTGGACAAACTCAGTCAGCTTGATCTTAATAGCTTTATCGTTATTGTAGCAGGCATGGCCAGCGCTGAAGACCTGGATACAGGTAATTTTGGCTTTAGAGATATCTGGCAAGGTCTGGGGGAAGTCTTTAAATACATCTGGCGTGAGGTGCAATCTGAAGGTGTTTATTTTGCCACGGAATGCCCTGAAGATGTTTTCTTTCAAAACTACCGTCTGGTGAAACGTGCCAATGAAGGGCTCGAGCCCATCTTGCAAGACTTTGCCAATGCTACCGCCCTCGAGATGTTTACTGCCTGCCGCGCCTGGCAGGCTCCGCGCGGGGTTGAGCTGGAGAGTAAAGCAGTTGTAAGCGATATTCCCACCCTGGTTTTAGCTGGTAGCTTTGACCCGATTACCCCACCTGAGTGGGGCGAGCGTGCCGCCAAAACCCTAAGCCAAAGTTATTTTTACGAGTTTCCTAATGCTGCTCATGGCGTTTTTCTTTCCAGTGACTGCCCAGTACAAATGGTAGAAGCCTTTTTTGATGAACCCGGTACCGCTCCTGATGCAACTTGTATTGAGGGGCTCGAGGTGAAGTTTTATGTTCCGCAGTAGTCAACAAGTGAAAAGTAAAAAGGGCAAAGTCTTTAGTTTTTATCCACTCACCCCTCATCACTATCCACTCTCCCGGAGGTTTTATGTTTAAAGAAGTCAGTAGCGGTGTCAATCTGCCCAGGCTCGAGGAGTCCATCATCGAGTTCTGGCGCGAGCGTGACATCTTTAAAAAGTCGGTCGCCAAAGATTCCCCCAAAGGCGATTACGTGTTTTATGAGGGCCCGCCAACCGCTAACGGCAAACCCGGCATTCACCATGTCATCTCACGCTGCTACAAGGATCTGTTCCCTCGCTACAAAACCATGCAGGGTTACCGCGTGGGTCGTAAAGGCGGTTGGGATACCCACGGCTTGCCCGTGGAAATCGAGATCGAAAAGAAACTTGGCTTAAACGGTAAACAAGACATTGAGCGCTACGGCATTGCCGAATTTAACAAGCTTGCCAAAGCGTCGGTCTTTTCTAATATCCAGGACTGGAACTGGATGACCGAGCGTATTGGCTTTTGGGTTGATCTCGATGATGCTTACGTAACCTATCACAATAGCTATATCGAGTCCTGCTGGTGGGTCATGAAATCACTCTGGAACCGTGATTTGCTTTTTGAGGATTACAAAGTTACCATGCACTGCCCACGCTGTAACACCAGCCTTGCTTCCCACGAAGTATCGCTTGGCTACGAAGATAATGTCGATGACCCCAGTGTCTGGCCCAAATTTCCGGTTAACGGCGAAAAACTTAGGGAAATGGGCTTAACCCTTAATGACCGTCAGGTCTATATGCTCGCCTGGACCACCACCCCCTGGACACTGCCCGCCAATACAGGTCTGGCTGTCAAAGCAGATATGCTTTACGGTATTTATGAAGCTCCCAGTCACCATGGCAGTGAAGAAAAAGACCTTATTATTTTGGCGCAGGCACTGGCACAAAAAACCTTTGGTGAGGGCAATTATCATTTGCTCAAATCCTTTAAGGGTGAAGAACTGGTGGGCTTAACCTACAGCCCTATCTTGCAAGGCCGAGTACCTTCGGGTGAAGACGGCTCGAGTGGTTTCAGGGTCATTGCCGATGACTTTGTTGAAATAGAAGCTGATGGTGAAGGCACAGGTATCGTCCATATTGCACCTGCATACGGGGATCTGGAAATTGGTAAAAAGTATGGTTTACCTACTTTATTTAGCGTTGACTTAAGCGGTGAGGTTTACCCTGAAGTACGCCCCCTTGGGGATAGTAGTGAGGGTGATGGCCCCTATACCGGCGAATTCTTTAAAAAAGCCGATAAAGCTATCACTAAAGACCTGATGGCCAAGGGACTGATGTACCGCAGCGCTCGAGTCAAACACACCTATCCATTTTGCTGGCGCTGTAAAACCCCGCTGCTGTTCTACGCAAAAAGTGCCTGGTATTTGAAAACTACTGCGGTTAAAGACCGCCTGATTGCCAATAATCAGGAGATTTACTGGGTACCCGAGCACATTCGTGATGGTCGCTTTGGTCGCTGGCTTGAAAATAATATTGACTGGGCACTTTCTCGTGAGCGCTACTGGGGTTGTCCGCTACCCATGTGGGTCAGCGAAGATGGCAGTGAAAATCACTGTA
>JAGQHN010000006.1:41921-54643 GCA_020431825.1 Trueperaceae bacterium | reverse complement strand
AGACGCGTGCCTTATACGGTAGATGTCTGGTTTGAATCGGGTGCCATGCCCTATGCCCAGTGGCACTATCTGGGAGATCAAAGTAGCCCCGAAGAGCAGCACAGCTTTGAATCAAACTTCCCGGCAGATTACATCTGCGAAGCCATTGACCAGACCAGAGGCTGGTTTTATAGCCTTCATGCCCTAGCCACCCTGCTCACCGATGCAGGCGATGACGCAGGTATGCGTCAACCTGGCTATCTGGCAGCCAAAGGCATTGCTGAAAATACCTCGTCTTTTAAAAATGTCATTTGTCTGGGGCACATCCTGGATGAAAAAGGCGAAAAGATGAGTAAGTCTAAAGGGAATATTGTCGAACCTGAAGTGGTACTGAATAAGCAAGGAGCTGACGCGCTCAGGTGGTACCTCTACAGTGCCGCCCCTCCAGGCTCGAGCCGCCGCTTTTCCGCCGCGCTGGTGGATGAAACCATTCGCGACTTTTTTAATACCCTGTGGAGCACCTATTACTTTTTTGTCCTTTATGCCAACCTCGACAAACCTGATCTGAGTCAGGAGGTTCCAGTTGCCGAGCGCCCTGAAATTGACCGCTGGCTGGTCGCCAGACTGAACTTACTGGTTAAAGAGGTCACCGAAGGTCTGGAAAAATATGACCCCACCCCCGTCAGCCGCATGATTCGTGATTTTGTGGTAGATGAGCTTTCCAACTGGTATGTCCGGCGCAACCGCAGACGTTTCTGGAAGTCAGAAAGCGATAGCGATAAACTTGCTGCCTACACTACCTTGCACGAGGCGCTGGTTACGGTTGCCAAGCTGATTGCCCCCATGGCACCTTTTGTCAGCGAAGAAATTTACCGAAATCTGGTCTTAAGTCTGGATAGCAGTGCACCAGAATCTGTGCATTTAGCCGCCTGGCCCAGCTATGACGAAAGGCTAATTGACGAAAACTTACTGCGTGATATGAATGCGCTTTTACGTGTTGTGGAACTGGGCCGCAGCGCTCGCAATGCCTCGAGCGTCAAAATTCGCCAGCCCTTGCCCGAAGTTCTGGTCAGGGTACGCACCGAAGAAGAACTTGCTGGTCTTAAGCACTTAGAAGATCAGCTTCTTGAAGAATTGAATGTCAAAAAAGTGACCTACCTCGATGTCCACGCTGACTTTGTCACTTACAACCTGCGCCCCAACTTGCCGCTGATTGGTAAACGCCTGGGCAAACTCGTGCCACAAATGCGGAACTATCTTGCTAATGCTGATAGCAAAGCCATTGCCCGCAATGTTCGCGAAGGTCAGATGACTGTGGTAGAACTCGAGGGTCAGACCTTTGACTTTGAACCTGAAGCCTTTTTGCTTGATGCGCTAAGTCCCGAAGGTTACTCTGCCGTAGAGGATAAAGGCTATCTTGCTGCCCTAAACACCACGCTGACCCCTGAACTCATCCGCGAAGGTCTGATGCGCGATGTGATACGTCTGGTACAAAATGCCCGTAAAAATGCCGGGCTCGAGGTTTCTGACTCTATTGAGCTTGGTTTAGAAAGTTCAGGCGAACTGCAACAAGCCCTGGAAGAACACCAAGACACCATTATGTATGAAGTTTTAGCCAAAGATTTGCGTTTTACACCTATCTCTGACCCGCTTTATTCAGAAGAGGCTGAAGTCGAGGATGATAAGCTGGTACTGAGCTTAAAAAAGGCCTGATCTAGTTAGCGCAGGGCTAAAACCCTGCGCTATTTTGACCATCCAATACTTGACTTCATACGCTCTCCCTTCTAATAATTCTTTTCATGCTGATCACACTTAGCAAAGGTCTAACTGTATTCATAACTGACTTTGCGTTAAAACTAATTGGCTAAAGTCAAACGACTGGTGACAAGTGTTTACCTAGTATGTTAAAGTACACAATGTAGTCAGGGCTTGACTTTTTTCAAATTTATGCTATAGCAAGCCAAGACCCAAAACGCAGTAAAGCAAAACCTTCCCTGGAGGCAAAATTATGAAAGTTGGCATTAACGGGTTCGGGCGCATCGGACGTCAGGTATTTCGTATTCTTAGTGAGCGCGGTATTGAAGTTGCTGCGGTAAATGACCTCATGGATAATTCTGTCCTGGCTCATATGCTCAAGTATGACTCTAACTATGGCCGCTACCCAGGCAAAGTAGAGTCAGATGCAGACAACCTCATTGTTGACGGTAGAAAAATCAGAGTTTATGAAGAACGTGACCCTGCCCAACTGCCCTGGGCTGACGCTGGCGTAGATATTGTTATTGAATCAACCGGGCGTTTTACCAAACTCGAGGATGCCAGTAAGCACCTAGAAGGCGGCGCCAAAAAAGTTATTATCAGTGCGCCTGGTAAAGGCGATCTGCTCACCGTGGTTCTAGGGGTAAACGAAGACATGTATGACCCCAGCAAACACCATGTTGTTTCCAATGCTTCTTGCACCACCAACGGCTTAGCCCCTGTTGCAAAAGTGCTTAACGATAAATTTGGCATCGAAAAAGGTATCTTGACTACGGTTCACGCCTATACTGCCAGCCAGAGCCTGGTTGATGCTGCTAAAGATGATGTAAGAGATGCCAGAGCTGCTGCCTTAAACATCGTACCTAGTGGTACAGGTGCAGCCAAGGCTGTCGGTCTGGTCATTCCTTCCTTACAGGGAAAATTTACGGGTATGGCCTTCAGAGTACCAACCAGTACCGTTTCTGTCGTTGACTTCACGGCCCTCTTGGGTAAGGACACCAGCGTTGAAGAAATCAACGCTGCCATGAAAGAGGCTGCCGAAGGCCCTCTCAAAGGCATCCTGGCCTATACTGAAGAAGAGCTTGTATCAAGCGATCTTAAAGGGGATACCCACTCTTCTATCTTTAGCGCTCCTGAAACCCTGGTTCTGGGTGGCAACTTTGTTAAAGTGGTTTCCTGGTACGATAACGAGTGGGGTTACTCGAGCCGGGTGGCTGATCTGACCAAATTCATTGGCGACAAACTTTAATCCCTTATTTTCGAGTAAACTGGAGTGGTCAGCCTGAGGGGCTTGACCACTTTTTTTATGAATAAATCTCTTTTAAGCGCCCTTTTTATCATTGCTGGCATACTCTGTATTCTGGTAGCGCTCATCGCTATTGTTCAGAATTTTCGGCTAGCATCTCAGGCGGGTACTCAGCCGGTATTTCCCATTTTGAGACTTTTTGTCTTAGCCATGCTGGCAGGTGCCCTGTTTAGTGCCAGCCATTATGTCAGACAAAACAAGTAAAGGAGCAATTATGGCCCTTAAAACCTTAAATGATCTAAATTTCAAGGACAAACGCGTTCTGGTTCGAGTTGACTACAATGTACCCATTAAAGAGGGTAAAGTCACCGATGATACACGCATTGAAGCGTCTTTGCCTACTCTGAAAAAGTTGCTGAGTGAAGGCTCGAGCCTCATCCTCATGAGTCATCTGGGTCGCCCTAAGGGTGGCCCCGAAGATAAATACCGTATGGGGCCAGTTGCCCAAAAGCTGTCTGAGCTTATTGGTCAGGAGGTGCGCTACGAAGCCACCAATGGCCCAGCTTCCAAAGAGCAGCAAGCCTTTGTTGAAAAAGCACCTAAGGGCAGCATCACGCTCTTAGAAAATACCCGCTTTGATAGCCGCGAAGAAACCAACGACCCTGAGCTTTCACGCATTCTGGCTTCTTACGCCGATGTATATGTCAATGACGCCTTTGGCGCTGCCCACCGCGCCCACGCCTCAACCGAAGGTGTTGCCAAGTTTTTACCTGGGGCTGCCGGTTACTTGCTGGAAAAAGAAATTTCCACCCTTTCCAAACTGCTTAACAACCCTGAGTCACCTTTTAAAGTGATTATTGGTGGGGCAAAAGTCAGCGACAAAATTGGCGTGATTGAAAACTTGCTGGACATGGCCGATGAAATTTTAATTGGTGGTGCAATGGCCTATACCTTCTTTAAAGCACAGGGGGGTAAAGTCGGGAAAAGTCTGGTAGAAGATGACAAGCTTGATCTGGCCAGTGACTTGCTCGAGCGTGCCAAAGCTAAAAACACCAAGATTCTGTTGCCAAGTGACTCCATGTGTGCTCAGGAAATCACTGAAGGCGTAGAGACCAAAGTCTACCCCTCAGATGACATTCCTGAAGGCTGGATGGGTCTAGACATTGGCCCGGAAGCGATCAAAACCTATCAGGACAGTTTAAAGGATGCCAAAACCATCTTGTGGAATGGACCTATGGGCGTTTTTGAGTTCTCCCCTTTTAACACGGGAACGAATGAAGTCGCCAAGACCGTTGCCCATCTGGATGGTTTCACGGTGGTTGGTGGTGGAGACTCAGTTGCTGCCATTAACAAGTCAGGCCTGGCTGATAAAATCGACCATATTTCAACTGGGGGCGGAGCAAGCTTAGAATTGCTCGAGGGTAAGACCCTGCCGGGCGTTGCTGCCTTAGAAGACTAAAATCCCCTCTAACCCCCCTTTTTAAATGAGAAAACCAAAAAGCCCCTTCGAGTAAAGGGGCTTTTTTTAGAACTGTAAACCTTATTCTCCTAAAAACGCTCCAACATTAGACCCTGTAACAAGCGTAGTAGGTACATAAACGGTTGCCTGTGTAATGCTTTCCCCCCCAAGATAGCGCTCAACCAGATCAGCAGTAGTACTACCAATGCCATTAAAATCTTGCGCTACTGACGCTTCAAAATTGCCACTGGCACTTATGGCATCAAGGGCTTGCGGGTTGGCGTCTATACCAACAATGACAATACCTTCTTCAGCACGACCAGCATCTTCTATGGCTTGCAGGGCGCCAAGCGCAGGCTGATCCCAGGCAGCCCATACTGCTGAAATGCTACCCGCATCTGGGTTAGCAGCTAATACTGCTTCCATTTTGGCTCTCGAGTCTGCAATTCCACCATCACTTACATCTGGGGTGATGCGGTCAACGATTTCAATATCTGGATAGTTGCCAAAAATCGCGTCAGCAACCACGCCACGTTTTTGTACCGGTGGGTAAGGGTCAAAAACAAACATTACGACTTGGCCTGCCCCCCCAATGCGGTCAACCACATAGGTCGCTGTCTCAGTTGCCATCGCATAGCCATTACTGGTTACATTAGTAACCAACATAGGGTCAGTTCCAGCGTCCATACCAAATACAGGGATGCCTGCACTTTCTGCAGAGGCTAAGCCAGCAGCCACTTGGGCCGGGTCAACATTGATGACAATGGCATCGACCCCTTGCGTTACCATATCTTCGATGCGGCTAATCACTGCTGCAACATCGCCAGCGGTATCAATGACATTTACGGTCCAGCCTTTACCTTTGGCAGCAGCTTCAAAGGCTTCAACCATAAACTGGGTGCCCGGTTGTGCCAGGTAGGGAGTAACCACAGCTACCGTTTGCGCTAAAGCTGTAGATAAGAGTAAAACAGAAAAACTAAGAGCCAGATAAACCAATCGCTTCATAAAGACCTCCAAATAGTTATGAAGAAAATGTACCATTTGGGCTGATTTTTAGCCACAGAGGGCGTTTAGATTTTCTTTATAGGTTTTGATTCTAGAGCCTATACCAGCTACTAACTGCCCTCTCGAGCCCTTCCCCACTATACTCGGTCTCAACTTTCTGCATGATTGTTTCGACCTCCACTGGACTAGCCAACAGCTCAGACCTGACCACATCCAGATCATAAACTGAGCCAGAAACCTTATAAGCTTCATCTAAAGGCAAAGTAAGCGAGTAGCGATTTTTCAGAAGGGTTTCATAGACCCTGGCATAAACATCGGGCTGATAGTCAGAACCGGCTTCCTGAGATATACCCAGATTTACCGCTAAAGCAGCTAAATCTAGCCAGAGCATTTTTAAGACATTAGGTGGGGCATCGGCCCGTTCTCGCTCATGGCTTGGGCTCGAGATCGTTTTTTCTCTGGTATTTTCAATCATGTTGCGCAGGCGTTTGGAAGGAACTGGCAAAACAAAAAGCGTCTCTTCTCCTGCAAGGACTGGCTCAATACCATCGTCAAAGACCTGCACCAGTTCTATAAGACGATTGCCCAACAGGGGCACTTCACCAATCAAGATATCGTTACTACCTTTGTGGGCTTGAAACCAGATATCAATGCCTGAACGTGCCCATAAACCAACGGCTTTTCGAATAGCAGCGTGTGTTACACCGTCTACTTCCGGATACTTCTTTAAAATTGCTTCTGTTTCAAAGGCAGAGCGCGTGACATCCCACTGTAAGAGATGAACAGGACGCCCTGCCCTATGTGCCATCAAAGAAAGTTGTTGCAGATAAAGGCTCTTCCCCACTCCAGGAAGACCGGCAAACAGCACTATTTTCCTCGAGGCCACCATACCCTTAAACGCCTTATAAATATCACTGGATTCAGGCAAAACAAGTTCTGACATTATTCTCCTGGCAAGTTACCAAATGTTTTTGCTGGATAGCTTTGGTGGGCACAGCCCACCCTACCTTGTCTAGCCACTGATCACTAGCCACTTTCCACTACCTAAACCTATCCGCACTTGGCACATCATCTAGTGGCACCTCAATCAGCGTCGGCACATCCACAAAAGTTCCTCGGCGTATGGCATCTCGTAAAGCATCTGGCGTTTCAGCCCTTATGCCCTGAGCGCCAAATGACTCAGCCAGACGTACAAAGTCTGGGTTATGCAAATTACTGGCAATGACACGACCATCATAGAGGCTCTTTTGCATTTGCTGTACATTGCCATACTGGTTGTTGTTAAAGACAATGGTAATCAGCGGAATATTGTGCTGCACGGCCGTTGCTAGCTCCTGCACAGCAAACATAAAGCCGCCATCCCCTGTTATAGAAATCACAGGTAGCTCGGGTTTTGCCACCTTGACACCCAGCGCAGTAGGAAAACCGTAGCCAAGCGTGCCCTGATAGCCCGTAGAAATATACGTTCTAGGATGATAGGTCGGGTAGGCAATACGGCTGGCAAACCCAACCTGAGTGAGTTCATCCACAAAAATGCCATCTTCATCTAACTCTTCGCGTATGACTTTGAGATAAGTCAGTTGCGGCTCTAAGACACTGACTTCCTTTTCCCACCAGGCTTTAAGCTCGAGCATTTCCTCACGCCGGGAAACCCGAACCTGCTGCAGACTGGCTATTTCTTCCAGGAGAAGAGGTAGGGCGTCTTCGGCTCGAGCCGTTAATGCAATATCCGGAGGGATAAAGCGTCCATGGCTTAGGGGGTCAACATCCAGCCGGATGATTTTAGGTCTATGGCTTCTTAACCACTTTTGCATGGGCACCCGCATATTGCTGCCAATGGCTATAACCACATCACACTTTTGCCAATATTTTTTTGCTGGTGGCTGGTGCAGACTCAGATAGTGACGAGCGTCCATAATTCCGTGACCCGTGCGGTAAGCCATCACCGGAGCCTGTAACATTTCTGCCAGTGCACGGACATCCTGAGAGGCGTTCAGAGCGCCACTACCCACTATAATCATGGGGTTTTCAGCTTTGGCCAGGAGGTCTGAAGCTAGACTTAAGACCTCAGTATCTACCGGAGGATGCTGCAAACCATAGTCAGCCACCTCTAGATTAACCATGCCCCGTTCCTCGAGTACATCCATAGGAACCTCGAGGCCCACCGGTTGAGGCCGACCCGAACGCATTTGTCTGAAAGCCTCAGCGACTTTGGCTGGGGCTTCACCCGGATGATTCACCCGCGATGCCCACTTGGTGAGTGAGCGCATAACCCCAAGTTGGTCAGGAATTTCGTGCAGCATACCCCAATCTTTGCCTATAGCCCTTCTGGGTATTTGCCCAACCAGACAAAGCACCTCGGCATTAAGACCGTAAGCAGTGGCTAAAGCAGCCGCAGCATTTAAAAACCCTGGCCCTGGTACCACACTAAACACTGAGGGTTTTCCTGTTGCCAGATGGGCGCCAAGAGCCATATAGGCAGCCCCCTGCTCATGGCGGCTGTGCAAAACCTTTATGCGGTCAGCATGGTCAAAAAAGGCATTGTAGAGCCAGTCGTTTTGTACCCCAGGTAAGCCAAATACTGTTTCTATACCCTGTGCTATCAGCGACTCAACAACCGCTTCTCCCCCACTTAGCTTACTTACAGTCATCTAAATAAGGGCTTTCATCGCATGAACAAAGGTTTCGTTAGCTTCTGGCAAAGCCACACTGACTCGCAAGTGATGATCAAGACCAAATGCAGGTCGCACCATGATCTTATGCTCCAAGAGCCTGTCAGCCAGATCAGCCGCTGCCACGCCTTGCGGCACTTCAAAGAGCACAAAGTTGGCTTCGCTCGGCCAGACTCTTAGCCCCATAGCCTGCAAACTTTCACTGATAAACTTGCGCCCAGCCGTATTATTAGTGACCGTTTTTTGAATGTGCTCGTAGTCGGTAAGCGCGGCCTCGCCTGCTTTTAGCGCCAGCGCATTCACATGAAAGGCATTTTTCTGCGCCTCGAGCCTGGCAATGATCTCAGGTCGCCCCATGCCGTAGCCCAAACGCAGGCCCGCAAGTCCGTACGATTTAGAAAAGCTATGGACAACGAACACATTTTTTTCTGCCAGCACAGCAGCTATAACATCAGGCAAGGTGACATTGCTAGCAAAATGATAATAAACTTCGTCATAAACCATCAAAACGTCATCAGGAATAGCCGATAGCAGCGCCTCAAATACATCCTGAGCAAAGGTCGTACCTGTTGGGTTATTGGGGTTACAGATATAGACCACTCTGGTACTAGGTTGAATTGCCTTTTTGATAGCTTCTGGATAATAGGCAAAAGTTTCAGAATCAAGGGGCACATTGATAATGCCTGCCCCCTGCTGCTTTGCCGTGCGCTCATAAACAGGAAAGGCAGGTGGGCACTGTAAAATGCTGCTTTGCGCATCCAGATAGGCCATAGCCGTCAGGTGCAGAGCCTCTGACCCACCATTACTTAAAACAAAGTTATCAGCCGTTAAACCGCGACCATGCACTGCTGCCAGCTTTTCCCTTAAGGCAATGTCTGAGTAGGGTGGGTAGAGACCGAGCTGTGACAAACTTGCCTGCATGGCCTCTGTTGCTCTAGGTGAGGGACCAAAAGGGTTTTCATTGGCCGACATTTTATACATCTGGGCAGCCTCTTCTTTTCCAACTATCTCTTCGGAAGACTTATTTGCCTGATACGCTTGACTCATTTTACCCTCCTGCTTTTATACAATACGTCCTAAGTCCCGTTAAGGCGCAACTATCGGCTGCATTTCAAGGACTGGCGCTTTAACCGTAGTAGCTTCAAATAAACTGCCTTCTTCAAACCAGCTTTTTGGTGCTGGCGCACCCCAGAGGGTCTGACGCTGCGGGTTTTTTAGCTTCCAGGCAATGGGCTCGAGGTCCGGATCAACGCTCAAGTAGTCACTGGTATAAATCTCAATCCGGTGTCCATCTGGGTCACGTACATAGAGAAAGAAAGCATTGCTGATGCCGTGCCGACCCGGGCCACGCTCCATATTTTTGAGATAACCCGTGGTGCTCATAAGGTCACAAAGATGAATGATGTTAAGCGCCGTCGGCACCCAGATAGCCACATGATGTAACCTTGGTCCCAGACCATTAGTAAAGGCCATGTCATGAACATTGCCCTTGCGGTGCGACCAGACCGCCCAGATGGCATCATTATTGTCAGGGTCATAGGTGTACTCGGTTGGTCTAAACCCCAGCTCTTGTGAGTAGAAGGTGTAAAAAGCCTCGACATCTGGGGCAAAGACATTAAAGTGATCAATCCGCATGGGCTGCATGCCCCGGTACTGACCGTATTTTTGCAAGAGGCAAGGAACTTGCTCCATCTGGTAGTAGAACTCGAGCTTCATACCAAACGGGTCATCAACATGCAGAGTCCGCCCTTGAGCATATTTCTCTACCCAGTTTGCTGCCAAACCTTTGGCTTTAAAAAGCTCATAAGCCCTATCCAGATCAGCTTCACTAAAAACTTTAAACGCCAGACGTTTAACACTTACCTCAGAAGATTTCTGCAAGACAAAAGAATGATGATTGCGCTCTTCTAAACCCCGTAAATAAAGTGTATCAGAGGTTTCTTCTGTCAGAACAAGCCCTAAAGTATCCACATAAAATTCTTTAGAAACCGTCAGATCTCTTACGCCTAACTCTATATGGCTAAGCCGAACAATATTAAAGTCTGGGTATAAATTGGCTGGCTTTAAATGCATACTTAACCTGCGCCCATCTTTGTTATCTTCTGTTCACCAGTAGCAATCGCGATATTCTTCGTTTCCATATAAAAATCAAAGCTATAATCTCCGCCATCACGGCCTATGCCACTGGCTTTCATACCACCAAAGGGCGTAGGCAGATGGCGTACATTTGGACTGTTTACCCAGATCATGCCAGCTTCCAGGGCTTCAGATAAACGGTGGGTCCTCGTCACATCCCTTGTCCAGATATAGCCTGTTAGCCCGTAAGCTACGTCGTTGGCAATCTCGAGGGCTTCAGTTTCATCTTTAAAGGGAATAGCGCTCAGTACCGGACCAAAAATCTCTTCCTGAGCGATGCGCATGTGTGTTCTGGCATGAGTGAAGAGGGTAGCTTTCACAAAATTACCTTCACCAGATAAAGCTTCACCCCCTGCGGCAATGGTAGCACCATCGGCTCTGGCTTTATCAAAATAAGAGCAAACTTTTTCCATATGACTTGGGTGAATAAGAGGACCAACTTCGGTAGCCGGATCAAAGGGGTCACCTACTTTTATGTTTTTGGCACGCTCAGCGATTTTGGCGCAGAAATCCTCGTAAATACTTTCCTGAACAAGAACACGGCTCGAGCTGGTACATCTTTCGCCATTCAGGCTATAAATCATAAAAACCACAGCGTCAAGCGCACGCTCTAAATCTGCGTCAGCAAAAACAATCACCGGGTTTTTACCCCCAAGTTCAAAGTGAACCCGTTTTAATGTTGGCGCCCCCTGCGCCATAATCAGGCTACCTGTTGCACTCTCACCTACAAAAGCCACCGCTTTGATTAGCGGATGCTCTGTCAGAGCTTTGCCTGCAGTTTCGCCAAAGCCGTTGACCAGATTCACGACTCCTGCAGGTATGCCGGCTTCATGCATCAGTTCATGCAAGCGTTGCGCTGTAATGGGACTAAACTCGGCAGGTTTATGAACGACTGTGCAACCCGCTGCCAGTGCTGGCGCTATTTTCCAGGTTGAGAGCATAAAGGGGGTATTCCACGGGGTAATAACGCCAACCGGGCCAATTGGCTGACGAAGAGTGTAGTTTAAAAAGCCCTCGGTAGGCAAACTCAGACCGTCGCGGGCGCTCTCGCAGCGGTCAGCAAAAAAACGAAAGTTTTCTGCTCCGCGAATCGCCGCTGATTTCATAAAGTGAATGGTCTGCCCGGTATCCAAAACTTCTAATAGCGCGATTTCTTCAGCGTGTTCTTCAATCAGGTCGGCAACCCTGTGCAAGATAGTCTTGCGCTTTTTAGCAGGCATAGCGCGCCAGTCAGGAAAGGCAGCGTGAGCAGCTTGGGCTGCCTTCTCAATATCGGCAGCGTCACTGGCAGCCACCTTGCAGATAACTGAGTTGTCACTGGGATTAAGGGTTTCAAACGTCTTACCAGAAAGCGCGAAAGCTTTTTCACCCTTGATGATATTAGGAATACCTGCCTGAAAACGACTGACAAACTCGAGTGCTCTTGCTTTGTTTTCAGCAGCTTTACTCATAAGGGCACCTGTATCACTTTCTCTTTATCCTCTTCACCGGTGATTGGCTCGGCGTCTTCAGTTTCCATAAGGATGTCATTGATGAGTTCACCCAGCCCTTCCACCTGTAAGCGCATCACATCGCCAGGATGCACATGGCTGATGCCTTTTGGCGTTCCCGTCATGATCACATCACCAGCTTCCAGGGTCATAAAACGGCTTATGTACTCAATCAGTTCAGGAATTTTGAAAATCATATCGGCAGTTGTGCCCTCTTGCCGCAGTTCATCATTGACATAGGCATAAAGACTCAGGTTATCTGGATCAGCAATTTCATCGGCAGTGACATAGTAAGGGCCAAGCGGACCAAAGGTATCCCAGCCTTTACCACGAATCGGGGGGCGAAAGGTATTAATGACAAAATCGCGCACTACCAGGTCATTGGCAATGGTGTAGCCACCAATATAATCATAGGCATCTTTGGCTTTGACCCGCCGAGCGTTACGCCCAATAATAGCCGCCAGTTCCACCTCATAGTGCATAAACTTTGCGCCTCGAGGATAAATAACGCTACCTTTATGAGGCAGTAGCGAGGTATTGGGTTTCCAGAATAGCGCAGGGTCATTGGGCTGGGTCAAATTAAGTTCGGCAGCATGGTCATTATAGTTAAGTGCCAGGGCAATGACTTTGCCAGGATTTACTGGCAAAAGCCACTGAACATCCTCTGGATGATGGGCCTCCCCTGCAAAATCAATTAGCATGCCCTCTTGTAAAACGCCAGAAAGCTGGCGTCCCTTAGCCCTAAAGTTTGCTTTTTTCATGAGGCAACCCTGCTACAAGTGACTGGTAGATAGTAACTGGTGAATAGACTTCTTCTAGCCCCTAGCCACTCACCACTCTTCACTTCTTTTTGACCTCTCTCGCTACTCAAATAAAAGGAATCTCTAAACCAAGTTCCCAATACCTGCATTTTTACCTCCAATTCGTTATAGCAAGCTTATACTTAATAGCTTAAACAGAGTTAATAGCTTAAACAGAGC
>JAGQHN010000006.1:0-41823 GCA_020431825.1 Trueperaceae bacterium | reverse complement strand
CCCTCGAGCCTGTAAATACGAGTAAACTACAGCTATGGATGATCTTTTTACCGATTTAAGTACCGAAGAACTCCTTAAGCTGCAAAGTCTTTTTCCAAAGCACTCCGAAGAAAGTTTTAGTCTGGCTTCACTAGATGGCTTTTTCTCTGGTCTCTACTGCCTACCTGGCATGCATATGCCCAGCGAGTGGCTGCAAGACGTCATTCCTGAAATGCCCGACAACAGCAAAAAAGCTGTTGAGCAGGCTTTAAATCTGATTTTGCGTTACTACAACCAGGTCGGTTACTTTATGAATGAACAAGAGGCTAGCCCCAACTTTGATGGCTCTTTTTCGGGTGCTAAAGAGTGGCTCGAGGGCTTTAGTATGGCGTTTGGTTATGAAACCGATGCTCTGGGCAAACTTGCCGATGCCGAAGCCAAGGAAAGTGGCAATGAAGACCAGCTTTTTATTGCGCCTGTGATTTTGACTTTTGGCATGGACGTAGAAAATGCCCCAGCCGATGAAGACAGAGATAATTTTCTAAAACTCAAAGAAGTTATTTTGACCATGCTGGAAAAAGGGAGTCATGAAGATCGTCTTGGTTTACTAACAGATATAGCCAATAGCAGTTATGAACTTCTTGAAACTGCTCGTGAAAAACGCCTAAAAGCGATGAAGCCAAACTCGAGCCTGATCGCTGAGCCAAAGCTGGGGCGCAATGACCCCTGTTACTGCGGCAGCGGCAAAAAGTACAAACACTGTCATGGCAAAAAATAACCCTGCCATTTAAAGAAGCAGGGTCAACCAGCTCAAACACTAAAGCGCTAAAACCAGACAATCCTCATATCATTACCATCATAAGTCTTGGCGTCCATGCCGCCGACATTAACAGCCACTCTGGTGTCCCCAGAGGTGCGGGCATCAACGACTAAGTAAGCTTCGCCATTCTCATCGGTCACGCCGCCATCGACACTTAAATCTGCTCCAGCATATGCACGTCCTAACATAGGCGCCATGCTGGCACTCGAGCCCACCACATAAGCAGGAGTGGTTTTGCTGTTTTTTACCAGCCAGCTTACCGGCGCACCCGCAACCGGGTTACCACTGCCATCAAGAGCGCGTACTCTAATAATAACTTCTCCTACACTGCCATCAGGTCTGAGTGCCTCGAGTTCAACCGAGTGGGGTCGGGTCTCATCAACCCCTAAAATTTCAGCACTGGCAACCTGTGCCCAGGCACTGCTCAAAAAGAGCGCCGAAAAAAGCATAAGTCCAAGAACAAGTTGTTTCATAATTCCTCCTAAAGTAGGTTCATTTACTGGGTTTAAGCAGGTGAATACCTGCGGGTTTAAAACGCAAATGGGTCTCATCACCTTTACTGAGGGGCATTTTGCCCTCGCCGGGTATACTTGCCATGACTTCGCCTAGCTCTGTTTGAAAAAGAAAATCTGTTATGGAGCCGAGGTAAGAGGCACTAAGCACCTGAGCCTTTAAGCCTTCAGAGGCAAGCATGACAGCCTCGGGTCGGACCATAACGGTGACTTTGCCGGGGCTCATTGTCTGTTCATGGTCAAACTGATAGTTAGCCAGGCTCACAGTTTTCCCGTCATACTGTCCCGGCAAAAAGCTCGCTGAGCCGATAAAATCAGCCACAAAGTGATTGGCGGGTTGCGTGTAAAGCTCGAGCGGACTGCCTTGCTGCTCAATTCTGCCCTTATTTATCACCACTATGACATCACTGATCGCCAGCGCTTCTTCCTGATCATGGGTTACATAGATACTGGTTATACCCAGGCTCTTTTGTAAGTCCCGAATTTCTTCACGAACCCGTTTACGCAATTTGGCATCAAGATTACTTAGCGGTTCATCAAACAGCAGAACTTTGGGCTGCATCACCAGCGCTCTTGCCAGGGCAACTCGCTGCTGCTGCCCTCCGGAGAGGGCTCGAGTTGAGCGGTTTTCCAGACCTTCTAAGCCTACCAGCGCCAAAGCTTCGTGGGCACGTTTCTTTATTTCATCGGCAGGGCGACGCGCAACCTGCAAACCATAGGCCACATTTTCAAAAACGTTCATGTGAGGAAAAAGAGCGTAGCTTTGAAAGACCATGGTGACATCACGCAAGTTAGCAGGGAGTTGCGTAACATCTTGTCCGTCAATAAAAATTTGTCCTGAGCTGGCTCGCTCGAGTCCGGCAACCATGCGTAAGGTGGTGGTTTTACCGCAACCTGATGGCCCTAAAAGAGTCACCAGCGAACCTGGTTCAACCTCCAGGCTAATATCATCAACAGCAATAACATCTTTAGCAAACCGTTTGGTCACATGAGAAAGTTTGACAGGGGCTGCACTCATGAGGACACTCCTACACTGGAAACACTACGATTTCTCGTAAATAAAGTGAGCGCTAAGACCACCAGCAGCATGGAAACGATAAGCACCGTTGCCATCGCTGCGGCCCTGCCTAATTGCCCCTGCTCAACCCAGCCCAGCAGTAAAACGGTGGCTAACATATTGCCTGGACTGACCAGAAAAATCACCTGACTGATAGCGGTCATAGCCCGAACAAAGGCAAAGATAAGTCCACCAATAAGCGGAATGATAAGTAAGGGCACCAGAATGCGCCTCAGGGTAATGCTCGAGCTTGCTCTTAAAGTCGTTGAGGCTTCTTCTAAACTTGGGTCAATCTGGGCAAGACCCGCAACACCGCCCCGAATCGCTACTGGCATATTGCGAAAGACAAAGGCAATCAGGATAATGGCCATACTCGAGGTTAAGAGCCAGGGGCCGGTATTAAAGGCCAGTATGTAGGCAACCCCCATCACCGTACCTGGAATGGCAAATGACAGCATGGAACCAAATTCAATGAACATACGTCCCCAAAACTGCTGTCTGACGACCAAATAGGCAATCAGAAAACCCAGCAAAGCAGCGGGAATAGCACTGAGCGCCGCTGTCCGCGCGGTATACCAGAAAACCGGCCAACCAGCATTCATAAAGTCCTGATAGTGTTTAAAGGTCAGGGTATTATTAATACCCCAGAGTTGTACAAAAGAGCCGTAGATAATGGAAAAGTAAAGTGCCAGTACGATGAGTGTCCAGAAGGCAAAAATAAGTACCAGAATAGCCTCGAGCCAAGCTGGTAGAGGCGACAAATTACCACTGCTAGGTTTGCCTGTTACCGTAACAAACGAACTTTCCCCCAACCAGACCCGCTGCAAACTAAAGACAATCAGTACAATCGTTAGGAGTACCAGTCCATAAACGGCAGCTTCATTCGGGTCAAAACGCGCTGAAAAAGCTGAAAAAACCTCGGTAGCCAGGTAGCTTCTATCACCGCCAAGAATCAGCGGGTTACCAAAGTCAGCAAAAGACTCGATCATGGTAAGCAAAAAGGCATTAGCCAGGCCGGGTCTTAACAGGGGCCAGGTAATGGTTCTGAATAAGTACCAGCGGTTAGCTCCCAGGGTTTGCGAAGCTTCCTCGAGGGCAGGATCAAGCGCACTTACCGAACCACGAATAACCAGATAGGCAACCGGGGTAAAAGCTAAAATTTGGGCTAGCGATACCCCGATAATGCCAAACAGGGCATTGGTCGATAAGCCAAACACTGAGTAGGTAATAAGCCCTCGCCGACCAAACAAAAAGATCATGGCAAAAGCCAAAATAAAGGGCGGCGTAATAATAGGCAATAAACTTATGGCATTGAGTGACTGACTTACCATTTTTAACCGGGTACGCTGTCCCAAAATAGCGAAGCTTAAGCCAAAAAGTGTGGAAAACAGCGAGACAATCACAGCCAAAAACAAACTGGTTGGCAAAGCCCCTTTGGCAAACAGCATGAGCCCCAGCAAAAAGCCAAGCAAGGCGGCTACACCCGTAATAAGTGCCAAACGCCAGAATCCCTGTTTTTTCCATAGCGCCCATAGAAGGCCTAAAAGGGTTCCAGCAATGGCAAATAGACTGATGATAAGTAGCTCTCTGCGTTCGGTATAGGGGTTTTCCAAAAACATGAATAGCGGACTTTTGAGCGTATTCATGATTTTACCAAGACTAAACTGTCCACCCACCCAAAAAGCCGTTTTGAGAACAGTAAAGACCGGAAAAAGGATGAAAAGCAGGATAAATAAGCCCACAAACAGAATGCTCGAGCTGACAAAAGCGTCACTTTGAATGCGCCCAGACTCACTCAGGCCAAAACCTGTCACTATAACCAAAGCCAGCAGCGACACCATAGCACCCAGTCCAAATGGTGTGGTGGTAACCATAAGCCAGCCAATGCCACTGAATAAACCTATCGCTCCGGCTATGGCAAGCAAATTGCCACGCAGAGTAATTTTCAGCGGTAGAAAACTAATAATTAAGGCCGCTAATGCTGCCAGAAAAACCAACCATAGCCAGATGCTATTTAGTGCCCAGGGTCGTAAACTTGCATCAATCGTAAAAAAGTCACGCCCAGGTCGTCCAAACGGCAAGGCTAAAAAACCCAGAAGCGCTAGAGCAGCGGCTAACCAGGCACCACTAAAGCGCAAACTGCGCACCGTTGAAAAAGATGAACTTAATGCCATAGCTTAAGTTTTGGGTAAGTCTGCATGACCTACCCAGGTCACCTTATCTGGGTACCGGGAAAATCTCGTTTGTCCAGCGAGCAACAATTGCGTCGCGAATCTCAACTGAGCCGTAGGTCTCAAAATCGTAATCAATGAGCTTAATGCTATCTAAGTCAGGAGACTCAGGGGGAACTGGCGTATTTTTGTTGGACTGAACCTGGAAGGACTCGCCCTTTTGGGCAGCAAGCATTTGTGCTTCTGGCGTTAACGCCCATTCAATAAAGGCTTTAGCGTCATCTGGATGAGGAGCACCTTTAACCATGCTAAGACCGCCAATCTCAAAACCAGTGCCCTCACATGGTGAAATATTGGTCACCGGGAAACCTTGCTTGGTGTATTTAACCCCATCATGCAAAAACTGAATAGCGACACCAACATCACCACGCCCCGCCAGTAGACCAACCGCTCCACCTGAACGGGTGTACTGCGCCACATTCTGATGAATTTGTGCCAGCATATTAAAGGCTTCTTCTTCGCCAAAAAGCTGAATCAGCGTAGCAATAATAGTATAAGATGTACCTGACGTATTGGGATTGGGCATGGCCAGCAGATCTTTATAGGATGGGTCAAGCAAATCAGTCCAGCAGTTTGGCACGGGCACACCTTCAGCAGCCAGAAGATCTTCGTTAACAACAAAGCCAATAGCTCCGGTATAAAGCGGAATGTAGGTTTCACCGACCGCAGTTGTAAGACTTGGTAAGAGGTCATCCCAAGTACTGGGCTTGTAAAACTCAGTAATCCCTTCATTAAAGGCAACAAGGTGAGGGTCACCCGTACCCCCAAACCAGACATCAAAGGTGGGGTTTGCAGCCTCTGCTCTTAGACGTGCCAAAGCTTCAGATGAGCTAAGGCGCACAAACTCGAGCTCATTGCCCGTAGCTGCTTTATAGGCTGGTCCTAGCTGTTCACACCAGGCTAAGTCAGGGCTACAGAGTACACTGACGGTCTGCGCCTGTGCAGCCGTCCAAAACAAGAAGACGATTAGAAAAATGCCAATGGAACGTTTCATTAACGTACCTCCCTAGATTGTTTTACCCTGAGCAGTTTGCCCAAGATAGAAATGAATGATGCTCGTTTAGTATAACTTTGTTAAAAAGCGCCGTATAGTCAGAAAAATCCCCACGGCACGCCGTGGGGTTGCATCATTTGGACCTAGGGAGGCCCAAACAAACCCTAGCTGACAAAAGTCATGTCTTTGTCAGCTTAAAGGCTAAACGCAATAGATTTGAGTCGGTTTACACAAGATTTATGCTCAAGTTCGCTATACTAGCCCAATGGCGTCTATCGATTATTACGAACTTCTCGGGGTAACAAAAACAGCAGATGGTAAAGAAATAAAAACTGCATACCGCAAATTGGCGTTGCAATATCATCCTGACAGAAACCAGGGAAATTCTGAAGCAGAAGAAAAGTTTAAGCAAATCAATGAGGCCTATGCCGTCTTAAGTGATGACGAAAAACGGGCCCGCTATGACCGCTTTGGTAGTGCTGACCCAGGGGTGCAGTACTCTGGCGATATTTTTGATATTTTTGCCTCTGTATTTGGTGGCGGTAGTGGCTTTAGCGGCCGGGTTCAGCGTGGCGTACCTGGCGAAGATATAGAAACCGAAATTACCATAACACTCGAGCAGGCTCGAGCTGGTGAAACAATACAAACCGAAGTTGAGCGCCTCGGCACCTGTAAGCGCTGCAACGGCGAGCGCGCAGAGCCAGGGAGTGATGGTCGTAGAACCTGCCCTACCTGTAAAGGTGCTGGGCAAGTAAGGCAACAGGTGCAGTCCTTTTTTGGCAGCATGGTTACCCAGCAAATCTGTCCTGAGTGCCGTGGTCTTGGCGAAGTTGTCACCACACCCTGCAATGAATGCCGTGGGGCAGGTCGTACCAGGCAAAAAGAAAGCGTTGATGTCGGTTTACCCAAGGGCATCGATGGCGGCTACCGTCTGCGCATACCAAGAGCTGGCAATGCCGGACAGGATGGTGGCCCGGTAGGAGATCTTTATGTTTATATCAACATGGAGAAACACCCGGAACTCGAGCGTGAGGGTGATGATCTTATCTATCAGCTAAAATTAGGTTTTTCACAAGCTGCGCTTGGCTCTTCTTTTGAAATACCCACCCTGGACGGCCCAGAAGTCCTGCAGGTACCCGCAGGAACACAGCCAGGGCGCGAGTTTCGCCTGCGCGGTAAAGGCATGCCAAAATTGCGACAAGTAGGCCTCGGTGATGAAATTGTCATTGCAAATGTTGAAGTACCGACTAAACTAAGTCCTAGAGCTAAAGAGTTGCTCGAGGCTTATGCACAAGAAGTCGGCGAAGAAATTCACGAGCATGAGACGCTGGTGCAAAAGCTAAAAGGACTTTTTGGCGGCAAAAAGAAAGGCGATAAAGAAGAAGCGCGTGCCAGCTAAAACCAAATTCAACCCTAAGCAACTTAAGAAACTTAAGCAGCTTGCCGAGCACCTGAGTGTTCATCTGGATGGCAAGCAGCTTTATCTTGCCTATCAGACAGATGCCAAAGGCGACGTGACCACCTATCTCTACACGCGCATCTCGCAAGAACAGTATGACCTGTTAAAGCGCGGTGAATTTGATCTTTTTGATGTTTTTAGCGAAGCGACCGACGCTGTTCATGTGGTGGCCTTCCATGCCGAACAGGCAACTCCTTTACTTTTTTCAGCTCATCCCAAATCCATCGGTGTAGAACTGTTGCCGCCCCCCGGTACTTTTTTGCGTCCCCAAGTCTAGAAAATCAACATCTTGTAAAAACCTTATTTTTGAGGATATTAGCGTTTTCACATAGCGTTTCCAATGTTGTCTATGCTTTAAGAATTTTAGAGGTTCATGCCTGACACTACAGCATATCTGGTAACTACGCGTTCATCCGATAGCTGGATTTTCTCCTTAAGCTTGTAAGCTAAACCGCCTTACGAAAAGAAAGATGCGTTTAGAGTGGGCAAATACTTTATTGCTTGCCACTTTTCTATTTTCCGAAAGGTCTAAATGAAACCCTACACTACCGATGCTAATACAACAAGGCGAAGCCGTATCATAAAGGCTTCGCCAATTTACTATGGCTGGATTATCTTGATCGCTGGGTCTATAGGTCTGCTTATGACCATGCCTGGACAAACGGTGAGTGTTGGGGTTTTTCTTGACCATATCATTGCTGACCTGAATCTTTCGCGCACAACTGTCTCGCTCATGTATACCTTTGCCACGCTAACAGGTTCGTTTAGTCTGCCCTTTGTCGGACGCTTTATAGATCGGCGGGGCCCACGATTAGCCGTCATTATCATTGCCAGTTTGTTTTCCCTGGCCTGCGTATTTATGGGTTTTATTGGAGGGCTTATAAGTCTCTTTATCGGCTTTGTGCTGATTCGTAGTCTAGGTCAGGGCGCGCTTTCTCTGGTAAGCATCCACGTCATAAATATCTGGTTCGTCAGGCGGCGTGGTCTGGCAGTTGGGCTTTCAGGAATTGGCTTTGCCACGGGCACAGCCTTCTTTCCAAGGCTTATTGAAACGCTGACTCAGACTTTTGACTGGCGTATTGCCTATATGCTTTTAGGCTTGCTTGTTGCCCTTACGATTTTACCGCTTGGGGCACTACTCTTCCGCGGTCACCCTGAGCTTTACGGACTCGAGCCTGATGGCAGTGCTCAAACCAAGCCCCTGAATGAAGAAAACTTTACGCCCGCAGAAGCAAGATCAACTATTACCTTTTGGCTCTATGTGACCGCTTCTTTTTGCGTCTCTGCCCTTGGTACAGCCCTGCTATTTCATAACTACGACATTTTTGCAGAGCAGGGTCTAGGCCGTGATCTCGCTACCCAGGTTTTTGTTCCCTTAGGTTTTATTTTGTTACTTTCAAATATCTTTACGGGTTATTTACTCGACCGTGTTCCCCCACGGTTTGTTTTAAGTGCAGCTCAGGCACTGCTAGGCTGTGTACTTATCTTGTCAACCCAATTAAGTGCCCAAAACTTTATATTTTACGGCGTGGCCATGGGTCTTATGCAGGGCATGATGGGCACCTTGGGCAGTATTGTTTACGCCTACTATTTTGGGCGCAAACATTTGGGGGCTATTAAGGGGCAAGTAACAACAATAGGGGTTGCAGCTTCGGCACTAGGACCCCTTATTCTCTCGACAGGCAAAGATTTTTTTGGCTCTTACACCTATATTATTTTGATCGTAGCCAGTGTTCCTTTCCTGATTGCACTGATTGCTCCTTTTATCAAACCTCCTAAAAAAGTGGCATCAAGTAGTTAAGACGCTAAAAAAATGAAACGCGCGCGTGATACTTTAGAGGCAACGTTTGGGCGGTTTACCAGATTTTTTGTGTACTGCTATTCATAAACCCGAATACTATGAGCAAAAGGTTTTCCTATAGATAAAATCGGAAACCTTCTGTTTTACGGAGTTGAACACTATGTCCTTACTCAGCCACGCCCCTCACTTTTCACAGCAGGAAGCCGAGCAGCTTGCCAAGGATCTTTACGGTTTAGACAGTGCAGCAAAGCTATTGCCGAGTGAGCGCGACCAGAATTTTGTGCTAAGCGTGGCAGGTGAAAAACGCTATGTACTGAAAATTGCTAACGCTCTCGAAGATAGAGCTTTACTCGAGGCGCAAAATGCGGTGCTCGAGCACCTTAGGGGCAAACTAGACATCCTTCCAGAAGTCATAAGAACCTCAAAGGGAGAGACCCTTGCAACTGTAAACCAGCAGGATAAAACACACCTCGTCCGCCTGTTAACTTACTTGCCCGGCACCCCCCTCGCTAAACAAAACTGGCAATCAGAAGCATTATTCTTTGACTTAGGAAAACAATTGGGGAAGCTGGACTGCCTGCTTACAGAGTTTGATCATCCGGCCTTACACCGAGACTTTCACTGGGATTTGGCAAAAGCACCTGAGGTCATAGCTCAATACAGCGAACTTATTCAGAATCAAGAAATTAGACATCAAGTGCGGTTACTTGAGAAGCGATTTGAGACCTACGCGAAGCCCCATTTATCTGAACTTAGACAAAGCCTTATCCATAATGATGCCAATGACTACAATCTGATGGTCGGCGGAAAGGCTGATCTTTATAGCCAGAATCAGAGCCTGACAGGACTTATTGACTACGGCGATATGGTATACAGCCATACAGTAAATGAGCTTGCCATAGCAATAGCCTATGCCCTGCTTGATAAAACCGAACTGCTAAACACCGCACTGCCTATAGTCAAAGGCTATCACCAGGAAAACCCTCTTACAGAAACTGAACTCGAGGTCTTGTTTCCGCTGATTGGACTACGACTTTGCGCCAGTGCCTCGTTAGCAGCCCATCAGCAGGCGCAACGACCCGATGATGCTTATCTGGGGATTAGCCAGGCACCCATCAAAAAGACACTGCCAAGGTTACTCGAGCTTCACCCTAAGTTTGTCGAAGCCAGCTTTCGTCAGGCTTGCGGGCTCGAGCCTTTACCCCAGAGACAATCCTTAGAAAGCTACCTGGCAACTTGTGAGGTTAAGCCTTTACTGGACCCAGCGTTTTTTGCGCAAGAAGCTCTTCTCATCGATTTAAGTGTGGCTAGCCCCAACCTGCCCTTTGACACCAGAATAGATAAAGATAGCCTCGAGCCCGAACACATTTTTAACTATATGGCTGAGCATAAGGCGGTATTGGCTACAGGACGCTACCAGGAACCCCGGCTTATCTACACTACACCCGGTTTCGCTGGCCCCAGCCCCTACAGCGAGCGCCGCACTCTTCATATGGGCTTAGACCTGTTTGCCGCCCCTGATACAACTATTTATGCCCCTTTGGCGGGCACTGTCCACGCCGTTAGTGCCAACCCTGAACCGCTTGATTATGGTTATGTGCTGATCCTCAAGCATGAAACACCTGAGGGTCTGCCTTTCTATACTCTCTATGGTCACCTGAAAACAGAGGTCTTAGGTCTACAAAAAGGTCAGAAGATCTGTAGCGGTCAGGAAATTGCCAGAATAGGTGATTGGCCTGAGAATGGTGGCTGGGCGCCGCACCTGCATTTTCAAATCATCCGTGATTTGCTTGACCTTGGCACAGATTTTCCCGGTGTGGCTAAAGCCAGCGAACTGACAATCTGGCAAGCTTTTTGCCCAAACCCCAATCTGCTGGTGAGATTGCCCGAAAAGCTAGCAACCTATCAGGCTGCAAGCAAAGACAAAACCCTGCAAGAACGCAAGTCTCGCATTGGGCGCAACCTGAGTATTGGCTATAAAACCCCAATAAAGATGCTCCGTGGACGCATGCAATACCTCTACGATGAAAGCGGCAGGCAGTACCTCGATGCCTATAACAACGTGCCCCACGTTGGGCACTGTCACCCCAGAGTGGTTGAAGCAGCCAGAAAACAAATGGGCCTATTAAATACCAATACGCGCTATCTCTATGATGGGCTTTCTGACTATGCTGAAAAACTCTGTGCCACCCTGCCAGAACCCTTAAACGTTTGCTACTTTGTCAATTCGGGCAGTGAAGCCAATGAGCTGGCACTCAGACTGACCAGGGCCTATACCGGGTCTAAGGAGATGATTGTGCTCGAGGGCGCCTATCATGGTCACACCACCAGCCTTATTGATATAAGCCCTTATAAGCATGACGGTCCAGGCGGGCAAGGCGCACCCGATTGGGTACATACGGTTCCTGTCGCTGATGTTTACCGAGGAAGGTATAAAGCAAATCCTGAGGCAGGTAAAGCCTATGCCAGCTTTGTTAAGGATAAACTCGCCCAGCTTGATAGACCTGCTTCGTTTATTGCTGAAACCTGCCCAAGTGTAGGTGGGCAAATCATTTTCCCGAAGGGCTACTTACAAGACGTTTACCGGCATATTCGTAATAGCGGTGGACTGTGCATTGCCGATGAGGTACAAACAGGCTACGGACGTACAGGCAGCCATTTTTATGCCTTTGAGGCGCAGGGCGTCACACCAGATATTGTCGTGTTAGGCAAACCCATTGGCAACGGTCACCCGATTGCCGCCGTGATTACCACAGCAGACATTGCCGATGCTTTTGACAATGGCATGGAGTTTTTTAGTACCTTTGGAGGTAATACCGTGAGCTGTCAGGTAGGCATGGCAGTACTGGATGTTGTCCATGAGGAGAACTTGCAAAGTCATGCCCTAACAGTTGGCGATAGGCTGCTCGAGCACTTCAACCGCCTAAAAAGCCAGCATGAACTTATTGGCGATGTACGCGGCTCAGGACTGTTTTTAGGTATTGAGCTGGTTAAAGATCAGGAGATGCTCGAGCCTGCGGCTGCAGAAGCTTCCTTTATCGCCAACCGCATGCGTGACCTGGGTATTTTGCTCGGAACTGACGGCCCTTTGCACAATGTCGTCAAAATACGCCCACCTATGCCTTTCAACCTGGAAAATGCCGAGCAACTCGCTCTAGGGCTCGAGTCCTTATTTAAACTGCATTTTTAATCAGACTCCTCGCTTAATCGGTCTCAGTACTACGGCATCCTGGCTTAAACCTTCGTTACAATAAGCTGAACCTATGCGCACGGATGGCCCACAGTTTAAAGATCATCTTGGCCGCCAGCTCCACTTTCGTGGCATCAACCTGGGAGGAAGTAGCAAACTTCCCTATGGACATAAAAGCCACGAGAAACAAGCACTGGACAGGCAAACAAGGGTAAGCTTTGTCGGCCGTCCCTTTCCCCTTGAGGAAGCCGATGAACACTTTGCCAGGCTTAAAACCTGGGGCTTTAATCTCATTCGTTTTGTGGTCACCTGGGAAGCACTCGAGCATGAGGGACCAGGCATCTATGACTACACCTATATTGCCTATGTCAAAGCTTTGTTAGAAAAAGCTGCCAGCTACGGATTTTACCTGTACATTGACCCTCATCAGGATGTCTGGAGCCGCTTTTGTGGTGGCGACGGTGCCCCTGCCTGGACACTCGAGCTGGCAGGGTTTGACTTAAGCAGTTTGGCAGAAACTGGTGCAGCCACCCTGCATGCTATCCACGGCAATCCTTTCCCCCATATGATCTGGGGCACCAATTATGGCAAATTAGCCAGCGCGACCATGTTCACCCTTTTTTGGGCAGGTCGTGATCTTGCCCCTAAAACCAAACATAAGGGCGTTTCACTCCAGGACGTTTTGCAAGATAGCTATATTGCTGCTTTTGCTCAGCTTGCTCAAGCATTAGGGCACATCCCCCAGCTTATTGGTTACGGTGTAATGAATGAACCCTCGGCAGGCTTCATTGGTGTAGAAGATTTAAAGACCAAAGCACATAGTCTGCTGCTTAGAGGCCCCTCTCCTTCGGTCTTGCAGGCCATGGGACTGGGGGCAGGCCTAAGCCAAAAGATAGAGGTATGGGAACTCGGTTTAACGGGTCTACGCCTGAAACATATTGATGAATTTAATAAGCGTAAAAAAACCGCCTGGTACACCAGTCGCATGCCCATCTGGCAGGAAAATGCTGTCTGGGAAAAGCAAGGGGGAAAAGCCAAACTGTTAAGACCTCAACATTTCAGTTATGTAAACGACAAAAAGATTCATTTTTACCGCGACTACTATCTGCCTTTTGCCAGACGGTTTATCAGAGAAATCTCAAAACACCACAAGGCAACGTGCTTTTTTATTGAAGGCATTCCGGCTGATCCTGAGCTTTACTGGCCTGAAACTCGAGCAGCAACTATTGTTCATGCCCCTCACTGGTATGACGTCGCTACGCTTATCACCAAGCGCTTTATGGCCTGGCTGTCGTTTGATACCCAGTACCGCAGAATCATAGCTGGCAAAGGCATTATTCATCGGGTATTTCAGCGACAACTTCAGGCCATGCAAGCCCTGTCCAGGGATAAAATGGGCAATGTTCCCACGCTGATTGGCGAAGTAGGTATTCCGATGGATTTAGATAATAAACGTGCCTACACAAGTGCCAATTATAAGAAGCAAATAAAGGCGCTAGACCGCAGCCTGAGTGCTATGGAAGCAAGCCTGTTAAGCTACTGCATCTGGAATTACAGCAGCGATAATAGTCATGAACATGGTGACGGTTGGAATGCTGAAGACTTTTCTATCTACAGTCCAGACAAGCCGTTTCAAAAGCTACCCGAAGGGCTCGAGCCTCACCTCTACCAGGGTGGTCGTGCGCTTGACGCCTTTATTCGGCCGTATGCGCCTTATGTTGCTGGCACGGTTACAAAAATGCGCTTTGATCTGACCAAAAAAGTCTTTGAGCTATGTTTTATTTCAGATGTTCCCTTGGACCCAGACATTGCCACCGTCATTTATTTGCCTGATTACCATTATCTAAGGGGGTATACGCTCGAGCTTTCCGACGGAGCAATCAGCGAAGCTGGCAACCAAATGCTTCACTACCATCACGACAGAGCCGAGCAAAAGCATCAGATCATTATTAGGGCTAAGGACTGACCACCCGAATCTCCTTCTTTTTCTTGTTCGGCCATACAACTTTAGTGTGATGTAAGCTTTCTCCCAAAAGACTACACTGGGGTCATGATGAAATATAGCAACATGTCTATTCTTAACCGAGTTTCCCATTTCTTTAAAGATCTGGTGAAACGGACCAACGTCCGCAAACTCGAGCTGCGTAAACCCGATGGAAGAAAAGTCTTTAGTATTGCCCTATCCTGGGCCATTGTGATTGGCTTAGCTGCCTTTTTTACCAATACGCTCTTTATCATTGCCATTGCGGCAGTCGTTTTACTGATTATGAAATATCAAATCGTAGTCATCAAAGAGCACTAAAAGCGGCTACTTCTCAAATCAAATTTTTGCTCTAAACGTTAAAGAAAAAGACGGAGTTTAAAACTCCGTCTTTTTCTTTGTTACATTTGGATATAGAACGCTAACCAGAGTTAGCCCATTACTTTTAGAGTGAACTTATACCAAAATGCTTGAATCATGTCATCGTCGGAGTCGTCTAGGGGCACGCTCTCACGAGCGGTTTTAATGACTTTTATGACATTAAAACGGCACTTTGGTATTACCTTGACCAGAGAAGCCTTAGACCATTGGCAACGACTAACAGCGTACCGCCCTCGTGACCGATTACGCCTAAGGGTAGAGGTAATGTCCAGAACAGCGTAAGAAAAACCATCAAAATCATAATGCCAAGCGCAAAGCCGAGATTTTGCTTAATAACGCGGTTCGCCGTTTTGGCTAAGGCATAGACTTCGGGTAAACGCTCGAGGTTGTCAGTAAGCAAGGCAATATCAGCAGCTTCCAGAGCGACATCGCTACCAGCTGTGCCCATGGCCATACCTACATGAGCCGTCGCTAAGGCGGCAGCATCATTGACACCATCACCTACAAAAGCAACTTTGCTTTCCTGACTTAATTCGCGTACATACTTCACTTTGTCTTCGGGTAAAAGCTCGGCGTAAACATCTTTTTCGGCTAAGCCAAGCTCATGGGCAACGGCCTTTGCTACCGAGCTGTGATCACCCGTTAACATAACAAAACGTTTTAAGCCCAGAGCTTTCAGACGCTCGAGCGTAGGTTTGGCACTCTCACGCAGGGTATCGGCCACGCCTATAACTCCCAGGAGACGCTCAGAACCAATAAGCACGGGTGTTTTACCCTCTTGCTCGAGCTTAGCTAAGGCTACTTGAGCTTGCTCATTTAAGCTTACGTTTTCTTCCGCTAAGAGTTTATGATTACCCGCCCAGAACTTTTCGCCTTGAAACTCTGCCTGCAAACCCTTACCAGGAAACGCCTTGGTATTTTCAGGCACTCTTGGCTCTATCCCCTGAGCCCTGGCATACGCCAAAATACTTTTTGCCAGTGGATGTTCTGACTGCGCCTCGAGACTAGCTGCAAGTTCTATAAAATCTCTTTCCGGCATACCGTCTATAGTGATGACATCCGTAACATGCATCTTGCCTTCGGTTAAGGTTCCGGTTTTATCCAGGGCAAGAGTATCGGCATTACCAAAATCCTCGAGGGCAGCCCCGCCCTTAAACAACACGCCCTTACGCGCTGCGGCTGCCAGGGCAGACAAAACGGCAGCTGGCACACTAATCACAATGGCACAGGGACTGGCAACCACCAGTAAAGTGGCAGCCTTATAGAAAGCTTCGGCTCGAGGCATATCGGTAAGCAAAAACACTGCCAGGGCAAGGATGCTACCTATCAGCACAAAAAAGGTGTAACGCTGACCAAACCAGTTGCTAAATCGTTCGCTGGGTGAGCGCTGTTCCTGGGCCTCGGTAACCAGTTTGATCATTCGGGCCAGCGTTGACTCGCTGGCTAATTTGGTCACCTTTAAAAGAAGGGCTCCGTGACCGTTAACGGTACCAGCAAAAACCTGATCGCCCACGGCTTTATCAACGGGTACTGACTCGCCTGTTACCGCTGACTGATCTATGGCACTTTGCCCCTGGCTGATTTCAGCATCTACAGGAATGCGCTCTCCAGGCTTAACCACTACGCTATCGCCAAGTTGCAAAGACTCTACCGAGACACGCTTGGTCTGTCCATCAGGAAGTTGTAAATTAGCCTCATCGGGGCGCAATTTCATAAGCGAAGCTACCGCACGCTTGGTATTGCCCATGGCGTAGCCTTCTAAGGTACCTGCCAGGCTAAACAAAAACAGCAGAATCGCCCCGTCTCTGGGTTCACCTACAGCCGCAGCAGCCAGAGCTGCCAGCACCATAAGTAAATCTATATCTAGTTTGCCTTGAAATAACTCTTGAATGGCGCCAATACCAGCAGGCACACCGCCCGCCAGATAGGCAACAATAAAAGCTGTCCAAATAAGCGCACTGGGTCCACCAGAAAACTGAGCAATAACAGCAACAATTAAACCAATAACAGTAATAATGGTTAAGAGAGCTTCAAAACGCAGGGTTCGGCGATCTTGTTGAAGCTCTTGTTGTAAAGCTAGAGCGGCACTTGACATAAACCTCCAAAGAAAAACAAAGCTGGCCCACAGCCAGAAAGTGAGACAAAAAAGCGGCATAACTCAAGCTCGAGCCCTGCCTTACTTATAAGCATAGCTTACCACAAAAATCGGAATGATTCCGATTTAGCAGAGTAAATTGGTCAAGATTAAACCCTCACCCATAAAGCTTTTTCGTCAAGTTTGCTGAATGTCTGGCTTATTTATCTTCAAAAAGAAACGGTAATTATCATTACCTGAAATGACTTATAGATGCCTCATTAGCCGCTTCAAAAAAAGCTACCTCAACACGGTTTCGCCCCCTATCTTTCGCCTGATACAGTGCCTTATCGGCTCGCTGCAGCATGGTTTCTAAGGTACATTTTTCCTGCGAGACGGCCAAACCAAAACTCGAGCTTACCCAGAGTTCTCCCTGCCCATAACTAATAGGCGTTTCAGAAATCAGCTTGCGCAAGCGTTCAGAAACAATCAGGGCTTGCTCGAGGCCGGTAAAGGGTAAGAGCAGCACAAATTCTTCACCACCGTAGCGGGCACACACATCTGTTTCACGTAGCGTCTGCTTGACCCTTCTGGCAACTTCTCTGAGCACAACGTCTCCTACCAGATGGCCTTTGCTGTCATTAACCCTTTTAAAGTGGTCTAAGTCAAAAAGAAGTATCGAAAAGGAAAGATGATGACGCTTTGCCAATGCTATATAGCGCTCTGCTTCCTGAATAAAATAGCGCCGATTGTAGACATCTGTGAGTTCATCCATTTGACTAAGGCGCTCGTATTTTTTATGCAGTTGCTCGAGTTCAAGACTTCGTTGCTCGAGAACCTTTGCATGCTTAATTTGCTGAACCATATTCTGTTTAAAGCGAAAGTGAAGGACAAAAGCGTAGGCTAATGTCATAAGATAAATACTTGACTCTGTATTGATAAGTTGATGCGCATTAAAGGTCCAGAGCCAGTAACCATAGCCAAACGTTGTTAAACTAACAAAGAGTAAAAGAGCACGAATCGACAAAATGCCAAAGCCTGCCAACAAATTAACCGCAGCAACAGCTGCTACAGTTGAGCTGTAGCGGAGGACCAAAAAGCTCTCGAGCTGGGCCAAACCCAGGGTTGTAAACAAAAAGAAATAGATATATCGGTAGAGACTGACAAAACGCTGATTGGCAAAAAACAGCAAAAGCATAACGATGCAGGTAAGGCCAAAAATAGTTCGCCAGATATGCGTAGGCCCTGTAAACGCAGGTGCCAGAAAAAAAAGTGCAAATTGTAATACACTACCTACCAGCATGGAGCGGGAGAAGCCTAACCATGCGGCTTTTTTCAGGGCATCTTTTATCTCTGCATTGACTTGCGTAATTCTTTGGTTCATAAGGAGCCTTAGAACCTCTTGAGGGTTACCATCATCTGAACAGTAAGTGTAAAGAGGTTTTATTACAGAAGCTTTACAGTACAGATTGTTTTCTATACTGGCTGTTTTGGGCCTCGAGCACTCCTACCTGAAAACGGCTTGAATATAGGTCGACACATTTCCAAAAACTAAGGCTAAGATATGACATCTTAGCCTTAACGTTTCTGTCTAGCTCAACTCAAAAATAGCTGTCAAAGTCAATGGTCTCCTCATAGGTCTTACCCTCACTATCCTGAAAGCTTAAGGTACCGGTTTGACCCTCGAGTTCAGTTCCCGAAAGATCAAACGTATAGGTGATAACACCTAAAAAGCGAAACTCGGGCTTGCCTTCAATGGTAGAAAACTGATCCTGATAAGGACCTTTGATCTCTGGGCTGGCCGTTAAAGTCGTACCGTCAACCTTCAGACTCGCCTCAGAATAAAGATCAAGAAAGCTTTGCTGTCTTTGTGATTCCTCCTGATTCTGGTCATCCAGATAGGCTTTTTGAAATTGCTCGAGTTCTTCCTGCACACTTTTAGGACTATGCACATACAGGTTAAAGCTAATCTTGTTCTGGGTACTATCCAGAATGTCATTGATCTGCGTTTCAGCCAGGGTTTTTTTCTGATAGGCCGCATAATAGGCACGCTTTCGCAAGGTTTCAAAAGGGGTACTTAGCGTGACCGCATCAACTTCAGGATCATTTGGCCCAAGTCTGACGTCCTGAATGTATTCGTGCACGACATAATCACCAATTTTATACCCATTTTGGGGCGAAACCATTTCGGTGCCTGCACTAATAGCCCGCTGCACATCTTCCTGGCTCAACTCAAAATTGATCGCCAGTGCAGTGCTACTTAGTAAACCTATTAGCAAGCTCGTAACTAGGGTCTTCATCTTAGCGAATAAATAACGATGCGGGCAGGCATAGCAGTCACGCCGGTAGCACCTCTCGAGCTATTACCAGCGGCAACAGCAAGATACTGGGTATCATCTATTGAGTAGGTTGAAATGCCACCACCAATCGGCGCATTATCAATGTTGTCCATATAGAGCAGCGAGCCATCTTCGGCATTTAGGGCATAAAAATTGCCCAGCATATCTCCAGTTAAAACGAGGCCGCCATCGGTCGTCGTAATCCCTCCTACGATGCGCGTACCCTGACGTTTAAATTGCCACTTAATTTCCCCACTGGCAGCGTCAACCGCAGAGGTCACACCAACGGCATTTGCATTTGGCTCGAGCTCCATCGCTCCACCCAGATAGAGCTGCTGTTTTACATAGCGCACTTCATTCAAGGTTGCAGTACCGCACCAATCCACCATATTGACAAATAGGGTGCCGTCCATATAGCTCGGGCCTGACCACTGAGACCCGCCACTCCAGTTAGGACACACCCTTATTCCTTCTTCTGTTACAGGTTCATCCTGATTTTCTACCGTGATAAGGGGAACGCGGTAAAGTTCTTCCTGAGTTTCATCGTTATAGGTAAACAGGTAACCAGCCTTGGTGGCAACACTTACCATTTTCGTACCGTCTTGCTGGTAAATCACCGGAGCCGCTGCCGTATCATAATCCTTGTCATCATTTGGAATTTGCTGATAATAATGCTCGAGCTCGCCCGAGTTGGCATTTAAGACAATGACACTATCGGTGTACAGATTATCGCCAGGACGGTATTCTGCAGCAAAATCAGGCGCGGGGTTACCAACTGAAATATAAAGCAGCTCAGCATCTTTATCTAAGGTATAACTTGTCCACATGCTGCCGCCCCCGGTACTGGTGCTATCAGCACTTTGCCAGGTATCGGCTCCTGCTTGATCCCCTGTAGGAATAACGTCAAACTCCCAGATTTTTGAGCCATTATTTACATCAAAGGCGTACATTTTGCCTTTAATTCCCCAGTCAGCACCTGCGTCACCAATAAAGACCATGTCGTTCCAGACAATCGGGGCAGAACTTAAAAAATAGCCTAAAGATGAATCTTCAACAGGTACATTCCAGATAAGATTGCCGGTATTAATGTCTAAGGCAATCAGATGGGCATCGGGCGTACCGCGAATGACCTTGCCGTCATAAAGTGCAACCCCGCGGTTGGTCTCGAGCACGACAGGGGAAACAGTAGTATAGTCATATTCCCAGATAAGCTCACAATTACTGGCATCAAGCGCTACAGTTTTATTCATAAAGGTGACAAACATGACCCCCTGATACACCTGCGGCGTTCCCTGGAACCCGCCAAGTTCATCAAAGTCATAGGTACATGAACGCTGCAAATCAATAACATTGTCCGTATTTATCTGATCCAGGCTCGAGTGCCGCTCTCCACTATAACCATGGTTATAAAACAGCCAGCTGTCACTCGAGTCTGAGGCAGCATTAAGCTGGTCCTGGTTTGGACCACTTAACGATAAGGTCTTAGGAGCGCTGGCGTCTTGCCCCTGATCGCTGCTCGAGCCAGCATTTTCAGAACTCTGTTCTGAGCTATTTTCACTCGCAGTTTCTTCAGTTTTGTCGGTTTCAGAACTGCTGCTATTCATTCCATGACCACTCGAGTTTGGCTCTGTAGCCTGCGCTAGCACAGCATTTTGCATATTATCAGGACCCAAGGCTTCTCCACTCGCTTTATAGTCATTCTGTTGCAAAATATAGGCGGTAACGTCTAAATAATCCTTCTTAGCTAAGCTACCTGGATGCCCCTGCGGCATGGTAGTGCTGATAATAAAATAAAGTTCATCCAGACTTTTTCCACTCCACTTATTGGTAAACTTATTTCCTGCTAAATCTGGATAGCCCTGCTTCATAAGATTTTGACCATGACACTCGGCACAATGTTCGTTATAGACCGCTTCTCCACTACTGGCTTGCTCATTGGTAAAAGGTAGCGCCTGAGCCATAGCCGTCGAAACGAGTATGAGAAAAACAAATAAAACTAATTTGGCACGCATCGAAAATTCCTTTCTTGCGTTATCCATAGCAGGAAAAAGTTGGTTTTTTGGTGGTTTTAGGAAACAGACAATAAAAGCCTTTTAATGATCTGATAGACTTAATTGAGAGCTAAATTCTATGCCTGCTCAGCATAATTTTAGAAGCAAACTTACAACCATCTAAACAACCTTAAACTCTCTAAACTATGTGTTCCCGTAAATAAACTTTAAGAACAAAACGCATGCTTAAAGGATTTCATGGCGGCTGTGCCCAGTCATAGACAAATATGTAAGGCGAATAAAGGTACGTATGCTTTCCCCTTAAGTACTTAGATACTTTACTTTTATTCTTTGCCCTTGTTAAGCAAAGCAAAATGTTAAGCACGGTAAAAAGCGAGAGTAATAGGAATGGCCTTTCCAGTAAGCACTGCTGGGGTCATCCTTATTGCGAGCTAATCCGAGGGTAACGAGAATGCTATTCCAAGTTTCAGCAGACGGTGTAAGCCCTGGCAGATATGCAAGCAAACTGCGCCTCTTTCTCAACAACCCAGGATCAAGTAAAAGAACCTGGACTAAAAGAAGTAGCCTTCGAAAACATTTGAAAAGGATAAAAAAATGAACAGCCTTTAGCACCGTTAAAAACGGTAGTTTTCCAGGAGAACCTAAAAAAACTGGAGGGCTCGAGCCCTCCAGTCCTGAGAAGTCAACTTAAGTTATTTTGCCAGGGTAACTTTTGAAGGCTCAACAAAGGTGTAGCCCATGTTTTTGATTTCAGTGAGCATAGCTTCAAACTGAGCAACCGAAACGGCATTGGCACCATCATACTGAGGGTCAAGAATATAGGGGTGGAAGAACAGACCAAACCAGGGGCAACGTAAAACACGGTTTGCTCTGGCAGCCTCGAGTACATCTGAAACCAGATAGTTAGGCTGAATGCTGCCGCCATTTTCCGGTACCATCAGACTACCGTAAGCATCTTTTACCGGATAGGGGAAGAACTGACCCGCTACCAAATCACCTTGCTGATAAAGACGGCGCTCAAATGAGCGGTTGAAAACACCGTTAATGGCTGAGCCAAAACTAGGTTCAAAAGCGTAGTGAGGCGTGGTCCAGCCAACTGGGTTCATACCAAAACTTTGCAGAATCGCTTTCCCTTCAGTAATTCGAGTAATGGCTTCATTAACAGTTAAGCCAGCTATTGGCCCATTGATATTGGCATCCCAGAATTCCCAGTCCAGGCCTGTTTCACCGTCACGGTTTTTCAAATCTTTGTACTGATGAGTTAGACCGTGCTGGAAGAGGCTACCACCAGCCCTTAATCCAGGAATACGCAGCACCTGACGCAGGGCAGTAAGATTGTCGCTCCAGCGCAAGGTAACGTTGGTATTGTTATTGTAATAGTAAGGAATAACCGTTGCAGCAAAAGGAATTCTGAGCTTGTTTAAGCTGTCAATCATGCGCTTCAGCTCTGCTGACGTATTGCTTGGGTTCAGGTCTTCCATACGAGCCACGGCTTGAGGCGCACAGGTTTCCTGATGGCCCAGCATGGGCCCCATAAGATCAGCAAAAATCAGGTAGCGATCCGTCTCATGCATATAGGCAAAGGGGAGATCGGCAAAGTACCAGAAGTTGCCACTCTGAACAGCATAGGGAATGGTTTGACCAGCCGGGTTTTTGGCACTTGCATGAACAACAACATCAGGTCTATCAGCCGAAACTTCAATGATTTCCATGGGTGCCTGATACTTTTTAAAGGTGTAGCCCCGGTAATCAACCTGATTATAAGTCGTCGTATAGAGCGGCTGAGTATAGGCAGGAATAATTTGTTTATAGCTTAGACCTAAAGAAGCCAGATCCAGATTCCAGACTTGATAGTTAATCCAGGTAACAGGCGCACCTGCTGTCACATCGGCGATAAGCGCTGGCGGTACAGGATCACCATAGGTACTGCCCATGTAAAAAGTGCGCAGGTACTCGGTGGCCTGACCTGCCTGATAGCTCGAGACTGGTTGCATGACCACATTGATACCTTCATAGCGGCGCGCTAAGTTAGCAATAAAGGTGGCATAGGTTTTTGAGATATCAGTATAGGTTATAGCCTGGGTACGAATAGCGGCAGTGTTAATAATGGGTTCATCATGATCACCCTCGTGATCACTTTCTTTCATACGTTCTGGCAATACCCCAGGCATAAGATATTTGGCGCTCGAGGCACTTTGAGCACGTAAGAAACTTGGGCTCGAGTCCGTATACAAAATTAATACCGAATTAGGGAAACTTAGATTGGTTTTTCCAATATCAGTATCCAGGGTGATATCTTGTGGGTCTTGTTGACAGGCCGCTAGCAAGATTAACAAGACCAGCACAAGAAAATGCAGAATTTTAGGTTTGGCTTTCATGATGACTCCTCATGGGTAAATACCTCAACTAATGACGTAATCTTTCCTAAATCAGACATATAAATACAGCTTAGACTCAGCTAGGGTAGTCTAAGCTTTTCATGTTAGTGCATAATAACAAAAGCTGAGGTACAAGCGTCACATAGCAACACAGGCATCAGGTTTTATGAAGATGCAAGGATTATCGCAACTTTAAAAAACTCGAGAGTTTTAACTGGGTTTCTCGTATAAGACGGGTTTCTTCCAAACTTAGGGGGGTCCGGTTAAGCCTTGCTTCTTCGAGTGAACGAAGCAGTGAGCTGCAACTGCCAAGCAGTTTATGTTTGGTTACCAGCTCTGGGCTATAACGCTCGAGCTTACAAACATTGCGGCAATTCGGGCAACGTACAATCGATAAGTACTCTGCCTTTAGATGTTCGGATCCACAGTGGCGGCATTTGAATACGTACATAAGCCCATTGTGGAGGAGAGCTAGACATTTTTTAGGTCAGGCATCACAAGCTCCACGCTCAGCTAATTTCAGTTACGCTTTCGGCCCCAGATTAACTTTCACCAGAAAAAATAGCTTTTTCACCCCAGCCTTTAGGCAAGGCCATATATAATAAGCTCAGGGTTTCCTGAAAGGAAAAAAATGGCACGCCTGCTTTTTTTAATGGCAGCGGTTTTACTGCTCCTATTTGGTTTGGGCTATTTGGGTGCTCCAAGACAAAATACTGGCTTCATTGTTTTTGCAGGAGTCCTGTTTGTATTTGCCCTTTTTAGTGGCCAGTTTTTATCCCGAAAACCTCGCCCGCACACAGAATTCCAGGTTGAGCATCTTGCTACACTCTTAAAAGAAGGGCGCAAGCTCGAGGCCATTAAGTATTACCGGGAGGCAAAAGGCGTAGGTCTGAAAGAGGCCAAAGATTATGTCGAAAGCCTTGACCAGGAGGAGAGCGCAGCAACTCAGCTCAACTTACCTTTAAGCCAAGAACTCGAGGACGCTATCAAAACCATAAAAAGCCGGAGTAAGATTGAAGCCATACGCGAAGTTCGTGCCCTGACCGGATTAAGCTTGCGTGAAGCAAAAGACTATGTCGAAAGCCTTTAGGATTTGCATCCAGGTCTACCCTTAATGCTATGCTTCAAGCTGCACTACTAGGTTTTTGTTCCTATGTGTCAGAAGGTATATATCGACTTTTCTTTCACCCAGAGAAGGTCTTATTCTAGACTAACTAAGCATGAGGGCTGTCCATGAGCGCCAGGCGCAGTCGGGTGCCTTCAAAACAGCAGGTACGGGTTCTGGCCCATCTGCTGCAAACCAGTGCCTATGGTTATGACATGATGAAAGATCTAGGACTTGGCCCAGGCACCCTTTATGGCCTGCTAAAACGCCTTTTTGACGAGGGCTATGTGGAAAAGGAGACCGAAATTATCGAAGGTCGCTGCCGAATCAGCTACACCCTTACAACACAGGGTAAATATTATGCTGAACGCGCACTCATCGAGCACGAATATGAAGAAGGTATCAAGGCAATGGAAGAATCATGAACACTTTTCCCAAACCAAAACTTGGTTTTTTTCTTCGGGTCTTGCTCGACCTTGCCTACGCTATCTCAGCTAAAAAAGATAAGGAATGGCTCGAGGCCATGCACTTTGAGCTTGGCTTTATACCTTCCTGGCAAGAACGGTTTCACGTAGTTAGTTCTGCTCTTTTGCTGGCACTTAGGTGGCGCTTTGCGAGTTTCAGGAAGCTAAATAGACCCCAAATGCTAAGTCTGGCAAGTGCTTCCATTGCAGCCCTGGTTGTGCTTGTTGTCTTTTTACCTCAGTTTCCGACCCATCAAAAAGCAGCAAAAACCACCTCAGCAACTGTGCTACCGACTGAACCCAGTCCCGCAGCTGAACCGCCTCCAGCACCTGCCAGCCCTATCACAGGTGATCTTGCTGATAGCACCGAAAGCGACATGGCCATGGCTGAGGAAACAGAAAGCAATAAGCCTCTTGATCCTGCTCCTGCATTAGCTCAGGCAGAACGTTCAGTAAGTCCACAACCCGGCTTAGTCGGTGCTGCCGATGCTGGTGCTGCTCAGGAAAGCTATGCCGATACTACTAGAATGGTTCCTGGTGATGAACTTGGTAAAGCCCAGTTAAACTTATCTGACGACAGCCAGGTTGTGCTCAAAGCTCGAGCCGCCATCAGGGTGACAGTCTTTAAAGATGCTGCTCCCATCTATGACCAGACTTTAGACCCTGAAGAAAGTTTTAGTTTTGAGCCGCCAGCGGTACTCGAGTCACCAGACTTTGCGCAACTCGAGCTTTTTCAAAATGGTCAGCCCTTAGCCCTACCCTCAGAAGTCAACCGTCTCGAGCTAAGTTTAGACCCCCCCTAGAATAAGTCTGTTTGGGCTTTCTGCCATCAATGCGTTCAGCCTAAAGGACTGAGCAGATTTCGGGATTCACTTCTCTTTTAATCTGAGACAGGAAACCATTTGATTAATGTACTGCTGTCCTATTTTTTCCAGAACGCTATTATGCATAAATCTGCAAAGGGCAACAAAATACGATAGGCTTTAAGTCATGTTAGAGCTATGGCTTATCCGGCACGGAGAAACGACCTGGAATGCAGAAAAACGCATTCAGGGACAAAGCAATTCGCAACTCTCAGACCTTGGCATAAAACAAGCAAAAAGTCTGGCCCCTAGGCTCAAAGACATAGACTTTGACTATGTTTATGCATCAGATCTGGACAGGGCTACCCATACGGCGAGGCTTGCCTTACCCGGTGCCGAACCTATGCTTGATAAGCGCCTGAGGGAAATTCACTTTGGCGTTTTAGAGGGCAAATGTCATGCCGAATTTAATGATACCGAAGCAAAGCTGTATGCCTTCTATAAAGAAGACCCTTATGAACGGCGGATAGAAGGCGGCGAGTGCTGGCGGGACTTGGGCGATAGGATTGAAAGCTGGCTAAAAGAACTTCCTAAAGAAGGAAAAGCTGTGGCCTTTAGTCACGGTGGCACCATACGGTCTGCTCTATTCAGGCTGATTGGATACCCGGAAAATTATGAGTGGACAGCTTTTTTTGCCAACACAGGCATTACTCGTATTCTGATTGACGAGGGGCTTGTTACGCTGATTACCGTCAATGACCATGCCCATATCGAAGGCTTAACAAACTAAACCTTCGATATGGTTGCTTGACTCAATTATACAAACTCGAGTAACCGGCTTCAGACGCTTGAGCAGGCAGAGGTGGCTTGCTTAAGGTATAAGCCAGTTGCGCTTTTAGCTCATCTAAACCTTCACCTGTAACGGCTGAAACCGCGTTCGCCTGATAGCGCTCTTGCAGCTGAATTAGCGTTGCGGGGTCGGCAAGATCGGCCTTATTTATCACAATTAGCCGCGGAACTTCTATCTCTAATTCATCCATAATGCGGTTAACCGCAGTAACTCGGTCAGGCGCACCAGGGTTAGCACCGTCCACGACATGCACCAGCAAATCTGCATCATGCAATTCTTCGAGCGTAGCTCTAAAGGCATTAACCAGTTCTTCTGGCAGATCACGAATAAAACCTACCGTATCGGTATAGAGAACTTTGGCACCCCATTCTCCTAAATCGGGTAACCAGCCTTCTCGGGTGGTTGGGCGCAAGGTAGCAAAAAGCTTGTTTTGACTGAGCACATCGGCTTTAGCCATACGGTTAAACAGCGTCGACTTGCCTGCATTCGTATAACCTACCAGGGCGATGACCGGGATGCTCGAGTTCGTTCTGGCCTTACGGGTTTGCCCACGACGCTGACTTATTTCCTGGACAGCTTTCTCCAGCGCAGTAATCCGCTCACGAATACGCCTGCGGTCAATCTCTAGCTTGGTTTCCCCTGGACCCCGCGTACCAATACCGCCACCCAGACGGCTTAGCGCATTGCCTCGACCTGCCAGACGCGGCAACTGATAGTTGAGCTGAGCCAGTTCAACCTGAACTTGCGCTTCACGGCCCCGGGCATTTTGCGCAAAAATATCCAGGATAAGCTGCGTGCGGTCAATGACTTTGAGCTGGGTTGCATTTTCGATTTCGCGAGCCTGTGCCGGGCTCAGTTCCCGGTCAAAGATAAGTAAGTCGGCATCTTCGTGATAAGCCTTGGAAACCAGTTCCTGTAATTTACCGCCCCCCACCAGCGTTTTAGGATCAGGGGATGATTTTTGCTGTAAGGTTTTATAGGCGATTGTTGCCCCTGCAGTACGGGCAAGTTCAGATAGCTCATCAAGCCTTGACTCGGCTTCTAACAGCCCTTCACCCGTTTCCAAACCAACCAACACAGCTCTTTCACTGCTACTACGCTTAACTTCGCGAGCACCTGCAGAACGCGCGAGTTCTTCCTCGAGTGCGCGAATACGCTCGAGCATGTGAATGTCCTCGAGTTCACGCATGCTCATGGGTTCTTCAATAAGCCAATCTTCGACCTCAGAGGTAGGCGGAGCAATCATAGCGAAGTGGCTGTCGCCCAGCTCGAGCGCGCCCCTGGCATTTTGTTTTATATCTACGGCAATGATCGCGTCCAGGCGGTTAAGAAAGAGCTTTGACAAATCCCCGCTTGATAAGCCCCCCTCTTTTAAATGGGTATGAATCAACCTGAGGCCATAAAGCCTTGAGTCCGCTTCACCAAAAACCGGAGGTAAGGGAGCGTCATTGGCATCACCAACTGAAATGGTGGTTATACGCCCTCGCCTGTCAACCAGTGCCGAAATTTGTTTATTAAACTCGAGGCTCAGTTCTCCCATCGCCCGGGCTAATTCATTGCTGGCAGGCATATCGGGTGGAACTTTCCGGCGATAAAGATTGCTAAGACGCTTAACTTGACTGTTTTTTAAACCTGATAATTTGCCATGTACTTTTTCTATGGTAATTACTCCATTTCTATGTCTTTATCAGACACACGTTTAGAACCAAATTGTTGGGGTAAATAAAAAACCACAAACCTCATGAATAAAGGAAGTTTTGTCCTTTTAAGGGCCTGTGATAAATTTTTTGTTTGTCAATCAATACTGAAATTGTAGCAAAAATTAGGTGAGAATTCTAGTAAAATCAAGCATCTTTTTGCTTTAAGTATGTCCTCAAAAGATGCACTTCGTGACTATACTGTGTAGATGAAATACTTGCTTTATTTACTTTTACCCTTTGCGACCCTTTGCTCTGCTCAGACGGATACCGTCATTTTCGAAACAGCAGAAGACGCAATCACGCATTATTTTGAGGGACTTACTGAGAACAAGTTCAGTAAGGTTTTAGAAGCCTGCGCTGTAAATGAAATAGCTGAAAACTTTGATTTTGCTTTTAATGTCCAAACTATGGGCAATATGATGATGCTCGAGCCTTCCCCGGCGCCAAGTAATTATCCCTTTTATGCAGAACTGAACAAAGTTCAAATAGCCTCAGCTATTGCCCGGCAAGTCAAATTCTTTTCTCTGGCGCTACTTTCAGCTACCGAATTAAACAGCCTGCCCATAATGAATGTTAATGAAGCAAGTACAGCAGCGTTTATTGAACAGGTGAATCCAGAAAGCTTAGCAGGAATAGAACTTAAGTCTATAGCTATCCCTAATCAGGAAGCAACCGAAAAAGACTTTTATTTGCAAATAAGCTCGAGGGTTGCGCAAACCTATGGTGCTGATGAAGCAAGTGAGCGGGTAGCGCTCTTTTCTTTTGAGAATGACCTCTATTTTATTGGCTTTCGCTTACTCCGCTACGGCAATTCCTGGAAGATACTCAGTCAGGATTCACCTTTAGCGGCAAGCGAACCGACTGGCACACCAAAGAAGATTACCCCTGAAGAGTTTGACGCTCTTATTAGCGGAAATTAGCAGGAACCTCTTCACAGCGCAGTTTTTCAATTACAACACTATCAAGCCGATTGCTAACAAACAAAGTTTAAATGGCTTCTAAACGAAAAACGACCAAACATGAAACTTGCTGCTTGGTCATTATGAAGCAAAGAGATTTAACCTTCTAATCATGCGCTACAGTTCGCCGATTATAAATGAGCCGCTGTTTTTTGACATTTTCTCTGGACAAGCTAGCCAGACCTGCTGCAAAACCAATCATGAGCAAAACAACCGCATCAAGAAACATAAGGAATGGCGAATAACCAATAAGAACTGCTATCAGACAAAGACTAATGACCAAGATACTAAAGCCCAGTAAATAGCTGCGAAAAGCATTCATTTTAGTTCTCCTAAGTATCAAAATGAGCGGGAACAAAGCCCGCTCGAGTCTTAAAGTTATTAATTAAGGGTAGCTGTCGTGCTTTCAGGGGTTTCAACGCTACCTAATTGGTCAATAAGGTTTTGAATAGAATCTAGCGTATCGTTGGCACCAGCTTCTATTTTGTTGCCTAAGTCATCAAAACTAGCCTGAATGTCTTGCCACTCTTCCTGGGCTGCATCTCCGGCATTTTCATAAGCAACCTGAAGATTATCTTCAATCGTGCTTAATTTTTCCTGAGCCGCGTCCATATTATCAGCTGTTTCAGCCTGAACTTTTAGAGCAGCAAGCTCAGTTTGAGCTTTAACTTTAGCAGCGGCAACACTAACGTTGTCAGCAGCATTATCTACTGCGTCAGCTGTATTATCTGCGGCATTGGCAATACCATCACCAATTTCATTGGCGGTACTGGCCATACCATCGGTAATTGTTTCGTCATTAGTATCTGGCGCTTCTGTAGTAATAGTTGTGTCAGTCGTGGTAGACATACTCGAGTCATCTACAGTTTCTGCTTCTCTAGGACCACATGCGACAAAAACCAGCGACAATGCCAAAATCGAAGTTAACATACTCAGTTTCTTTTTCATTGTTCTTCCCTTCCATCTTTTCCAAAATTTTTGATTGCTTTTCACCGTCCGTCAGTAGTTAGTGACAGCCTTATTTCATATCGTGCAATCAATAACCTTATTGAACACCTTTAACGGGCCTTCTCACAGACGCAGCGGTACCGCTGACTTATGGCAATTGTTTAAACGCTAAATCAATGATGATAACAAGGCTTTTGGTATAACCATACTTGCCCTCTGCTAATTCTCTACTCATGTAGTCCTGGTGATTTTTCTACTCCCTGGCTAGAAACCTAAAGCAGCCCTTGTCTTTTGGCCTTTACAGGGGAAAGGAAATAAAAATTCCTGGCTCATTTTTTTCTCAACAAAGGCATAGACAGTTTTTCGGAGCACTTTAGGCTAAACTGAAGTCTTATGAGGGCAAAACCGTTTAGTCTCTTAGCTCAGGTTTATGACAGCATCATGTCAGACGTTGATTATGAAGACTGGGGCCTCTTTATTATTGAGCAGCTGAAGCAACGTGGCTGGCAAAAAGGCAAAGCTCTGGATCTGGGTTGTGGTACAGGGAATTCGACCTTTCCCCTCTTTGCTTTAGGGGTAAAAGTTGTTGGTCTTGACGCATCAAACGATATGCTTAAGGAGGCCAGAGAAAAATTACCTCCTGTGCGTTTTGTAGAGGCAGATTTTAGAAACTTTGAGTTAAATGAAAGCTTTGGCCTTGTTTATTCGGTCTTTGATGCGCTGAATAATTTGCTCACTCCAGAAGCTTTCTTAGAAATGGCTCAGCAAGTTTATAAACACCTCGAGCCCGGTGGGTTTTTCATGTTTGATGCCAATACCCGTGAAGGTCTAGAACATCTCTGGGAAAGCAGTCGGGCAGAGGGCTGGATTGGTGGTGTTTATTACCGCTGGGATCACAGCTTTGACCGGGAAACAGGCCTGGCCAAAGTTGAAGCCTACTGCGAAAAAGAGGGGCAGGCCTTCACTGAAGTGCACTACGAAAGGCCCTATGATGGCCATGAGCTAAAAAGCCTTTTGACTCAGGCTGGTTTTACAGCCATAGAAATTATCAGCTATCCAGAAGCTGAACCTGCCCCCGCTGATGAACCGCGCATCTGGGTCATAGCCCAGAAACCTTCTGATTCCCTACGGAACTAGCGCTTATTTCTCCTTAGACTTCCTATATGAGGGTTTTAGCAGGTTTACTTATGGTCTTATTGCTGATTGCTATAGACTTTACGGTTCTGGCTCAAAGCGAAGACCAGATACTGCAAACACGCATTCAAACCTTACTTGACAGTATCCCTGAGTTTCAGGGTATGGAGGTCATGGTTACTCAGGGCGTTGTTACACTTTCTGGTCAGGCACTGAATGCCGCCATTCGCGATGAGGCAGAGAATCTGCTTGCCTCCCTCGAGGGTGTGGTTTATGTGGTCAATAGCCTCGAACTCGAGACCAGCGTAGAAAAAACCCTAAGCCCTGCTGTGCGCAAGCTGCGTAACTACAGCGATAATGTCGTAGCTTTTTTACCCCTCTTGGGCATTGCCCTGTTAATCTTACTGCTCTTCTGGTTCCTGGCACGCCTGCTTAGTCAGTGGCAATTACCTTACCGCTACTTTCGCGTGAATCCTTTATTACAAACATTTATAAGACAACTGGTACGACTGGGCATCTTTGTCATTGGCCTGCTTATCGCCCTTGATATCCTGGGTGCTACGCCCTTTGTAACTGCTATTTTAGGAACAGCAGGAGTTGTGGGTCTGGCAGTTGGCTTTGCCTTTAAAGATATTGTTGAAAACTATCTGGCTGGCATCCTCATGAGTTTGCGCCAACCTTTTGCCGGTGATGATTTTCTTGAGTTAGCCGGTTTCCAAGGCAGAGTCATTCGGCTCACAGCAAGAGAACTGGTCCTTCTGACGCTCGAGGGCAATCAGGTACGCATACCTAATGCAACCGTCTTTAATAGCGCCCTTACCAATTACACAAGGAACCCCAGACGCCGCTTCAGCTTTGTGGTTGGGGTCGATGTTGATGAAGATTTAAAGAATGTGCAGGCTCTTGGCAAAAGCACTCTTAGCGCTATCAAGGGCGTACTTAATGACCCTGAGCCTTCTCTACTTATCAAAGAACTGGGTGACTTTAATGTGCTGATTGAATGTTTTGGCTGGATTGACCAGCGCGAAGCAGATTTCGCCAAGGTAAAAAGTCAGGCTATCCGACTGGTAAAAGAAGCTTTTGACCAGGCAGGTATTCTGATGCCGGAGCCTATAACCAATATAAGACTCAAGCAGATTTCCCCTTCTGAGCGCCTAACTCAGGAGGATAAACCGACTGCCAAACAACTGGACCCCAGTCTTAAGGCTGAAGCTGAGACCGTAGATGTTTCGCCTGGCCATGAACTCGAGCATCAGATTAAGGAAGAACATGAACAATCTGATGAGGAAAATCTCTTAAAACCCCAGACCACCTGATAAGAGACCGCAAACAGCCAACTTTATATCCGGAGGGGCTAAAGCCCGCAGGCTCTTTATACGCATAAAATAAAAGACCCAACTCAGCAACACCCTTTGCCAGGTCCAAAAGGTTTACTCTCAGGCTCTTTAACTCATGCAAGCTTCGTGACCGTATCTCCTGTACGTATAACACCTGGCTTAACTAACTTGGCATTGATCCCCCGCAAACAAAGCGCCTTACCCACTTTTGAATTCACAAACTTCATCGCCTCGAGCCCAAAGCGCTCGACAAATTTATCGCACCCCGTGTGCGGCTGCGCCGTTACTTCAATCACGGCCTCACCTATAACAAGCTGCGTTCCTGCGGGCAAGTTTTCTTTACTTAAATCCATATCCAGAAAAAACTGGTCACCTGCCAGTTGCCAGCGAGCCCTGTTACCACTGGTCAACAGGTCAATCACCCTCGAGTTCATAAGATTCAGTTGCATGTCAGGATGGGGTGAACCGTCAGAGCTACGCGAACTGCTGCGCAGATGCCAGGTATCTCCGACAAGACCAAGTTTCACATCAAGCTGGGCTTCCTGCAAAACTTCACGCTCATTTTCCGCCGGACGCCGCACGATCAGATCAAGCTTGGCGATGTCTTTCGGAGACTGACGAAGAAAATCGAGACCTTGCTCGAGTGCTTCTTTAGACAGATACTTGCTGGCTACCATAGTTTGCCTCCTGGCTATAAGTTTAATCAGCCGTATTTGCCAGACCTGATTGTTCTCTCACAATCCGGGCCAGATTGGACACATCCTCATCCCCCAGGCCGCGTTTCACCAGGCTGGTTCCTAGCTGCTCAACATAAGCTGCCACAGGCATAGCTACCCCTAAAGCCTTTGAGGTCTCGAGGGCAATCCCTAAATCCTTTAAAAACAACTTGGTTCTAAAACCCAGGGGGTAATCATCTTCAATCATATTTTTAGCACGGTTGTCTAGAACCCAGCACCCCGCCGCGCCACCACTTACTGCCTGAAGGGCCGCATAAATATCTACTCCGGCAGCCATACCCAGCACCATACCTTCGGCAACGCTGCTATAAATACCAGCCAGAATCGTCTGATTAATAGCTTTGGTGACCTGCCCACTGCCAATCTCACCAACATGCGTGATGGACTTACCCATCGCTTCTAAAACAGCTTTTACTTTTTCTAGTACTTCCGCTTTGCCGCCCACCATAATGCTCAGTGTGCCTTTTTGGGCACCCTCGCTTCCCCCTGAAACAGGCGCGTCCAGCATTTCAATGCCTTTTTCTGCCAGCTTTTCAGCAATAGCCTTGGTAGCGATTGGGCTAATGGTGCTTACATCAATCAGCACGCTGCCTGATTTCATACCGTGAATAGCACCCTCATCGCCCAGGATCACCGCTTCAACATCGGGCGTGTCACTCACATTAGTAATGACCACATCTGCCCCTTGCGCTGCTTCTTTAGGACTGGCAGCCCGACTTGCACCTTCGCTGGCTAGCTCTTCTTCTTTTTCTCTGGTGCGGTTATGAACTGTTACCTTAAAGCCCGCCTTCAACAAGTTCCTTGCCATAGGTGCGCCCATTGTTCCTAAACCAATAAATGCGATATTCATCTTGCCTCCTTTTGTGCTTGCTCGAGTCTTGCTCTTAACCAAAAAACCGTTCTGGTATTTTAACCCATCCTGTTTTTCGCTTGACACTTTTGCCAATTACAGCCCCTTTAAGACCGTAAAACCTCTCTAATCAGTGCTAAATGAAGGAAAAGGAAACTCCCATGCAGTCTAAACCGCATTTTACCGCTACAATAGGAAAAGTGACTGAAGCGCTGGATTTTCGTAGTTTTGAAGCACCTGCTGGCGAACGTCTGGACGTAGCAATTGCCCTGGCACTCTCCCTGTCACGCAGTTATGCCAAAGATCTGGTAGATGAAGGGCATGTTCAGATAAACGGACGCCCCGTTGGTAAAGCCGCCACCAAACTTAAAGGCAGTGAAGTTGTTACGGTGGTTTTGCCTCCACCTAAGCCTATGATGGTCGAGGCCGAAGAGATTCCGCTGGATCTTATCTATGAAGATGATGACCTGGCAGCCATCAATAAACCCCCCAACCTCATTTCTCACCCGACCTCAACCGTACGTACGGGCACCGTGGTCAATGCCCTGTTAGGGCGCATGGAGCTTTCAAAAGACAATCATTTTGACCCTACCGCCGAAGATTACCGACCGGGGATTGTTCACCGTTTAGATAAAGACACTTCAGGGGTGATGGTCGTTGCCAAAAATGATGAAGCCCACCGTAAACTGGCCGCTGCCTTTAAAAAACGGCTAACCGAAAAAGAGTACATTGCCATCGCAGTTGGTTTTATAGATGATGATATGCAGGTTGACGCTCCGATTGGCAGGCACCCAACCAATCGGCAAAAGATGACCGTGGGCGGTAGCAATGCCCGCAATGCCAATACTTATTTTCGGGTCCTGCAGCGTGTTCCGGGGTATGTGCTGGTCAAAGCCAAGCCTCATACCGGACGCACTCACCAGATAAGGGTACACCTGGCTCATCTGGGGGCCAGCATTTTAGGCGATGAGGTTTACGGCAAAAGCTCAGCCCTTATAAACCGTCAGGCTCTCCATGCCTACCGCCTGACCCTGCCTCATCCAAGGGATAACCATGCTATTACCTTTACGGCACAGGTTCCTGTAGATATGGTTGAAGCCTGGCTCAAACTCGGCGGCAGCTGGCCTCCTGAAGGTATTGAAGAACTCTAATGTATCTTGACCCGCTCTGGATCATTATTGGCTTTTTCTTTCTGCTGGCTGTTGTGTTGTTTTCTTTTGCAGGCAGGGCATTTCGGCGCAAACGCATTATGGGTGGGCTTAGTCGCGGGTTTATAGCCACGATTTTTTTGCTTCTGGCAGTAATAGCCGGACTTTTAAGTTTCGCCAGCTGGGGCTATAAAGCGCTTACATTAGAGCAAACAGCAGCAACAGTTGACATAGTCAATCTGGAACCGGGCTGGTTTAGGGCAGACCTTCACTTCAGTGACGGCTCGAGCCAGAGTTTTCGTCTGGCAGGTGACCAGCTTTACTTAGACGCCAAAATCTTGAAGTGGCATCCTTATGCCAATCTGGTAGGGTTTAAAACCCTTTACGAGTTTGACCGGGTGGGGGGGCGCTACAGCGATATTGATGATGAACTCAATGCCCCACGAACCCTTTTTAGCCTCGAGACTCCGCGCAACATTGACCTCTTTGACCTGAGCAAACAGTATGACTTTGTTAAGCCTCTGGTAGATGCCCAGTACGGTTCGGGCACCTTTGGAGAAATTGAGGGCGGTAAAAGCTACAAGATCACCGTAAGTACCAGCGGGCTGATCATGCGTGAACTGGCGCCCTGATGCAGGGACTACTCATAAAACCCGAAACTTCTGAAGACCAAGATGTCATTTATGCCATCAACCACGCTGCCTTTAAGCAAATTGATGAGGCTGAATTGGTCAATCAGGTAAGAAGGGATGGGCATATAGCGCTGTCTTTACTGGCCTTTTTAAATGACGAAGCTGTCGCTCATATTTTGTATAGCCCGGTTACCACCGAATCCAATCCTCAGAATCATACTGTCTGGGGCTTGGGGCCAGTGGCTGTCTTACCAGCATTTCAAAAACAAGGCGTGGGTAAAGCGCTTATCTGGCAAAGCCTCGAGCAGTGCAAAACACAGGGCATCTCTGCCATAGTGGTTTTGGGTCACCCGACCTACTACCCGCAGTTTGGCTTTGAACCTGCAAATAAGTATGGGCTGAGCTTTAGAGGTGAGTATGATGGTGAGGCTTTTATGGTGCAGGAGCTCGTCCAGGGAACTCTAGCCTCGCTATCAGGTGCCGTACACTATGTTCCTGCCTTTGAACGCTAGATTATGATATGAAAACGTTTGCGTTGATAGACTGTGCAGATGGCATCGGTACAAAATTTACCCTACTGGCAACTCGAGAGTATCTTTTCTGGCCTTGATTCAGCCGATTTTCAAACGGCAAAAACAGCATTAAAAACCAGTCTTCAAGACCTTGAAACCCTGATGAATGAACGGGCTATTGGCTCAGGGGCAAAGCTCGAGCCTTCCGCCGATCTCTTTGAGCTTTTAGATACACTGGTGAGTAGCATTAATGAGCTTAGCGAACTGAGCGCAGACCTGCGCGCTTACCTGACAGGCTTTACCAGTACCGACGCCTTTAACGATCAGGCCAAAGCCGAGACCTCCCAGTTTCTGGATGTTCAGACAAGTTATTCAACCTTAGTAAAACGCATAACTGCTTTTTTAGGCAGGCTCGAGCTGGACCCTTATTTTCAGGCTTCTGAGCTGGCTCAAAGCCACCGTTACGCCCTGGAGCGTGCTCAGTTACTGGCACAACATCTGATGACCGATAACGAAGAAGCGCTTGCCAGTCAGCTTGACACCACGGGCGGAGGCGCCTGGGCAAGACTTCACAATGACCTGATTAGCCGCAATACCATAGCAGCGCAACTCCCTGAGCAAAGCCAGAGTGAATTTACAGTTACTGAGCTTAAAAACCTTCAGGGAGATGCTAACCCAGAACTGCGCAAAGCAGCTTTTGAAAAAGAACTCGAGCTTCTTGGTAATCACGAAGTCGCTTTTGCCGCTGCCATGAATAGCATAAAAGGGCAAATGAATGTGCTGAGCCAGAAACGTGGCTGGAACAGTGTCTTAGCAGAAGCTGTTTTTCAAAACGGCATCAGTGAAAAAGCTTTGGAGGCTATGCAGGCAGCCTGCCGCGATAGCTTCCCCTATTTTCGGCGTTATCTCAAAGCGAAGGCCAGCTTTTTAGGCAAAGATACGCTTGCCTGGTATGACCTGAATGCCCCCGTGAGTATAGGCAAAGCCAAGCACTACAGCTATGACGAGGCCAAAGCGTTTGTTATAAACAGCTTTAAAACCTACTCAGATGAACTCGCTGACTACGCAGCCAAAGCCTTTAAAGAGGAATGGCTTGACGTGCCGCCGCGTAAAGGCAAGCGCAATGGTGCCTTTTGTATGGCGGTACCGGGGCGCAAAGAATCGCGCATTATGCTGAATTATGGGCATACGCTTGATGACATTTTTACCCTGGCTCATGAACTGGGGCATGGCTACCACAATGAGCAGATGTACCAGTTTGAGCGCTCGAGCCTTAACCGCAGTACCCCCATGACCCTGGCTGAAACCGCCAGTATCTTCTGTGAAACCATTGTGGTCAATCAACTTTTGCAAAGCGCAGCTGATAAAGAAAAACTGGCTATCCTCGAGCAAGATTTACTGGGGGCTACCCAGCTCATTTTAGATATTTACTCACGCTTCATCTTTGAAAAAACCGTCTGCGAAAAACGGCAGGAACGCGAATTATCCATCAGTGAATTTAAAGGCATAATGCTTGACGCTCAAGCCCAAACCTATGGTGATGGTCTAAATGCCAAAGAGCGCCATCCGCTTATGTGGGCACAGAAAGGCCACTATTACATCACCAGCCGCAGCTTCTACAACTTTCCTTATACCTTTGGCTATCTCTTTGGCTTAGGGCTTTACGCCGAGTACCAAAAGCAACCCGAGGGTTTTCAGCAGCGCTACAACGAACTTCTCGCCTCAACAGGCATGGCAGATGCCAGGACCTTGGCTCAGCAATTTGGCATAGATATAGAAGATAAAGCTTTCTGGCAGGCCAGTTTAGGCATTGCAGAAGCCAGGGTAGAAGAGTACGAAAGACTGGTCGAGCAATTTAAAGCCTGACTTTTAAACTATCTATCATGCCCTTTACATTCAACTGACGATAGACTGACTTTTCATAGCCAGTGAAAAAGACCATTAAGGTTACAGCATCCTCTGGCTAGACTAAACCTCGAGGATGCTATGAAAAATCTCTGTCTAGCCTTATTCGTCTTACCTTTATGTGCTTGCACTACAACTTTTCAGGCAAGCATAAGCGCTCAGCCCCTGACTGTGCAGAGCTTTTCTAAAGATGCCTGCAAAAACGGTGGTTGGCAAAGTTTACGCAGCAAGGACGGACGTACTTTTAAAAATCAGGGAGATTGCGTAAGCTACGCCAATGCGACTCACTGATTTTGAAGCAGTTTTGTTTGATATGGACGGCACGCTGGTTGACTCTGAGAGCCTCTGGCGCATTGCTGAAATAGATACAGTAGCCCAGTTTGGGGCAACCCTCGAGCCCGAAGTGCAGGCGCGTTTTCCTGGTACCAAGGTTGAAACGACAGCCGCTATGATGGTGGAAACCTATAACCTGGCTACGACGGTCGAACATCTTATTGCCGAATTAGAAAAAAGCGTCAAAAAGCTTTTACCCTCTGTCGAAGATAAGCCCGGCGCAGTCAAGCTTATAGAAACCGTTGCTGGCTTAGAGTTACCTAAAGCTATTGTGTCAAACTCAAGCATTGACATTATTGAAACAACGCTAGCGGGTAAGAGCTGGGCAAAACATTTTCCCCTACGCTTTTCTGCCGAGCAGGTTAAACAGGCCAAACCCGCCCCTGATCTGTATTTGCTGGCTTCCAAAAGACTCAAGGTTAAACCTACGCACTCGCTGGTTTTTGAAGACAGCCTGACCGGGGTCAAAGCCGCTGTCGCCGCCGGAACAACTTGCATTGCCATACCCGAGCACAATGCTGAGGCGTTTAAAGAACTCACGCCTCATGTGTTTGAGAGTTTAGAGGATGCACTCGAGGCGCTAGCAGGTTAAAACCCTGATCCATAAATCTAAACCGAAGAGCTTTACCCCAGGAACGCTGAAGGAACGTTAGCCTGCCTAAACTAAGCTTGGTTTGCTTAATACATAGAAATTAAGAGAAGATTTTACCTATTCAGGCGCAATCTTCTTCTACTGTCAGTGTTTAGCTAAACCAGTTAGGAGCAAGCATGGATGTTCATGAGCTGGGCCAAGTAAGCAAAACAGCCGCAGAAATATACGAGGATTTCTTTCTGCCTGCCGCTTTTCAATTCTGGACAAGACCTGTTACAGCGGCCGCACAGGTTCAATCTGGCGATCAGGTGCTCGATGTTGCCTGTGGTACAGGAGTGCTTGCCAGAGCAGCCTTAAACCTTGTTGGCAGTTCGGGCTCGGTAACAGGTCTGGATATAAATGAGGGTATGCTCGAGGTAGCAAAAGCCAAAGCACCTTCGATTAACTGGCAACGAGGAGACGCTGAAGCCCTGCCCTTTCCAGACAACCATTTCGACAAGGTCCTTAGCCAGTTTAGCCTGATGTTCTTTAACCAGAAAGCAACTGCCCTAAAAGAAATGGCAAGGGTAGCAAAACCTGGGGGTCGTCTCACCATTGCAGTTTGGGCCAGCCTAGAGCAAACCCCTGGCTATGTTAAAGTTCGGGAGTTATTGAACCGTCTTTTTGGTGAGACAGCTGCGAAAAGCATTGATGCTCCTTACGCTCTCGGAGATGCCAACAAGCTTAAAAAGTTAGGTGCCGAAGCTGGGCTAGACGGCATGATTTTAGAAACGCAAATAGGCAACATACAGTTTGACTCCATCGAAGCCTGGATGCACACCGAAATCAGAGGTTGGACGCTCGCGGACAGCATAAGTGATCAAGACTTTGAGCGCTTACTCGTTGAAGCCAGAAAAGATTTGGCGCCTTTTAAACTGAGCAGTGGAAAAGTAACCTTTGACGCGGCCGCACATATTATTGTTTGGCAAAAACCCGTTTGAAGCCTCGAGCTTATCTTTAGTGTGGCTCGAGGCTTTTGACTCGCCTCGTTTTAGCAAAATTGAAACCAAAGAAGCTTAGTCCGGTACGGCTCGAGTCATCACATAACTGGACAAATGCCCCGTGTCAAGTCAGTCTTATAAGTACCGTCAATATGTCAGACTTTTTCTTACATCAGAGGTGGGAAAGCGCAGGATTTGAGATAGAGGCACAAGTAATAGACTTTTCCTGTAAACAAAGCAAGCCAAAAGCTGCTGATAAGGAGAAGCATATGAAAAACCCTGTCGCTACTTACCCCGAACCCAAACTTAGTAAATGGGTCTTTGCAAGTCGTGCCTCCGTTCCTTTCTGGACCATCGTTCGTATTTATTTAGGTTATCTCTGGCTAAGTGCTGGTATGCACAAAATCACTAATCCCGCCTGGGTCGGCCCCGAAGCCGGTGGTGCCGTTAAAGGTTTTTTAGACAGAGCTTTAACCTTGGCTACAGGCGATCACCCCAGCGTGCAAGGCTGGTACGCCTGGATGATCGAAAATATTTTCTTACCCAATGCCCCTGTATTAAGCCATATGGTCGCCTTCGGTGAAATCCTGGTCGGTACTGCTCTTGTCTTGGGCTTCTTAACTGGCATGTCAGCCTTTTTCGGTGGCATGATGAACGCAGCCTTCCTCTTTGCTGGTACCGTTTCTACCAACCCTGTCATGTTCGTCCTGGCAACCTGGATTGTCTTAGCCTGGCGCGTTGCTGGCTACTGGGGCTTAGATTTCTGGGTTTTACCAAGAATTGGTGCCCCTAGGGCCGAGTGGAAACAACACCATGACGCTTTTGAAGGTCAACCCGCTCATGAAGGTCAACCCGCTCACCAAATAGCTTAAAGTAGTTAAAACTCAGTATTCAAGATAGCGAGCCCAGGTGCTCGCTGTTTTTTTATTTGCCCATGCTCTAATAGCTGAAGTACCTGCTCACTCCTAAACTAAAGCTAGCCTATCGTTTTTAGACTTAACTTGAGTTAAGCTAGCGCCGAAAGGAGTTTATATGGCAACTACCAAATCACATGCTGTCTGGGAAGGCAGCTTAAAAGAGGGTAAAGGCAGCATGACCTTACCCAAAGGCAATTTCACTGGCCCTTTTACCAGAGCCTCTCGTTTTGAAAATGGTGAGGGAACCAACCCCGAAGAACTTATTGGCGCAGCGCATGCAGGCTGTTACTCCATGTTTTTATCCGCGCTGCTAAGCAACAACAACACCCCTCCCGAAAAAGTCGAAACCACTGCTACCGTTACCATTGGCGACGGTCCAACCATTACCAAGATTGAACTGGTTACCAAAGCAAAAGTTTCTGGCATTACTGAAGCAGAGTTTAAAGACTTTGCCCAAAAAGCCAAAGAGGGCTGCCCTGTTTCTAAGGCGCTTGCCAGTGTCAATGAAATAACACTAGACGCTAGTCTGGAATCTTAAAAGTTAAGTTTATAGCAATCAGGCTCGAGCTTACTCGAGCCTTTTTCTTTATCGCTGCTGAGTACCTAAAACTCATGACTTGCATTTATAAAGAAACTAATTTGAACTGAAGAGAATGGCGATGGTTAAAAGCCTCAAGGTCAGTGAGTAAATGAATAAAGTGAATATCAA
>JAGQHN010000069.1 GCA_020431825.1 Trueperaceae bacterium | reverse complement strand
TTGGTCTTCTTGACGATTACATCAAACACCAACTTAAACATCCCAGCATTCCTATGGTCTTACGTGCGTAAGTCCTAACCTTAAAGTTGCTTCTTACTGGGCGGGCCCAAGCTGTGTACATCATGAAGGTCATATGATGAATATAAAACTTGTTTTTTCCAGGGCTCAAACGTATACTGAACTCGGTTCAAAGTTCTTGGCGTCTGGTAGAAATAGTGTTCTGTACGGTCTTTTCGGCAGTATAAGTGCAGCCAGTACGCAAAATTAAAATGGAGGTAGAATGAAACGTCGTGATTTTTTGAAAAAAGCAGGGGTTGCCGCTGCTGCCAGCGCTAGCTTTTCACCGCTGATGTTTGCCAGTGCGCAAGCTGGCACCTACAAATTTGGCATGGTCACTTCCTGGCCCACATCGCTTGACACAATTTATGGTGGTGCCACCAACACAGCTAAGTTTTTAAGTGAAATTACTGATGGGGATGTTGAAGTTGAAGTTTTTCCTGCCGGAGCACAGGTAGGGGGCCTCGAGGTCTATGACGCTGTTTCAACGGGCGCTTTCGAAATGGGTCATACCGCTTCCTATTATTATGTAGGTAAGGACCCCGCTCAGGGTATTTTTACGGCGCTTCCTTTTGGCCTTAATGCTCAGGAGCAAAATGCCTGGCTTTACTCAGGCGGTGGTCAGGAACTCTGGAATGAACTCAATGCACCTGACAATCTGATTGCTTTTGCTGCTGGTAATACGGGTGTGCAAATGGGCGGCTGGTTCAACAAAGAAATCAACAGTGTTGATGATCTGCAGGGCTTAACCATGCGCATTCCAGGTTTAGGTGGACAGGTTATGAGCCGTGCCGGGGTAAATGTTCAGGTTATCCCTGGTGGTGAGATTTACTTAGCACTCGAGCGTGGTGCCATTGACGCTACCGAGTGGGTTGGCCCCTATGATGATGAAATCTTAGGCTTTAACAAAGTCGCGAAGTACTACTACGCGCCTGGTTGGCATGAACCCGGTCCAACGCTGGGCACTTATATCAATCTGGATGTTTATAACAGCCTGCCAGTGGATATTCAAAATGCCATCCAGCAAGCCTCCAAAGGTGCCAATATGCAAATGCTTGCCGATTATGATGCCAAAAACGGTCCTGCTTTGCAGCGCATTATTGATGCAGGTGGGGTCGAAATGCGCACCTTCCCAACCGAAGTTCTTAATGCACTCGAGGGCTTTGCCAATGATCTTTATGCAGAGTACGCCGAGTCCAGCGAGATGTTTGCCAAAGTTTGGCCCGAATGGGTTAAATTCCGCGATGAGATTCGTGGCTGGCACAGAATTAGCGAACAAGCTTACCTTAACTACTCTATTCCTCAGTAAAAATCATAAATACGAAGATGCCCTCTCAGGGGCATCTTTTTTATTGCTTTAGGGTTGTAATTTGTCTTGTTTCTTGCATGGCTTAGCGCTATACTTTTACAGCCTGGAGAGATGCCAGAGTGGTTGAATGGGCCGGTCTCGAAAACCGGTGTAGGGCATTGCTCTACCGAGGGTTCGAATCCCTCTCTCTCCGCCACTTTACAAATGAGATTTTGTTATGGGGTGCAGTTAGCTACTGCATCCTTTAGCTTTTTGTTGCCATAAGATCTAAAAGAGAGTAAGTCAGAAGGTTGACCATTGCTAAAGCATTGAGGATATGCCTGAGAGAGATCAAGTGCTGCGTAAACGGCAACTGCCGGACTTGAAAACGAGGTTCCCGCGTAGCTGATTAAACGACCCAGAGTTGAATTATCCACTCTAAAGACCCAACCCGGTGCTGATACCTCGCCTCGATTGGTGAAGCTCGAGAGCTCGTATGTAGGAAAGTTAAACGAACTGACACTAATTACGTCTTGTGCTAGGCCGGGTAAAAGAGGGAAGGCGCCACCAAAGTTACCTGCTGCTGCAACCAGAGCAATGTCTTCGCGTTGCCAGATGCCCTGACCATAATTGTCTACAAATAACCTGAGTAAAGGGTCATTGCTACGGGCAGTCAGCCAGCTCATGAGGTTCATAAATTCGTCAGCATCAAAGCTGTTATCATTATCGCCTGCTTCAATTGCATCAAGATAATCCTCTATACTGCCGTACTTAGCTGCTAACTCAGACAGGGCACAAGGCACAATAGAGAAACTCATGTTTGCCGAAAATTTATCAATGCCTGATCGTCTAAGTGAGGTCATCGCAGTTTCTAAGCTCGAGGCAATATTAGCCGTATCAAGATCGGCAACATCTACTGCTCTAATGACGAGACGTTTTCCGTCATGGTAATAGGTTTTTAGTGTTTTACTGTACCTGTTTGCCCACGAAGCTGTTACCCCAGGTAGCGCCTCTAAAACCTCCTGGGTATGCTCAAATACAAGCGCGCCGTGTGAGATCTGCCCGCGCCGGCGCAGCTCACTAAATTTGGCTTTTAAGGCATTATTACCAGCTTGGGCCGCATTAATAAGTTCGTAAATGCCAGAACCCAGACCATAAGCATAAGCACGCATGCCCGCTTTGTACTCATAGCTAAACTGATCAAGGATGATAATGCCAACATTGTCGGCGCTCTTATAGCTGCTAAAGCCCTGCAGGTAAGTACCAACCTCTCGTGGTGTGGCGTTCTTAATAAAGCTATTTGGATTACTGATCAAAAGTCCACCCACGGACCCCATGGCTCTCACCCCTGAGCCCATTGCCCTAACACCCTGGCCTGGCACATCAAAGGGAGTAGCTATGCAGTTTTGATAGGCGTTTCCCGTATAGAGCTTTATGAGTTTCGCAAGCTCATCCTCATAATTCAGTTTTGTTGTTTGCGTTTTTAGGGTGGCAAAACTGGGTGGTACTGGTTCAGATGAACCGCAGCTGGCTAACAGGGCTAAGCTCGAGGCGAGAAAAATAATCTTAAGCAGGTTTCTGATAAAAGACATTTTTGCTTCCTTTCGTATCTTGATGTGAGTATAGAAAATGAGGCGTTAAAAAAGCGTTAAATTCGACTGGTAAAGAGTTTGAACCAACCCTGTTTTAAGGGTAAAGTAAAAAGAAAAAGGGGTTCCGTCAAATTAACTCAAAATGGATAAACTCTAGCTATGACTGAGGCAACAGATTATCCGAAAAGACATCGGTTTCCAAAATCTATTATCTCTCATGCCATTTATCTATATCACCGCTTTACCTTGTCATATAGAGATGTTCAAGAACTGTTGTTTCAAAGAGGCATTGAGGTTAGTCATGAAACCATTAGGAACTGGTGTTATAAATTTGGTCCAGACTTAGCTCAAGCGATATGGCATTACAAACCTCGTTGTGGTAAAGACTGGCATCTCAATGAAATGAGAGTAGCTGGTAAATTTCACTGGCTCTGGCAAGCAATTAATGAACGTGGTGATGTTTTGGATGTTTTATTGCAGAAACATCGGGATACTGAAGCCGCTAAGCGTTTCTTTAGACGTTTGGTCGAAGATAATGATCTTCCTCAAAACATTATCACCGATGGTCTCAGGAGCTATGATGAAGCACTCAAAGAACTACCTGAACTAGTGAGCACATTAAAGTTTCAGCCGAAGAACGTCAAAATAATCTCATTGAACAATCTCACCGTCCTACTCGTGATCAGGAAAGACAGTACCTTGGGTTCAAATCATTGATTTGAACTCAGGCTTTTCTTTTTTGTCACGCCGAGATAAATCATCTTTTTCGCAACACCAGATCTCAAACTTCGGTACTAATTCGTAAACAAAATTTAGCTAATGCCTTTGCCTTTTGGTCCGAGCTCTCGCTTTCAATTCCTTAAAATTATCTGATTCCAAATAGGATTCAGCTCTCCTCGTTATAATGTCGAGTTAACTGGAACCAGGTTCACTCGTCGTTTCGCTAGCTATTTCCTACTATACAGACGGAACCAGTTTAAACAAAAACAGACTCGCGTTTTTCTTCAAAGAATCTGGCTTCAGCGACGTGTGGGGGTAAGGGTTTGGCAATAAAGTAGCCCTGACCGTGGGTAGTGCCCATTGAGGCGAGGGTCTCGAGCTGGTACTGGGTTTCTATGCCTTCGGCAACCACATCAAAGTTCAGGCTATTGGCTAGTGACAAAATCGTGCGAATGATTTCAATGTCCTGCCGTCCGCCCTCCATGCGCTGTACAAACGAGCGGTCAATTTTGAGAGAGTCAAGCGGTAGTTTGTGCAGATAGCTTAGTGAGGAGTAGCCGGTACCAAAGTCATCAATCTGAATCTTAATGCCTTCAGAGCGCAGTCTTGCCAGAACTGCGGCTCCTGCTTCGGCATTGGTCATAACGCCGCCTTCGGTGACCTCGAGCTTGACACAACTGGGTGAAATGCCCTGATTGCGTATGACTTTGGCAAGGTCACCCGCTACCCCGTCCAGCATGAGATGCCTTACTGATAAGTTGACACTCATAAAGGCGTCCCGGGCCTTGGCATATTTTTTCTGCCAGACGGCCATTTGCCTGCAAGATTCGGTGAGAACCCAGTCATCAATCTGCAAAATAATGCCAGTTTCTTCGGCAATAGGGATAAATTTATCTGGGGTTATGTAACCCAGGCTCGGGTGCTGCCAGCGGAGCAGCGCTTCAAAGCCTGCAAGCTCGCGGCTTCGCAGGTCAAGTATAGGCTGATAAACCAGACTGAACTGATTTTGCTCGACGGCGTTTCTGAGGTCAGCCTCGAGACTTAACCTCTCGACATAGCCCTGATACATGGATGAGTTAAAAACGGTAAAGCTCGAGCCCCCAGCACGTTTGGCTGAGTACATAGCCACATCGGCATTGCGCAGCACATCTTCAGGGGTAGTGGTGGTAGTGTTTAAAAAGGCCATGCCGATACTGGCACTGGAAAAGACCTCGTAGCCTTCAAGTTTAAAGGGGGTTTCAAGGGACTTATGAATGCGCTCGGCGATGGTTTTGGCGTCACTATGGCTTTTTAAATCTCTCAGTAAGACGGCAAATTCATCGCCGGCTAACCTTGATACGATATCGCCCGTTTTGACGCAGTTGCATAGACGCTGAGAGAATTCTTTTAGGAGGGTGTCGCCAACGCTATGCCCCAGGCTGTCATTGGTCATTTTAAAGCGGTCAAGGTCAATAAAAAGCACGGCTGAGCGTAAACTGGGGTTGTGCTCCCGCTCTTTGAGGCTGGCATCAAGATATTTTAAGAACAGGCCGCGGTTAGGAAGGCCGGTTAAAACATCGTGCTGGGCAGCATGCTCGAGCCGATTTTCCATGGCTTTGCGCTCACTGACATCTCTGGCTGAAGAAACATAGTGTCCAAAACTGCCGTCCTGCTGTTTTACTGCCTGGACTGAAGCCTCGAGCCAGACATAGTGCCCATCTTTATGCCGGAAGCGGTAGACCTGAGGCGGCATGGCTTTTTTGGCTAAGGCCTGATAAAAAGTTTCAACGCTTGCATGGTCGTCAGGATGCAAATAATCACCCAGATAGGTGCCTAAAAGCTCGTTTGCTTTATAGCCTACGTTGCTCAGGCTCGAGGGGCTGACATACAAAAAGCGTCCATCGGCTTCATGCAGGCTAATTAGATCAGAGCTGTACTCTGCCAAAAGTCTGAAGCGTCGCTCACTCTGCACCGACTTTTCATAAAGATAGGTACGACCAATCGCAATATTTAGCTGTTTACGAATCGCTAAGATTAGCTCGAAATCGGTTTCATTAAAGACCTGATTACTGCTCTCTAAACTCAGTACCCCGATGACTTTTTCTCGGTCAATAAGCGGAACAACAATCTCAGAAATAATGTCGGCGTAGTTGGCATGGTAGTCAGGGTCTTTGCTCACATCCATGACCAAGGCAGGGGTTCTGAGCCGTACAACTCGCCCCATAATGCCTTCGGTGGCTGAAACCTGAGGTGGCGAAAGACGGTTCATGCCCGCGTCGCAGACAAAGCGAAGCTCACGTCCTTGCAAGCGGTAGAAACTGACATAAGTTTTTTCAAAGACATCGGCAATGGCGTGAACTGCCAGAGGCATAAGCCGATTGAAATCAAGCTCGGTAGCAATGGCAGAACGTACCCGGTCAAGCAGTTTAAGTTCGCGGCGCTGATGCTCGAAATGATCTTGCAGTTTCATTTGCCGCATTAAGACACTGACCTGTTCGCAAAAAAGGGCAGCTCTGGTCTGAAACTCACCTTGAAAGGCGTCGGCGTTTTCAAAATTATCGACAAAAATGAGTGCAATAACCTCTGGTCCTATAGAAACGATCAGGGTTTCACTGGCTAAAGGTTCGCTATGCACCTTCGTCAAAATGCTGTTGCGCTCTTTGACTAGAGGGGCACTTCTTACCGCATTGGCGTTTGCCTCATAGGCCGTGGTTAGTTTAAGTTGACTGATTCTAAGCAAGTCGTGCTCGTTGACTTTAAGTTTTCGCAGATATTTAAGCTCGAGGCCAAGACTGGCCACAAACTGAAAATTGCCGCTTTCCTTGAGTAAAAAGCTGCTGCTTTGTACTTCGGGGAAGAGATTGACCAGAGCTTCTAAAAGGCGCTGGCAAACAGCTGGACTCAGGGTCTCAAATAAGAGATCATTGCTTAGTTTTAAAAGTTGTCTATCAAAACTCAGACTATGATTCGCAGCTAACATTCATTTCTCCACCAAAATAACGTTACGAAGACGCGTTTACTGACCTGATTTGGGGCAGGCCAAAAGAAACTGACTTTTTGACCTTTGGGTCGTAAAGTCGCTAAGCAAATCGAGGTTTGATAAGTGCCAGAAAAGACTGGTTTTATCTGACTGCTCCGGCGGAGCTAACTCACCCATTGCTCTGAAACTTAAGGTAGCACAGAGACTCTTACACCTTTATGACTGTAGGACTGAGGGAGCAGCTCTGGCAGGGCCAGAACCGTTTCAAGCTGGTCAGCAGCAGAAAAGAGATAGCCCTGACCAAAATCGCAGTTAAGCTCTTGCAAGATGGCGAGTTGAGTGGGGGTTTCTATGCCTTCGGCAATGACCTTTAGGTCAAGCTGTTTGGCTAGAGCCAGGATGGTTTCAACAATAGCGCTATCGGACTGCTCGAGGGCCCTTACAAAGGAGCGGTCAATCTTAATGCTGTCTATGGGCAGCGTATGCAAATAATTGAGTGAAGAGTAACCGGTCCCAAAGTCATCTACCTGAATCTGTACCCCTTTGGCCCTTAAGGCTGCTAGCGTATCTTGGGCGACCGTATCTTGCATGAGGGTGCGTTCGGTTAGCTCGAGCTTGAGATAAGAGCCATCAAGCTGTGCTTTCTCCAGAATGCCCAGGACCCGCTGGCAAAAACCGGCCTGCTCAAAGCTTTTGGCAGCAATGTTGACCCCAAGGGATAAACGAACAGGGTGATTTTTCTGATACTGGCTCAGCTCAGCACAAGCCTGCTCTAAAACCCAGTTGTCAATCTGGGCAATAAAGCCATTTTCCTCTGCTAGAGGAATAAACTGATCGGGGCTGATCGCTCCTTTTGTTGGATGCTGCCAGCGTAGTAGAGCCTCGAGGCCCACCAGTTGTTTTGTTTTCAGGTCAACAATAGGCTGGTAAACCAGATAAAGCTCGCCCTTAGCTAAGGCATAACGCAGATCTGTTTCAAGTCCTAATTTATGTACCACTTCCTGATGCATAGAGGTGTCAAAGAGGGCATAGTCAAGTTGCTTAAATTTGGCGCGGTACATAGCGGTATCGGCGTCACGCAGCATGTCTTCGGCCTTTTCGTAGTAACGCTGGTTCATAACCGCACCTATACTGCTGCTGCTAAAGATATCTTTGCCATCTATATGTAGTGGGCGCGAGAGTAAAAGGTGTAGCCGCTCAATAATGCCTAAGAGCTGAGTTTCAGACTCGAGGTCTTCAAGCAGCAGGCAAAACTCATCGCCGCCCAGACGTGCCACGGTATCACTGGGTCTAAGGGAAAGCTCGAGCCGTTTGGCGACAGCTTTAAGTAGCTCATCGCCGACATGATGTCCGAGACTGTCATTAATCATTTTGAAGCGGTTAAGGTCTAAAAAAAGCAGGGCAAACTGTTCACCTGTACGCCAGCTGCGTTTTAGTACGTGTTCAATACGGTCTAAGAGCAGGCTGCGGTTTGGCAAACCCGTAAGCGTGTCATACATGGCATGATAACGCAATTCTTCTTCCATACGTTTTTGCGCGCTCATGTCTCTTGAACTCGAGCTAAACCTGGGCCCGTCTGCGCTTTCAATGAGCTGCATGACGGTTTCAAGCCAGAGAAAGTTGCCATCTTTTGTGCAGATGCGGTAGCTAAAGCGCTCGGTTTTGCTGCGCCTGATAAGTTGCCGGTTAAGCTGTCTTCTTACCGACCGGAAATCATCAGGATGAATCAGGGTCGACGGATTTACCCTTAAGAGTTCTTCGTGGCTGTAGCCCAGCAGGCGCTCGGCAGCCGGGCTGATATAAAGAAATTCTCCGCTAAGTGCGTGCAGGGCAATAATGTCACTCGAGTTTTCTGCCAACAAACTGAGCTTTTGTTCGCGCTCGAGCACGCTGGCATAAAGCTGCTCCCGCTCCTCCTGCTCTTTTTGCCTCAGCAGCGCCAGTTCAATACTTTTACTGATATGTTCTAAGAGTTGTTTATCCTCGGTTTCAAAGGCGTAAGCCTGATAAGAGGCAAATTCGACCATGCCCCAAACGTCTTCGCCCAGAATAAGAGGGCAGGTTAAGACTGATCTCACCGGATTTTCTTCAAAAAACAACCAGTCAGGGTGCTGAGAGACATCCTGAAAATAGATGCTTTGGCGCTGTCTTATGGCTTGCCAGAGCGTACTGCTCTTAGTTTCGTCTTCGTGAAAACCGTGCTCCTGAAAAAAGGCCGCAAGCGCTTGTTTTTGCGTCTCATTCTGATGTTGAATCATCATTTTAAGCTGCCTTTTGTCGGCACTTAGCTGGTAAATGATGACCTGACATAAAGAGGGATTGTCTGCCTCAATCAGCGTCTGGGCAAGTTTGGGAAAGAAATGGTCTAGCTGGCTTTGCTCGAGTACCAGACGCTCGAGTCTGGCCAGTAAGGCCTGAACATAGGCAGCTTTTTGACTGGCTTTGCGCAGTTCTACACTTTGCATAGCAGTGCTGAGCTGAGCGGCAAAGAGTTCGGTCATTTCTCTGGCCAAATCATTAAAGCCACTGCTATATGTCCAGTGGTGCAACGCCAAAATCGCGCGGATTTCCCCCTGTACCTGTATGGCGACGGCAAGGCTCGATTTTAAGGCTTCCTTTAACCCTGCCTTAGCCAGATAATAGGCAAAAGGTAGGACGTTATCAGAAGTCTCGGTATAGTCTTGAAAACAGGAAAGTTTAGAGCTGCTGCACTCACTGAGGTTCAGTCTGATGAACTCGAGCTTGCTATTGTCATAGCCGATACCCGCAACAAATTTAAACTCACCTTTAGGGTCTTTAAGCAGCAGACTGGCTGCCTCAACGCCAGGAATGCTGCTGCTGGCTTGTTCGAGAATAGACTGGTAAAAATCTGCCTCAGTATCTTGCTTAAGGACATAATCGGTCAGTTGAATAAGCGATTGTCTGAAGCTGGCAAGTTGCTCGAGGTGCTCTCGGTCCCGCTGCTTAGCTAAGCTGAGCGCCAGGCTGCTAGCGAGTTTATGAAAAAACTCGAGCTTTTCAGAACCAAAGGCTACAGGCAATGGCGCATGAACTTCGACAAGCCCCCAAACTCTGGTCTCGAGGATGACTGGGAAAACAACAATCGAGGCTTTGCCTTCTTCTCCCCACTCGCCTCTATAAAGGAAGCGGCTTTCATGAAGACACTGCTTTCTTAAGTCAAGCCGTTCAGGGCTGACGGTTTCTAAGGGGTCTGATAAGTACCGAGCTTTTAGCTTGCCCTGCTCAGTAACCTGATAAATATTTAGGCCACCCAGAGCCAGCCAGTTTGAGCTAAGCAGATTCGTCGCCAGATCAAGAAAGAGTTTTTCTAGGCTTTCGTGTTTTAGCAGCAGGGATTCGCTGCTGGCAAGAAGCTTATTGGCCTGAGCAGTTTCCTGCTCTTTTTGCTCGAGCAGTGATTTTTCCAAAACGGCAGCAACCTGATTGGCAAAAGCTGTCCCCATATATCTGGCTTCACTGTCAAAGGCTTCTTTATCATGCTTATTATCCAGGGCAAAAACTGCTTTTAGCGTGTCACCAATATAAATAGGCATAACCATGCTTACCTGAATGCTCGCACTGCAACCCGCCTCGAGCAAGGTTTGTCGCCGCGGCTTGTCAAGATTTTGGGCATTCAGATCATCAAGGTTTTCCAGCAAAATGGTTGCTTTGCCCTGACTCAGACCATAAACAATCGCAAGTTCGTCTTCTGAAAAATAAACGCTTTTGAGCTGGTCGCTAAAACCTGACTGGGCCACATAATAAAACTGGCCGTTGCCTTGCCGGACCAGCACACTGCCCGCCTCTGCTCCAGGGATAAGCTGTATCGCATAGTCGAGTACTTTCTTGAAAAAGCTGGGGTTAGGCCTGGCGGGTAAAAGATCATGCATAAGCTCGAGCAGCGCATGTTGAAAGGCAGATAGTTCGCGCAGGCGTTCGGCGTCTAGCTGTTGCTGCTGAACATCACGCATCCTTAAGATAAAGGCTTTGGGCTCGAGACCCCTTTGAATAGGCAGGAGATGAACGTCATAAATCATCTGGTCAAGCCGAAAATGCATTAACCTGAGAGGTTCAAAGCTGCTTTCATCAAAGGGTAAGCGCTGAAAGATGTCAAAAATAGCCTTGCCTTCTGCTTTGTTAAACGTTAAGGGTAAGATTGCCTTTGCCATACTGTTGGCATCTAACAGGCGAAAATACTTATCTAAAATAAAAATGGCATCGTCAGAAGCGTCAAAAAGTTCGCGCTGAAAAATGGGAATATGTTTCAGGAGCTTGTTACCCCAAAAAGCTTTCATAATGACAACTGCGCTAAAGGTGAAGCCAATAGGTGTCAGGTCAATATGGATGTCAGGTAAGAGCTTAAACAGATAGATGGCATTACATAAAAGAGGAATAAGGGCTGCGCTCTGCAAGGCAAAAATCTGAGCCTTATAGCCACTATGACTGCTGATAAGCGCATAAGCTAAGAAACCTACGCCAGTCAGAATAAGACCATAATTAGTTGGCAGTAAGACAAATAAAAACCAGAGACCACGACTGTACTCGAGGTGATTAAAGGGATAAGTACTGAGCTGGATATCCTTCCAGATCAAACCGTGATACTCATTGCTAAATACCAATACTAAACTTAGTACCGGGATGATACTTAAAAGCGCAAAAAAGGTTTTTGTGAGATAGCGCTGATAGCCCAGATAGGCCAGAACCAGGGCCAGCCAGATGACTGCCGAACTATCGGCGCCTAGATGCTGCATTTTGGCTGAGATAAGCTGAAAGCTCGGGTAACTGGTGGCAAGTTCAAGAGCTGAGCCCAGTGACCAGATGCACAGGGAAGCAGCCAGAAGAGCAAAGTATTTTATAAGCTCATCTTTGACCTTAATATAGCTGTAGCAGCCTATAAACCCAGTTAAAAGAGCTGCCAGAAAGGCAGGTAAACCATAGATCAACATACGCTCATCCTGCAACGCATCGGTAAACAAGTTAAGCGCATTTCAAACCCTGCCTCATTAGCAACCACCAAGTCTATCTAGACTAGCAAGTGCAGTATCACAGAATCCTTACAGCTTTTCGCCAGACTTGGGTTATTGACTAAGAAGTAGTTATTTTCTGCCCTTTCGTCAGAGTTAACTCTGACCATCTTGAGATTAGTGAGCTACCTCGAGCCTTGGTTTGAATCTAAACGCATTCCTTTTGGCTTGCCACAAACAAGGGTGGCATCGAAGAAGACGAGTATTGATCGATGTTCATGAGATTTGGATAAATACTCAGTCCGCTTGCGGCGGGGTTTTTATCAATGAGGCACCGAGCTAAGTATTGTCTACGTATTTTTTCCGAATTTCTTCTTGTAATGGAGATTTTTATTTGTGAAGCAGATTTGGCGAGTTGCTTTAAGTTTTACCGAGAACTGCGGTAACTACCCCAAAGCGTTAGGTGACTGAGGACGAGTTCATGACAGGCTGGGGTATCATAGGCAAACCATGAAGCTAAAAGGCGAAGGCACCGGCCCACTTCCTCCTCTCCTGGAACAATATGTTGACTTAAGAGAAAACTATCCAGACTATCTGGTGCTTTTTCAAGTGGGAGATTTTTACGAGTGTTTTGGTGAAGATGCCGAGCGTTTAGCTAGAGCTTTGGGGCTTATCCTGACGCATAAAAGCAGTAATCATTTTGTAACACCGATGGCAGGCATTCCCATTCGTGCAGTTGACAGCCATGTTGAGAGGCTCCTGGAACAGGGTATTCGCGTGGCGATTGCCGATCAGGTAGAAAACCCCTTAATGGCTGAGGGGCTGGTGAAGCGGGATATCACTCAGCTCATAACGCCCGGCACCATCACGGAAGAAAATTTACTGCAAGCCGATGCCAATTATCTGGCTGCGGTTGCCACGGGAGATGGCTACGGCCTTGCACTCTTAGATATTTCAACAGGGGAGTTTCGCGGCACCAAAGTCTTTAGCAAGTCTCAACTCTTTGATGAATTAAAGCGCTACCGTCCAGCAGAAGTTCTTTTAGCACCTGAACTCGAGAGTCAGTTAGAGACCTTTTCCCAGCGTTTTCCTGTCATGCTCAGTTATGGCCGTTTTGACCCTTTAGAGGCGGAAACCTGTTTGCAAAAGCAATTTGGGCAACTGCCTGAAAGCCTCGAGGCAACTGCGCTTTGCCGGGCGGCAGGTGCAGTGCTGGCATACGCGCTGGAAACCCAGCAGGGCAGCTTGCCCCAGGTGACCCGCTTTAGCCGCTATGACCCTGGGGCCTATATGCAGCTTGATGAAGTGGCGCTGGCTACCCTGGAAGTGTTTGAAGCCAATCTTGGCCCAGAGAGTCACACACTGTTTAGTGTTCTTAACGATACCCGTACTGCCCCTGGACGTAGATTGCTCAAGGCCTGGTTACGACATCCGTTACTGGACAAGGAACTTATAGAGCAGCGCTTAGATGTGGTTGAAGCCTTTGTGCATGACAGTGTTTTGCGTCAGGATTTGCGTAAGGCCCTTTTTAAAATGCATGACTTAGAACGTCTGGCGACCCGACTTAGCGCCACCAGAGCAAGTGCCAGAGACCTGGTGGCGCTGGCCCGCAGTCTCAGTCTGGTACCGCTTTTTAGAGAACAACTCGAGGCCAGACAGGAAACTATTTTGCTGAATTTGGCAGGCCGTATGCCAGATTTTTCAGAACTCGAGCAGCATATTCAGGCAGCACTAAGCGATGAGCCGCCGCAAAAAATCACTGAGGGTGGGCTTATCAAAGATGGTTTTGACACCGAACTGGATGCGTTAAGAAAAACAGTCAACGAAGGACGTCAGTGGATTGCCGAACTCGAGTTGCGCGAGCGCGAAAGTACCGGCATCCCCACCCTAAAAATTGGCTTTAATGGCGTCTTTGGTTATTATCTGGAAGTCACACGGCCCTACTATGATGAAGTGCCTCAAAGTTACCGCGCGGTGCAAACGCTAAAAGATCGGCAGCGTTACACAAGACCCGATCTGCGCGATAAGGAACGAGAAATCCTGCGCGCCACCGAGACGAGCAAAAAACGGGAATACGATGTTTTTGACGCTCTTCGGAGTGAACTGGTGACCTACAGCGAGCGGGTGCGAGACCTTGCCATGGTGCTGGCCGAGTTAGATGTGTATACCAGTCTGGCTGAAGTGGCTGCCCGGGCGCAGTACTGCCGACCAGACTTTTCTGAAACTGCCGAACTTAAGATTCGGGGGGGACGCCACGCTGTGGTTGAAAGAACTAGCCGCTTTATCGCCAATGATATACAAATGACGCCAGCAGAGCGCTTTATTTTGCTTACTGGCCCAAATATGAGTGGTAAGTCTACCTATTTGCGGCAGCAAGCCCTGATCTGCCTGATGGCGCAAATAGGCTCTTTTGTACCTGCCGAAGAGGCCAGGTTGCCGCTCTTTAAGCGGATTTATACTCGTATTGGTGCCAATGATGATCTGGCGGGCGGGCGCAGCACGTTTATGGTTGAAATGAGCGAGTTAGCGCGCATTTTGCAGCAGGCCGATGAGCACAGCTTTATTTTGCTCGATGAGATTGGGCGAGGAACCAGTACCTATGATGGCCTTGCTTTAGCCTGGGCCGCTATAGAGCATTTGCACCATCATGTGAGAGCCTATACGCTTTTTGCTACCCACTATTTTGAACTTACCCAGCTGGTGAGTAATCTGGCCTGTGCTCGCAACTATCACGTGGCTGCCAAGGAAGAGGCCGATGGACTGGTTTTTTATCATCAGGTATTGCCCGGGCCTGCCAGCAAAAGTTATGGGCTCGAGGTTGCCAAACTGGCAGGTGTACCCCAGGAGGTTTTGAGCCGTGCTCAAGCGGTTTTTCATAGCCTTAGCAGCAGTCAGCAGCATCAGGGACAGGAACTTATAAATGAGCTCTTAAGCCATGATTTAAGTCGCCTTTCACCGCTCGAGGCACTGACACTATTACATCAGTTACAGGACTTAGCCAGAGGAGTCAAAGCTGCATGATTAAAGCTCTCTCCGCCGAACTCATTCGCGAGATTGCTGCTGGCGAAGTCGTGACTGCGCCCGTTGATGTGGTTAAAGAACTGCTGGATAATGCCCTGGACGCTGGCGCTAATCGTCTTGAACTCGAGCTGCAAGAGGGCGGTATAAAAAGCATCATCTTAACCGATAATGGTTCTGGTATTTCCCTGGAGGATTTACCCTTAGCGGTAGAGCAGCACCGCACCTCAAAGCTCGAGTCACTCAGTCAGATAACGACGCTTGGCTTTCGTGGTGAGGGTCTTTATGCCCTGCAGCACGCGGCCAGAGTCAAACTGAGCAGTCGCCCCAGTACTCAGCTTGGGGGTGCCAGTCTTTATGCGCATGCAGGTGAAAGCTTCTTAGAAGAGCACCCTGCCCCCAGTGGGACTCGAGTTGAGGTTACCGGACTTTTTGATCATTTACCTGCACGTCAGCAGGTTTTAGACCCAGCTGCCGAAGAATTGCGCAAAATCAGCCAGCTGCTCAGCCACTATCTGCTGCACTATCCAGGGTTAAAACTGAAGCTCCTTACTGATGGTAATTTGCGCTGGCACTACGCTGGCGGTAATTTTCGCGAGGCCGTTAAATTCTTCTGGGGACCAGTAACGGCTAATCGCTTGTTGCCCTTACATTTTTCGCAGGAGGGTTTTTGTCTTGAAGGGCTTATATCACGACCTGAGCTGACCCGTCCACGCCGAGACAGACTCATGCTGGCGGTCAATGGTCGACCGATTGCCTGGCAGGAGCGCTGGACCAGGGCTGTTTTAGCGGCTTACGGTGAGCTTTTGCCGATAGGTCACTATCCGGTGGGGGTTTTAAATCTGACTTTGTCACCTGCCGAGGTTTTGGTAAATACCGCACCCGACAAACGCAGTGTGCGCTTTATGCATGAGGAGCAGGTGCTTGGTTTTCTGCAAGCAGCTTTTGAACATACCCTGTCAGGGCATCCGCTGGCCCCTGCCTTACCGGGGCTCGAGCCCAGTGAGGGCTTAAGCACAGCGCCAAGACACCGTTTTCCTGAATTAAAACATCTGGGTACCTATCAGGAGCTTTACCTGCTGGCAGAAGCTGACGGCAAGCTCTGGATTGTCGATCAGCATGCAGCGCATGAGCGCATCCTGTTTGAAGAACTGGAATTGCGTTATCAGACCGAGCCAGCCATTGAACTAGGTCATGCTGAACTCATCCCATTAAGTCAGGAAGAAGTGGCTCATTTAGAGGCGCGGCAGGCCGAACTCGAGCACTTGGGCTTCAGGCTCGAGCCTTTTGGGGGTATGCAGTGGCGGCTTCGCACGGTTCCTGCCTTTTTAGCTGGGCATAGTCAGCTTCTGGCAGAGGTGGTAAAAGAGGCGCTGCATTATGAAACGCTAAAGCAAGCCTGGCGGCAGATTTTAGGGAGATTAGCCTGTCTACCGGCGATTAAGGCAGGGCATAGCCTGAGTGGCGCGCAGGCGCAAGTGCTGTTAGATCAACTGCGCCATTGTCATACGCCCTGGGCCTGCCCGCATGGCAGACCAACCACGCTGGTGCTTACGGAGCTCGAGCTGGCAAAGCGCTTTAAGCGGAGTCATGGTAGAAGTCATGTGCCTTTTGCAGAGAAGAAAAAGTCTTATTAAGCTAGAAGTTTCTCCATCACACATTTTCCGTTTGTTTTGCAAAAAGAATCCCACTTTTGCCCTGTGCCGAATAAGGGATGACTGTGTAGATAAACATAGTTGCCCTAGGGCTTAAAAGAACTTTAGACAGATTTTTTGCCCTTCTTTAAAACTCTCAGAGGGGGCTTGAAAGACTGTCCTAGACAGGATGTACGCGTCTATTAGAAGCTTTAGTACTCATTTCTGGAATGCTCTTTGATCGAGTTTCTCGGATAGGTTCTGCAGTGAAAAATTTTGTCTGACCAGAAGGCACTAAAGCCAAGCTTTCTGAGGTTTTGTCAACATCCGGCTGGGCCCTGTACGGTTATGTAAGAAATTTGTGATATCTCGCTAAGTATAACTTTTAACTAAGTACTCTCGAGCTGAATAGCCTTCATTTTCAGCTTGCGCGAAGTGGTTATGGACTGAGGATTAAACTGCTTTTAAATTTGCTTGTACTCAGGCAAGGGCATAACGTTTTCTATTTATTTCTACAGAACTATGTTGAAACGAAAGGTGAGAAATTTAATCTATGGACACTGTATTCTTGATATTTGCGAGTGTTCTGGTATTTATGATGATACCAGGACTGGCCTTCTTTTATGGGGGTTTGGTTAGGCATAAAAACGTCGTTAATACGATTATGATGAGCCTTGGCGCCATTGGTGTCGTTGGGATGGCGTGGGCGCTTATTGGTTTTAGCCTAGTTTTCGGAGGGGAAAACCCATGGCTAGGGGATTTTCGTTATGTACTTTTAAAGAACGTGGGCTTTGAGTCAAGTTTTGCCAACATTCCTGACTTACTCTTTTTCTTATATCAGGGTACATTTGCCATTGTTACTGCTGCGCTTATCTCGGGGGCTGTCATCGAGCGCATGCGCTTTTCTTCTTATCTTTTGTTTATTGCCCTGTGGAGTATTTTTGTCTATGCTCCCGTTGCCCATTCTATATGGGGCGGTGGTTTCCTGGCAAAAATGGGTGTTATGGACTTTGCCGGGGGCACAGTTGTGCACATTACTGCTGGGGTTGCAGGTCTGGTTTTGGCACTTGCCCTGGGTCAGCGTAAAGATTATGGTAGTCCCTTGATTGCGCCGCACTCGGTTCCGTTTACCCTTTTAGGGACAGGTTTTCTTTGGCTGGGTTGGTTTGGTTTTAATGGGGGTAGTGCCTTAGCAGCAAATAATACTGCTGTTCTGGCGGTTGTTAATACTTTTTTAGCACCCGTTGCAACTATGGTTATGTGGCTGCTACTTGATGCCAGTCGTTCACGCCGTATTACTTCAATAGGCATGGCAACGGCAATCATTGTCGGCTGTGTTGCGATTACGCCAGCTTCGGGCTTTGTTTCGCCTACCTCAGCTCTGCTGATTGGATCAATTGCGGCATTTCCTAGCTACTTTGCTTTGCTCTGGCGTTCCCGTTCGGGTATTGATGATGGTCTTGACGTATTCGCTTCCCACGGTGTTGGCGGAATTACAGGTTCGCTACTTACCGGGGTATTTGCTCAGGAAATTTGGGGAAACAAAGCTGATGGTTTACTCTTTGGCAATCCGCAACAGTTTGTTATAGAGCTAATCAGTGTTGCCTCGGTAATTATTTTTACCTTCATTGCTACCCTGATTATTGCCAAACTTGTTGACCTCATCAATCCGCTGCGCAGTAGTGCTGAACGTGAGCTACAAGGTCTTGATATTGCCGCCCACGGTGAGCAGGCATATATCGCGGATCCAAGTTTATAAGGACAAGTCATGACAGCAAACAGTGGTTCTATTACGCAAGGAAGGGTTGCTGAATTACTTGCCACACTAGCAGATAACAAAAGCTCTGGCTCTCTTTTGCTCATACGCGATTTTGATATAGTTAAGCTTTTTTTGGAGTTTGGCACTATCATTCATACAGAGCTGACCATCGTTGATCCGACGAAAGGCTCGAGCCTTTCTGGTGAGTCAGGTCTAAGACTGGTTAGCAAACTTCTGGCCTGGACCAAGGGTATGTATACCTATGATCCTAAAGACAGCGCGCCTGGTCGAAGTGTAAATATCTCCCTTGATTGGCGCAAGCTTATAAAAGATCAGGGAAAAGCTCCCACTGAGGATAATCGCACGCTGCAAAGTGCCGCAAGCCGCGGAGGTCATGCTGCTGAAAAAGATGCAGTAAGGCTTAATTCACTTCAATCTTCAAAGCAAAAAGCGCTTAATGCCAATCTTATGGATATCCCTATAAGGTTAAAGTCAAACCTGGGCATTCAGGGGCCTTATGATTCAAAGGTGCGCAATCAAGTTGTTGGGCGTGGAGGGGGTTATATCCGTACGCAAACACAGCATGAAGACCGCCGGGTCATTGTCTTTAAGCTGATTGACAATAGGCGCAGCATTCGAGACATTGCAATGTACCTGAGTTGGAGCGTTGAAGATGTGAAAATTGTGCTGACCCAGCTTATTACAGAGGGCGCCATTGATATAACGCCAGCCAAAGCTGTTTTTTAAAAAATATCTTTAAAGCAGTGCGCAGCTAAATTTTTGGTTATGCTGTCGTATGCAGTCTCCTACTTTTGCTGATTTACAGATAGCGCAAGCGCGCATTGCTGAGAAGGCTTACCGTACGCCGCTCATACGTTTAGGGCTCGAGTCCGAAGTCTATGCCAAGGCTGAAAATTTCCAGCGAACCAACTCTTTTAAATTTCGTGGGGCCTATAACTTTTTGGCCTCCATGGAGCCTGAGGCTCGGCAGAGAGGAGTGACAGCACCCTCGAGTGGCAACCATGCTCAGGGTCTGGCCTGCGCTGCCCATCTTTTTGGAGTACCGGCAGCCATTGCCATTCCAGAGGCAGCCCCTGCTATAAAGGTCGAAAGAACCAAGGCCTGGGGGGCAGAAGTGGTGCGCTGTGGCAGCTCGAGCCAGGAGCGTCAGGCGGCAGCGCAGTATTTTGTTGATGAGCGCGGCTATACGCTGGTGCCTCCTTTTGACCACCCCTGGATTATAGCTGGACAGGGAACCACAGGTCTGGAAATCGCTGAAGACTTGCCTAATCTTGCCAATATTCTGGTCTGTACGGGTGGTGGCGGGTTACTATCAGGTATAACTTTAGCCATAAGTGAGTTATGCCCTAAGGCGCAGATTATTGGGGTTGAACCTGAACTGGCGGCAGACGCGACTGAATCTTTCTATAAAAAACAGCGGCTTAGCTGGTCAGCACAAGATACCGCTCGCACCCTTGCCGATGGTGTGCGCACGCAGGAGCTAGGGCATTACACCTTTGAGATCATTAAAAAACGAGTACATGGTTTTGTAACCGTAAGTGAAGAGGCAATACTCGAGGCTACGCGCTGGTATGTCAATGAGGCCAAAGTGGTTGTCGAACCAACAGGTGCTCTGACGCTGGCAGCTTTTCACAAAATGCAGCGTGGTGAAGCAGATATAAAACTAAAGCCGGGAAAAACCGTGCTGCTTATAAGTGGGGGCAATATTGACCCGGAGCTGCTAAAGAGTTTGATTGGCTAGTGACCCTGAGGCCAGTCCTCGAGTATACTGTCATTTATGACGCTTTCGCCTCTCATTGTCCTCATCTTGTTGCTTTTTCTGGCGGCCACAGCGCTTATTTTCTTACTCTGGTCCTTACTAACCCTCAGAACGCCCCATGTTGTGATTAACTCGAGGCGGACAAGAGTCACCAGAGATAACGATGATGAACGACGTGCCCCAAGCCCGCAAAAGCAAACGCAGACGGCAACTGGTCTTAAGCCAAGTGTTTATAACAGTGTGGTCTACCCACAAAGGGTAAAAGGGCGAGAAGAGCAAAAATCTAAAGATGAACTTAAGCACCGCCTGACCAATAATCAGGTAAGGGGCTTAAATGCAAACCCCCAAATACCCACACCCAATGCCCCGCCAGTACAGGCTGTGGTCACCAAAACCCACTCTCATGTTAACCAGGCAGAGGAGCTCGAGGCTTCAGAAGCTGAAATCAGGCAGCCCAGATTTCAAGTAGTAACGACAAAGCAGGAAACGCCCAAACGCAAACCAGAGAGCGAGCAAGTCCCCCTTTTTGACAATATGCCTTTACCCCCTTTTCAGCTTCTTGATGAGGAAGAAAAAGAGGAAGAAGAGGATGTATTTGAGCGGTTTATACGCTCGAAGAATGAGGATTTGGGGTTTTGATTCGTAGTTAGAACTCAAGATGAATTCGATGTTATTTGAAAATAAGGAACGCAAATATACGGGGCCAAAGACCTATACTGAGAGTAATTACCAATTTTTAGAAAGATCTGCTAGGAAAGAAGCTGAAAATATACGAGCCTTTTTGAATAAGTGGATTTCTCGAGTATCTAGTGAAGAAGCAAATGAACTTATATCAAGAATTACATCGGGGAATGAAATTAATTTTAACTCGGCGATTTTTGAAATCGTATTGTTTGCACTTATTAGTAATTTGGGTGGAAAGCTGGAAATACATCCTGACCCAGAAAATGGTTCAGGTAAACGACCAGATTTTTTAGTAAAGTTGCCTAATGGCGAAGAATGCTATCTTGAAGCAGTAATAGCAACTGATGACAGTGCAGCAGAGGTATCTTCAGAGCGAATGAAAAACGTAGTTTTTCAGGAAATCGAAAAACTCAACACGCAAAATTTTTTTATAGGTATTGAAGAAAAGGGCAATCCCAAAACTCAACCCTCTGCAAAAATATTGCGGCCACAGCTTACGCGATGGCTAAATAGTTTAGATCCAGATATTGTGGCTAAAGAAGTAGAGGAGAACGGTTATAAGGAAATTCCCACGATGCTTTGGGAGCATGATGGTTGGCAAATTAAATTTAAAGCTATACCCATTAAGCCAGAGAGACGTGGAAAAGGGCAGAGAATTATTGGGCATAGAGCAGATGAACCAAAGTGGATTAGTGATTGGCAATCACTTAGAAAGGCAATACTTACAAAAGCTGGAAGATATGGTGATTTTACTAAGCCATTTATTATTGCTGTCAATACCGCGTCACCTTTTTTAGATCGAATTGATGAGATGCAAGCACTATTCGGAGAAGAGGAATTTTTCGTAGATGCCGCAAATCCTGGAAACGAACCTCAGATGAATAGAGCTGCTAACGGTGCTTGGTTTGGTTCTAAGGGTCCACAATATAGAAGAGTTAGCGGAGTTTGGGTTTTTAATAATATAAATTTGTGGAATATTATGGCGCAGCAAAATACTCTGTATCTAAACCCTTGGAGCAATTTCCCAGTACCTAAAGAATTAAAACAATTCAACCATGCCTATGTTATTGGAAGTGAAATGCAGTGGGTTGATGGAGTGCATTTTTCACAATTGCTCGGACTTCCAGAAACTTGGAAAGATTGAGAGGTATTAGGATATTTTATTTAAAGGTCAATTACTCTTTGCTGTGGAAAATTATTTACCTTTCATGCTAACGAGTCTCGTTGCAAGGGACACAAATTCGGCGATTCCAAACTTTCAATAGGTAAGTAAGTCATAGCAAAACGCAACTCAAACTCTATTTTTACTCCTGTGGGACGTTAAGCTTAATCAAATGTCTTTATTAACCCCAACATTACACACTGCTCGCTTGCTTCTACGCCTTTTCACAGAAGCTGATACGGATGACATTTTTGCGTTGCAAAGTAACCCACATGTCTTGCGCTACTGGGACGCACCGCCCTGGCAGGAAAGAGCGCAGGCAGAGCGTTTCATTAAACGCTGTAAAGAGATGGCACAAGAAGGCAGTGGTGTTCGTATCGCCATTGAGCGTTCATCTGATGGTGAATTTATTGGCTGGTGTGGCTTTTTTAAATGGACCCCGGAGTTTCGCAGTGCAGGGATTGGTTATTGTCTCAATGACAAAGCATGGGGTCAGGGTTTTGCTACCGAGGCTGCGGGGGCAGTGTTGCAGTGGGCCTTTGACACTTTGGATTTAAACCGTGTTCAGTCTGAGGCTGATACTCGAAACAGAGCATCTGCCCGTGTACTGGAAAAACTTGGCTTTGTGCTAGAAGGCACTTTGCGAGAAGATTGTATTGTAAATGGCGAGGTTTCTGATTCATGGGTATATGGGCTTTTAAGACGAGATTGGAAGCCAATTGTCAGTAGGAGGGTAAAGCCTAACTAAGCGTAATAGGTGTTCCGTTAAATTCTGTCTACTTAACCTCGAGCCTCGGCAAGTAGATACTAAAAACCGCACCTTTATCATAATTGGCGGCCTTTACTTCACCGCCGTGTAGACCTACCAGCGTCTTGACAATAGCCAAGCCTAAACCACTGCCCTCTTTGCCCTGGGTGTCGCGCCTTTGTCCACTGACAAACCTATCGAAGAGCGTTTCTAGCTGTTCTTCGGGGAGTCCTGGTCCGGTATCAAAAACTTCTATAACGGCATTATCTTGCTCAGTGCTTAAGTGCAGCCTGATTTCGCCGCCATCTGGCATGACCTTAAAAGCATTATCGAGCAAATTGGTAATGACCTGAGTGAGTCGGTGAGCATCACCTTTGACCAAGGGCTGACTTTGTGCTTCTAGACTTAAGTTTACGTTGGAACGCAGGGCTTTTTGCTTTTGATGCTCGAGGATGCGCTCGAGTAAGGGGTAAAGCTCGAGCCGTTCCATAGTGAGCGAAAGTTGCCCGGCATCTGCCAGTGATAAGGTTCTCAGGTCTTCAATAAGCCGTGATAGTAGACCTAACTGACCTTTTAAGAGTTCTGATTCGTCTTCATTAAAATCAATAAGGCCATCTGACAGGGCGTCTAGCCTGAATTGCATGCTGGCGATAGGGTTGCGCAGTTCATGGGCTATATCGGCGATCATGGCTTTACGCTCACCCTCGAGTTGTTCCAGGGACGCCGCCATCGTATTAAAGTTTTGTGCTAGGTCACGGGTTTCCTTGGGCTGAGTTTTTTCGTTTTGCAGAGCGACTCTGGCAGCCAAATTACCCCTGGCCAGAGTATTGGCAGCAAGGCTTACGGCCTCGAGGGGTCTGGCTAAACTACGTGCTAACCACAAACTTAAAAGAACGCAGCCCAAAATGGCAATGCTGATGCCAACGACAATGCCTCGCCTTTGCGCTGCCCGGTAACTGCTCAAGTAGTCAAAGAGGCGCAAGTTGAGGTCTTGCAGGGCAGAGGCTCGAGTTTGTATTTCGGTGCCGTCAGGAGCAAACGGTGGGCGGTGGTTGCGATTCGTTTCACCATCTTCGGGTACAGTTGTAAATGTCTCATTGTCTTTATCAAGTTTGGTCGGAGGGGGACCAAAGCGGTAAAAAGGCGGTGGTTGAGTTCGCTCTTCGACCAGCGCTCTAAAGTCCTGAGCAAAGCCGCCAGATGCCCGCTTTAGAGCAACCAGCTGCGATAAGGGGATGACAATAAGTGAAACCGCACTCACAATCACCATTGCCAGAATGATGCGGGTAAACAGGCGGTTCATAAGCCCTTTTTTAATGGGTGGAACGTTGTCATCATTTCCCTAATCCTGAATCCGGTAGCCAAGACCCCTCACCGTATGAATAATGTCAGATGCCCCGGCTTCTTTTAGTTTGCGGCGCAGATTGGTCATATGAATATCAACAGCTCTTTCATAGGCGTCGCTTTCTGGCATGGACACTTCCAGCAGCTCGAGCCGACTGATCGCCCGACCTGGGGTTTGCATAAGATGCTGCAAGAGACGAAACTCGGTCGGTGTCAGACCAACATCCTGACCGTTAGCGGTGACCTGTACAGCATAGGCATCCAGCTCAATGTCCGCAATACGCAAGACCTGTTTTTGCTCCTCGGTGCGGCCTCGTTTAAGCACGTTCTTGACTCTTGCCATCAGGATGCGGGCGCTGGCAGGCTTAACGATATAGTCATCGGCACCCAGCCCCAGCCCCAGAAGCTCATCGACTTCTTCTGCCCTTGCGGTAAGCATAATTACAGGCACCATCGACTCAGCTCGAATACGTTTTAGGACCTCGAGCCCATCTAATCTGGGTAAGCCAATATCCAGAATCACCAGATCAGGCTTAAAAGCCCGCCACAGCGCCAGAGCTTTTTCACCATCTGAGGCGCGCTCGGTCTTATAGCCTTCCTTACGCAAATAAAGCTCAATGGTTTGAGCCAGACTGAGCTCATCTTCAACAACCAAAACCGATAGCATATCGGTACTTACTTTACCTGTTAGCTCTTGCAAGGTCATAACCTTAGTGTAGGCGGCTTCTATTTAGGTTTGGTTTATCTTTTATGTACTTGCTGTAGTTTACTCAGGTATAGGGTTTTTATGTTGCCCTTATCGTTTTCCCTGCAGCACTCAAGGGCTAGACTGATTTATGGATAAGCCAAAACTAGGTCTTTTACATCCGGGTGCTATGGGGTCATCTATCGGTGCTGCCTTAAGTAGGCGTTATGAGGTCGTTTGGGCCTCGGAAGGCCGCTCAGCGGAAAGTATGGAAAGAGCCAAAAACGTCCATCTTAAAGATGTTAAACGACTTGAGGAAGTAGTGAATCACTGCGATATCATCTTTTCCATTTGTCCGCCAAGTGCTGCAACTGATCAGGTCAAGAGCTGCCTGACTGCAGGATTTAAAGGTATCTATGTCGATGCCAATGCGGTTTCTCCTGCGACTGCCAGCCAGATGGCTGAGCTCTGTACTAAAGCCAAGGTCACCTATGTTGATGGAGGGATTATTGGCCCACCTGCTCACAAGTCTGGCACAACGAGACTTTACCTATCGGGCGAAAAAGCCAGCGAGATCGCCCAGCTTTTTAAAGACTCGGTAGTCGACGCTGTTGCGTTAGAAGGGGAAGTAACGGCTGCCTCGAGCCTCAAAATGGCCTACGCTGCCTGGACCAAAGGTAGCTCTGCACTTTTACTTAATGTCCGGGCACTCGCCAAAGCCTCAGGTATAGAACAGGCCCTACTTTCTGAATGGTCAATCTCATTACCTGAGTTAACAGCCCGTTCAGACGGTGCAGCTTCAGGCACAGCCCCAAAAGCCTGGCGCTTTGCCGGGGAAATGAATGAGATTGCTGCAACCTTTGCCGGGGCAGGCTTGCCTGCCGGGTTTCATCATGCAGCTGAGGAGGTTTATAGCCGCATGACTAAGTTTAAAGATGGCGGAGCCAGCAGTACCGAAGAAGTTTTAAGCGCTTTGCTCGAGCCCTGACTTTCCCCTTCCAAGGATCCCTATGAAAGCTGTTGTCATAAATACATTTGGAACCCCTGACGTTTTAAGCTATCAAGATTGGCCAAAACCAGAACCTTCAGAGGGTCAGGTTCTTATAAAAACCGCTTTTACCAGTGTCAATTTCGCTGACATTATGACCAGACGTGGTGGATATGGGCAACCCGGCTTGCCACAAATTCTAGGACTAGACGCCTCGGGCATTATAGAGGCTATTGGCGATGAGGTAAGAGGCTTTAAGCCTGGAGACCGGGTTGCTGCTTATACCTCAGGTGGTTCCTATGCAGACTACGTTATTGCCGATGAAGGGCTTTGTTTTGCCCTGCCAGATGCTGTTAATTTTGCACAGGCTACGGGTATTGGCATTTTGATAACCGCTTACAACGTTTTAACGCTGGCAGGACGTTTGCAAGCTGGTGAATCGGTTCTCGTCCATGCGGCTGCGGGTGGCGTTGGAAGCTGTCTTATACAGTTGGCAAAAAGTTTGGGGGCAGGCAAGGTCTACGCAACCGTAGGCAGTGATGAAAAGGCCGAAGTTGCCAGGAATTTGGGTGCCGATGAGGTCATTAATTACCGTGACCAGACTTTTGATCATGCTATTAATGATTTGACGGATGGCAGGGGTGTTGATCTTATTTGTGATTCGATTGCTGGGAAAACCAGTGAACTGGGCATGAATTGTCTGGCCAATTTTGGCAGACTCGTGGTGTTTGGGCATACTGCCCCTGAGGGAGCCGGAAACCTAACTACCCAAATGCTTCACAAGCAAAATCGCGCTGTGGTTGGCTATAGCAGTGGTGGGCATAGAAATGCCAGACCTGAGAAAATTCAGACTGCAGCCAGAGCCGTTTTAGATTTG
>JAGQHN010000068.1 GCA_020431825.1 Trueperaceae bacterium | reverse complement strand
TGTGGTCAGATTTAGAAAAGGATAAGGATTTGCGAACAAAACGAGCAAGTCGTTGTCTGATGGTGTTGTTAAATCGTTCGACATGAGCGGTGAGACCTGATTGTTTATCTACGGCTTGGTGTTGCTGTTCAGGAATGACAGCTTGATAAGCTTCCCAAAAATCAGTGAAGCAAAGACCTTTATTGAAGCTGTCTGGGATATTGCGCCAAAGCAGCTTGCATGTTGCTATACCTCGCCCCCCAATCACAGAAGCGACAAACTGCAAAGTCTGACTACAAAGTGCGAACCAAAGAAGCTTTTCAGCCAGAGGTATCATCTTTGATTGCTGGCCGCTGGTGATTCATTGAACTTGCCATTGGCTTGTATGTTAAGGGAGGTAAGGGAAAGAAGCCGTGCCATTGGCAGAGCATTAAAGCTCGACCATTCAGATAGGCTCTTTCCAGCGTTTGTTTGCTTTAGCTCTAACAAAAGACCAGATTTCATCGAGTTCGAGCCTAACGGCTTCAGGTTCCTCAGGTTGAACCAGGGTTTTTTCAAGGGGAGGAAGCGTTTTGGCTTTTTTAACCAGCTGGCTAAGGTGTTACGACTGATGCAAAAGATTCGGGCTATCCCACGCATACTGGGTCGTTCTCGATACGCTCTTAGAATCTCTTCTTTCCTTGCTTCACTATAGCCATGATCTGGATTTTCTCGACTCGCTTGTTTACACGTCTTACAGTAGTACCGCTTTTTCCCATTCCTTGCTTTGCCATTCTTGACTATGTCCTCACTACCACAGTGATAGCACTGAATGATTCTTGTGACCATCCCTTAGTCTATCAGTCTTTGTTGGGCCACTACCTGGACCAGCTGTCTAAAAGGATTGTGGGTTATGCGATGGCAGATCATATGAGAACTGGGCTAGTAATCAATTGCCTTAATATGGCAATCACCCACAGGAAGCTGCCTAAAGGTCTTATTCATCATAATGACAAAGGTGCTCAATACACTAGCTATGCTTTTCAGAGAAAACTTTCAGCTCATGGCTTTCAGGCTAGTTTTACCGCTAAAGGTGCTTGTTTGGATAATGCCGTTATTGAACACCCTTGAGGCACAGGAGCGCTCGTGAAGACCCGATTTACTTGGGTCTGGAACGAACAGCGGCTATGATTGAGAGCTTTTGGGCAACCCTCAAAAAAGAGCTGATCTACCTTAAGCCAACATTAAAAACTAGAGATGAAGCTAGGGCAGCAATTTTCTATTACATTGAGATCTACTACAACCGTGCCAGAATCCACAGCTCACTGGATTACCGAACCCCTTTGAGCTTTGAACACTTTTTTAATAGTCAGCAGCTTGACTGCAGCTTGGAGAATTTAGCTGCTTAGTTTATAGTTGGAGTGTCTGTTCAAATAGACCACTTCCATCGACATCTGGGCTAAAGTAATTTGACGACACTATCTAGACTGTTACATGCGTAACCCCTGCATATCTACCCTTTTAGGCCAGAATGAGTGGTTTTAATGGCATTCTTATGAGAATTGTTTCCTAACGAATTCACTTAAATTCAGACGTGGAAAACCTTGCATTTTCTGTAAGAGTGGTGGTGCTATACTCCCCTTTATGTTGCAACCGTCTCTCGAGCTTTATGGTGAGTCCTTTGAAAAGGTAGATGCCTTACTGGATGATTTGCTTGCCAAAAGCCACGCGCAGTACGTATTAATTGTTGATTTAAAGGGCTTTGTGATTGCCCATAATAAAGCGCTTTGGGCGCCCAAGCCGCCTTCGCTTGATTCTTTAGCAACACTTATTGCATCAAACTACTCTGCTAACCTGGCCATTGCCAAACTCTTTGGCGAAACCGGGTTTAAAGAAATGATTCAGCAGGGTGACCGTGTGGGTATGTACGTCGAAGAGCTTGATGATACTGCGCTCCTTGTAACGCTGTTTGATACCACGGCGGCCTTAGGTAGAGTTAAAATGTTTACCAAGAAGGCTGTGACTGAAATACAGACCATTCTAAGTGAAAGCAAAGGCGAAGCCCCCACTATGAACTTTGATGAGAACTGGCAAAATTCGACTCGAGCCCTGATTGATGGGCTTTTTGGACCCAGTAAATAATGAGTACAATCAATTTTTCCGCAAGGGAAATCAATTTTAAAATTGTTTATTACGGTTGCGGCATGTCCGGCAAGACAACCAATTTAAAAAAGATATATGAAAGCATCCCAGGTACAGCCAAAGGTGAGCTGGTCAGCTTAGCTACCGAAGATGAGCGCACCTTGTTTTTTGACTTTTTACCCCTTGATCTGGGGCAGGTCAACGGGTTTAAAACGCGCTTTCACCTCTATACTGTACCGGGACAGGTTTTTTACAACTCGAGCCGCAAGCTCATTTTGCGCGGTGTTGATGGCATTGTTTTTGTTGCTGACTCAGCTCCAAATCGCCTCCGTGCCAATGCCGAGTCCCTGCGCAATTTAAGAGATAACCTGAGCGAGTATGGTCTCTCTATGGATGAGATTCCTTATGTGGTGCAGGTCAATAAGCGAGATTTGCCTGATGCGCTTCCCTCTGAGATGATTCAACAGGTACTTGACCCAAGCGGCAAGATTCAGTTTTTTGATGCCGTGGCCGCCAAGTATATTGGAGTAACTGAGCCGCTAAAGGCTGTTTCGCAACTCGTTTTAGAGCACCTCGCACAAAAAGCCTAGTTTTAAGGTTTTCTCGCAAGTTGGTCAGACGTTATTTCCTCGTCTGATCTTGTTTTTTGCCTGGTCTAGGGGTAGGCTCGAGTATGCTTAGGGCTGTTTGCTTTGACCTTGACGGTACCCTACTGCGCCCTCATCAGGATTTTCAGCAGGAAGTTTTAGCAAAGTTAAGCAGTAGCCTGGCCTTAACAGGCTGGCAAAGGCAGAAATTTGAGGCTGCCCTCGCGCACATTCTGCCTAATGAAGCTGTGGTCAGCAGCGAAGAAGCGGTGCACGTGGCCCTGGAGCGCTCGAGCCTGGACATTCCTGATCAGCTTTTTTTGCGTATTCAACCTGTGATTCAAAACTATGGTCAAACCTGCGAAGTGGCGGAGCACAGCCTAGAGCTGCTTGACTTTTTGCAAAGTCGCTCTATACTCACGGCAGTTATTACGAATGGTCCTGTTGATATGCAGAGTGCTGCCCTAAAGCAAACGGGTCTGGAGACATATTTCTCTGCCATTTTGATTTCAGGCGACCCAGAGGTTAACTGTCGTAAACCTGATAAAGAGATTTTTGAACTTGCCTGTCAGAAACTTGCAGTTTTACCTCATGAAACTCTAATGGTTGGTGATAATCCTGTAGCGGATTGCCAGGGAGCACTGGGGGCAGGTTTGCAAGCCATACAGGTGGGGCACCGCAAGCCTAAACCTGCAGGCGTTAGACAAATGCCCAATATGTTTATGCTACTCGAGTATTTGAGAAAAATTATTTAGGCGTTTCCAGAACATACAAATGATCGGGGTGGTCATAACCCTCAAGCAGGATCTCCTTTTCATACACCATGCCTAACTTCTTGGCGACGGCAAGGGAAGCGAGATTGCCCGGATCAATCATCGCCACCAGCCGTGACATGCTTAAAGTCTGAAAGGCATAGTCACGTACCGCTAAAGCTGCTTCGCTGGCATAGCCTTTTCCCCACTGATTTCTTGCCAGACGGTAGCCAATTTCCACTTCTGCCTGTCCCGCAAGTTCAGGGAAGTAAAAGAGGCCACAGTAACCCATTATCTGACTATTTTCTTTTTTTACAAGGGCATAGGGCCCAAAACCCCAGTGCCCATAGTTAGCCAGGGTTTGCTCGAGCCATCCCCTTATCCAGGCATCTGTCTGAACTCCATCACCGAAACGCATAACCTCAGGGTCAGCAAAAATTGCTCTTAAGGCACTGGCATCTAATAGGTGAAAGTGGCGTAAGAGCAAGCGTTTGGTCTCTAGAATCTGCATAAGTCTCTTATCCTGACCTTCTCACTATATACTTAAGCCCATGTTTAGCGTTATCCCCTGTGTTGATATTCAAAAAGGTAAAGCTGTAAGGCTGTTTGAAGGCGACCCCAACAAAGAAACCATTTATTTTGATAGTCCGCTCGAGGCGGCCCAGCACTGGGTGAGTTTGGGTGCTGACTGGGTTCATCTGGTTGATCTGGACGCTGCTTTAGGTAGTGGTGACAATATAGCCCTTATTCGCGAGATTGCCCAGACGGTTAATGCCAGAGTTGAAGTTGGTGGCGGCATACGCTCCTATGACACAGCGGCGGCCTGGCTTGATGTGATTGACCGCGTTATTTTGGGTACGGTAGCTATCAAAGAGCCTCAGCTAGTAGAAAAGCTCGTTCAGGATTTTGGTACAGAGAAAGTAGTGGTTTCCATTGATGCTAAAGACGGTCTGGTCGCGGTTAAAGGCTGGCTCGAGCTAAGTACCATAAAGGCAACGGAGCTTGCCCAGCGCAGCCTCGAGCAAGGGGTAAGTCAGGTCATTTATACTGACATTTCGCGTGATGGCACCATGCTGGGCGTAAATGCTGCCCCCGTCAAAGAAATGCGCGAAGCTTTTCCGCATACCCTGATTGCTGGGGGAGGAGTGGCGAGTGACCGGGACCTCGAGCTTTATAAAGAGCTTGGTTTACAGGGTGCTATTGTGGGGCGCGCCCTTTACGAAGGAAAAATTCACTTTCCCTACCCGGCTGCTTAAGGTATAAGCAAGGTATGAAAACCCTAGTTGCGCTTATATTTTTCTTTGCCTTCGCTTTTGCTCAGACCAATCCGCCAGAGTTTCCTGATACTGTCTATGGTCCTTATGTCAAACTGGTCTCGAGTCTCGAGCTAAATGGCTACACCTTTGAACTCTGGTCACCGGATTCCAAAGATAGTTTTGCGGGTCGTGCGCTGCGCACCATAAGTCCCGATGGTGAAGTGATAGAAACCGAAGATTTCATGATTGAGCTTGCCCAGACCGACAATAACGACATCAATAAAAACGGTATTCCTGATATAGAAATTCAGAGTTTTTCTGGGGGTGCGCACTGCTGCTTTGGCACCACGGTGCTCGAGCTTTCTAGCCCAGCAGCCGTTATCTTTGATCATCCCTTTTCCGAATGTCCTGCTGTCGCCGAAGACCTGGATAATGATGGCATACCCGAGTATCAAAGCTGCGATGACCGCTGGGCTTATGAATACTGCTCTTATGCCGAGTCACCTTTGCCGACCGTGGTCTGGCGCTGGAATGGCGACGTCTATGAGCTTGCCAGTCAGGATTATCCGCAGGCTTATCAGGCAGAGCTATCAAGGGCGCTCGAGCTTTTTTTATCTCTCAGGGCTGAAACCGTAGAGTGGACGCCAGCGCCAGAATGCAGCGCTCTTGCGCTAACCTTGCCCTATTTGTATATGGGTCAGGAAGAACTTGCTTATGAGGCGCTCAAGCTGAGTTACAGCCCTGAAAAAGTAGAAGATGATGCTATTTTTACCAGCTTTGATAATGTCGAAGATTTCTGGCAGAATATTCTTCAGGTCTACAATGAGAGTCCCTTACATACTCCGCTAAGTCAACCCTAACGAACAGCAAGTTCAGAACAAAATAAAGTAGTTGCTAAGCTTAGGTCTCCAGATGATAAAAACCGTCTAGGTCCGGCTGCTTCACTACCTTAACGTCATTCCAGCAAAGGTAAGGGTATAGCGTAAACAGATGAAACAGCGAAGGGGTTAGAAAAAACGAATCTGGATGGGCTTGCAAACGATACCTTAATCGCACCATCTGTCAGGATGATACCACCACCCCAGCGAAAGCTGGAATCCATAGCTAAATAGCAAAAGCCCAATTTACTTAATTGCTTTCTATATTTTCTTTGTCCACTAGGCCAGGGGTGCCAGCCTGCGCTGGCACGACAAGCAAAGACCCTAAGGATTTTTCGCGGATGGGCTAGAAACAAGAAAAAGGGTCAGCTTTGTTTGCCAGACCCTTTTGATTGTACGGAGATTTAAAGAACGTATTTACTCAAGTCTTCGTCCTCGACGATGGCCTCGAGCTTGCGCTCTACATACTCACGGTCAATTTTGACTTTGCCCAGTTCGGTGCCAAAGCTGACATCTTCTAAAACGGTTTCAAGTACCGTATGCAGCCGGCGTGCGCCGATATCTTCAATTTCACGGTTGACGCGCTCGGCATATTCAGCAATAGAGACAATGCCTGTCTCTGTAAACTCCAGATGGGTGCCGTCCACTTTTAAAAGCTCGATGTACTGCTTGGTTAAGGAATGTTGGGTTTGCGTCAAAATGCGCTGGAAATCGCTGGCAGAGAGTTCCTCGAGTTCTACCCGTATGGGGAAACGACCCTGTAACTCAGGAATGAGATCGCTTGGTTTTGCCACGCTAAACGCGCCTGCGGCGATAAAAAGCACATGGTCCGTTTTCATTTGCCCATAGCGGGTATTGACCTGCGTACCTTCAACCACCGGTAAGAGGTCGCGCTGCACGCCTTCACCACTAACGTCACCGCCTCGTGTGCCTTCCTCACTGGCGATCTTGTCAATTTCATCAATAAAAACGATGCCCTGATTTTCAGCGCGGTAAAGCGCTTCACGGGCAACCTCATCATGATCGATCAGTTTTTCAGCCTCTTCGGACTCGAGGGCTTTTCTTGCATCGCTGACGGTGGTTTTGCGCCGTACTTTTTTGCTGGGCATAACGCCTTTTAGCATGTCCTGCAAGTTCATGCCCATTTCTTCCATGCCAGGCATCATGACACCGATACTGGGCTTTTCATCTTTGACTTCAATTTCAACCATGCGTTCCTCAAGCTTGCCTGCATTTAAGAGGTCGCGCATTTTGTCGCGACCCTCCTGGCTTCCTCCAGGTAGCAAAACGTCCAGAAGCTTTTCTTCTGCAGCTTTGGCAGCGCGCTCGGCAACTTCTTCTTTTTTCTCGGCTTCGACCATGGCATAAGAAGCCTGGGCCAGATCACGTACAATCGAGTCAACATCGCGCCCGACATAGCCGACTTCAGTAAACTTGGTCGCTTCAACCTTGATAAAAGGAGCTTTAGCAAGTTTAGCAAGGCGTCTGGCAATTTCTGTTTTACCGACCCCGGTTGGCCCAATCATAATGATATTTTTTGGGGTGACTTCTGCCTGCAACTCATCTGTGAGTTGTCGCCTGCGGTAGTGATTGCGCAGGGCAACAGCTACCGAGCGTTTGGCTTTGTTCTGACCGATAATATGCTGGTCAAGTTGTTCGACGATTTGCAGCGGGGTTAAGCCAGCCGCAGCTTTTATAATGGCATCAGCGGTACTCATTCTTCATCCTCGGTAGCTTCAGTTTCTTCATCGTTATCACTTACTGTCAAAACGGTGGCATTGCCACTGGTATAAATGTCAATACTGGCAGCAATCTCTATAGCTTTTCTTGCAATGTCTTCGGCGCTCATGTCCGTGTTTTTTAAAAGAGCGATGGCTGCTGCCTGAGCGTAGGGGCCTCCGGAGCCAGTAGCTGCTACCTGATCATCCGGAGAGACAACATCGCCAACCCCAGAAATCATCAGAATGCGCTCGCTGTCAGCAACGATCATCATGGCCTCGAGATTGCGCAAGACCCTGTCGGTCCGCCACTCTTTGACCATATCAACGGAGGCTTTTAGCAGATTGTTTTTTGAACTGGATAAGTAACTTTCAAATTTCTCGAGTAAAGTAAAAGCGTCTGCAGTAGCACCAGCAAAGCCTGTTAATACTGCGCCATCAGCCAGCGCACGCACTTTTATCGCTGAGGTTTTTACAATGGTATCGCCGAGGGTAACCTGCCCATCACCAGCGAGGGCAGAGACGCCATCCTTATGGACAGCCACAATGGTAGTTCCGTGCATTCGGTTCATAATCAGGGTATGGTAGCAGGTTTTATTCATTTGGATGTAAGTCAAGAATCTTGACAATCCCTATATAAGATTATGTTAAGCCTACTTCCTCCCCAACTAGCATCCTTGAGAATCAAACAAAATCTAAACAGTTTACAGATAGTCTCTAAAACCAAGTCTGACAAACTTAGTTCAGAAGGTAATCAATGCCTTCCTAAAGGAAAGGAACAAACATGAAAACTCGTCTCAAAAAAGGACTCATTGTGGCTGCAACTTCTGGACTACTCCTTAGCGGTGCTGCTCTGGTAGGTGCGCAGCAAAGTACCGATACTCCCGCAGATACGCCGTTACTTGCTCAGCACGGCATGCGCGGTGCCCCTGGCGGCTTTGACCGCATGCAGGGAGGCCCCGGTGGCTTTGGTTTTATGCCCGGGTTAGCTACTAGGGGAGACCGCATGCTCACAGAAGGCAGCACAGTAGATGTCATCTTTTATGATGCGGAACCAGCCCAGGGTGGCACCGAGCTAAGTAGCTATAGCTTAACGGTTGGTAACGATAGCGAAGTCAGCTTTGCTCAAAACGTTCGTGAAGCTATGCAAACTGCTGCTTTTGCCACGGTAAAAGTAAGTGAGCAAAGTCGTACCATTGAACTCGCAGGTACAGATACAGCAGTTGCTAAGGGCTTTGGTTTTCGTGGTGTACCCCTTCGTGGTTTAACCGAAGGCAGCACTTTAGAAGCCCTTTTCTATGATGGCAATCCAGAAGAGGGTGCCACTGCTACAACAACACTTAGTTTCACCGCAGGAACTGACAGCGAACTCGCCTTTGATAATGCTTTCCAGGAAGCTGCTGCGAGTGCCAGTTATGTCACCATAAATACCAGCGCTCAGGAGCGTACTGTTGATCTAAGTCAAGTGAAAGACCGCATGGATGCCTTTATGGGGCAAGCCGGATATGGTCAAAGGGGCTTTGGTCCTGGTAATGCAGGTCCTGGTGGTTTTGGACCAGGAATGCACCGGGGCCACGGTCATTTTGGCCCAGATAATGCTAATCCTGATATAACTCCCCCCGCTACCGACGAAACGGGTTCACCAAATACCTAAGATTTCCCCTTCATTCTACCTCCCTTGCCTAACTGAGCACCCAAATGTGCTCAGTTCTTTTTTGAGAGGGTTCTAGTTTCTTAGATAAGCAACCGTAACGCCATGTCCGCCTTCATAGGGAACGGCATCTTCGTAGCGCTCTATACGCTTTTCATTTTTCAGGTAATTTCTGACGGCATCACGCAGAGCGCCGGTACCCTTGCCATGTAATATCCTTATTTTGCCAGCTTTGCGGGACTGGGCTACCATGATAAAGTCTCTGACTTTCTCGAGCCCTTCTTCTACACGTTCACCGCGGATATTTAGCTCTTCTTCAAAGCGGCTAGGGGAGACATAAGAACTGGCTTTGGCTTTTGGAGGTTCAGGAGATTTCACCAGTTTGACGCCGCGTCTGGGCACTTCTACTTTTAAGAGTCCAAGTTGCACGATGAGGTTTTGACCCCGCAGTTCGACAATTGGCCCTTCGGCATCGTAGTCTTCTACGTAAACAACTGCGCCCGGCTCGAGCTTTTTTGAGCCTTGCGCTACCGGAGGTGGTGCTTTGGGCTTGACTTTCTTCTGCACATCTTTGCGTAGTTTTTGCAGTTCCTCTAAGGCACTCGAGCGTTGCTGCATATCGCTGGTAGCCGTACGTTTAAGTTCTTTGGCACGTTGCAGGGTATCTTGCAGCATTTCATCGGCTTTTTCAGCCGCAGCAGCGATCACATCTTCTTCACGGCGCCGCAAACGTTCGATTTGAGCACGTAAAATTTCAGCTTCTTTAAAGGCCTGATCTCTGGCCTCTTCGGCAGAACTAACATCTTGCTCGAGCCTGGCTCGCTGCATTTCCAGAGCTTCTAGCAGACGCTCGAGCCTTTCACCTTCCGGGCCTAAAATGTCACTGGCGCGGTCAAGCAAGCTTTTTGAAAGACCTATGCGGTCAGCAATAGATAGGGCGTAGCTGCGCCCTGGTTGTCCTACGGTAAGGTTATAGGTGGGTTTTAGGGCCTCTACGTCAAAGCGCATGGCGGCATTTTGTATGCCCTTGGTTTCTGAGGCAAATATCTTTAAGGGGGCTAAGTGCGTTGTTATCAGTCCTGGAGCGCCACTGGCCAGGACTTGCTCTAGAATAGCCTGAGAAAGCGCAGCCCCTTCATCGGGGTCAGTGCCTGAACCAAGTTCATCAATCAGAATGAGCACGCTGGGGCTGGCCTGATCCACAATGGCTTTTAGATTGGTTAAGTGACCGGCGTAGGTACTAAGGCTCGCAGCGATACTTTGTTCATCGCCAATATCAATGAGCAGGGCTTCAAAAAAGGGCAGCGTTAGGTCAGTATAGCCGTTGGCGGCAACAAATAAGCCGCTGTGAGCCATGAGAGTTGCCAGCCCCAGCGTTTTCAGCAGTACGGTTTTGCCCCCGGCGTTTGGCCCGGTAATAACCAGCAGATGGTTTTCCTGGTCAAGCTGGATGCTATTGGGTATGCAGTTTTCAATAAGGGGGTGGCGAGCATCTACCAAGCTGATTTTGCCCTCAGTATTAAAGCTGGGTTTCGCAAGTTGCCAGTCTTTGGCAAGGCGGGCACTGGCATTGATGAGATCAAGTTGTGTCAGGAGCTCGAGTGTCTCATCCAGCCCTTCTTCATAGGCCAGGCGCTGCCCCAGAGCAATCAGGATGCGCCGAACTTCGTCGCGTTCTTCAAACTCGAGTAGCGCCAGTTCGTTATTCATAGGAACAACCGCTTGTGGTTCGATAAATAATGTCTGCCCTGAATCAGATGAGTCTAGCGCAATGCCAGGAACCCTAGACTGAAAACTGGCAATAACCGGAATGGCGTAGCGGTCACGGCGCATGGTAATGAGCGGGTCACGAATATACTCGGCATACGTATTTAAAAGCTGGTTTAAGCGCTCACGAATGCGGTCACGCAGCGGGCGTAATCTGCGGCGAATATCACGTAATTTGGGTGTGGCATCATCCCGTACCCGACCATCCAGATCAAGCTGTTCGCGCACCTGCCTAAGCGCACCATCAAAGGAGCGCATCTGCATGGCAAGCTCTCCGAGTGCGAGCCGCTCTGAAGCTAAGATCGAGCGTTTGATGGTTCCGGCAGCGTCCATGGTGTAGGCAATTTGCAAAATATCTTCGCCTTCTAAAACCTTACCTTCACGAATGGCCTCTATAAAAGGACGAATATCGTGCACGCCGCCCAGGGCTAAATCAGCACCAGCCGTGACCTCATCAATCCTGCGCCAGGACAGTTCGATCTCGCTCTGAGTCAGAGTTGGCGCTAAGGCAAGGGCCCGCTCCGCACCAAAAAGGGTACTGGCGCGCTCTGAGAGTGCCTGACAGACTCGAGTAAAATCAAGCTTGCTTAAGGTGGATGGCGATACCTTCACAACCTTTTCAGTATAAGCATTTTCTTAGCTTATGCCTTGTCAGGGCTTACACCCTGCAGCTATTGCACTCCGGGCGCTTTGGCTTTAAGGTTAGACATGATTAGTACTGAGCATAAACAGGACCTGGCAGAGAGCCTCGAGTTTATTTATCCGGGTCAGGCTGAAGCTATCTTGCCGGATTTACTAGAGATTTTAGAGGCGTTTAGGCTCGGGCATCCTCTCCCAAGTATTCGGCCTGGAGATCGTCTAAGCGAAAAGGACTGCCTGCTTATTACCTATGGTGATCAGATTCAGAGTAAGGAACAGAGCCACCTTCAGACCTTGCACCAGTTCTTAACAACCCACGTTGGGGATGTGATAACTGGGGTTCATTTTTTACCCTTTTTTCCTTATACCTCAGATGATGGGTTTAGTGTGGTTGACTATTACCAGATTGATCCAAATTTGGGGAGCTGGTCAGATGTCAAAGCGATAGGCAAGGATTATCGGCTTATGTTTGATGCGGTCATCAACCATATATCGGCAAGGAGTGGCTGGTTTCAAGGATTTTTAAACGATGAGTCTCCCTATACCGATTTCTTTATCACCGAAAGTCCAGATACCAACCTGAGCATGATTGTGCGCCCTCGTACCTTGCCCCTTCTTACTCCGGTTGAAACACCCTCGGGTAGAAAACATGTCTGGACAACCTTTAGCCCTGACCAGATTGATCTGAATATGGCGAACCCAGAGGTGCTTTTAGAGGTGCTTAAGGTCTTGCTGTTTTATGCTGAGCAGGGGGCTAGCATCATTCGACTGGACGCGGTGACATATCTGTGGAAGGAAGTGGGGCACCCGAGCGTGCATCATCCTAAAACGCACCGGGTTTTGCAACTCCTGCGAACTGCCTTTGAAAGTGCCGCACCCAATCTGGTGATGCTTACCGAGACCAATGTGCCCCATGCTGAAAACATTGGCTATTTTGGGGATGGTCATAACGAAGCTCAGATGGTTTATAACTTTGCCTTGCCGCCTCTGGTCTTGCATAGTTTTTTAACCGAAGATGGCTCAGCCTTGCAGAACTGGGCTAGTGACTTAAACACTCCCAGTGCTGAGACCTGCTTTTTTAACTTTCTTGCCTCTCATGATGGCATAGGTTTGCGGCCGGTAGAAAGCTTACTCGAGCCCAAAGACATAGAGCATTTGGTAGCTAGCGTTTTGGCTCACAAGGGACTGGTATCTTACAAAACCAATAGTGATGGTAGTCAAAGCCCTTACGAACTGAATATTAGTTATTTTGATGCGCTCAATGACCCTGAGAGTGATGAAGCACTCGAGTTGCAAATTCGCCGCTTCTTATGCGCCCAGAGTATTTTGTTAAGTCTGGTAGGGGTTCCGGGCATTTATGTACACAGTCTACTTGGCTCGAGAAATAACTATGAAGGGGTCAAGGCTACCGGGCGAAACCGCAGTATAAACCGGGAAAAGTTTCGTTTATCTGAACTCGAGGCCGAGCTAAGTCAAGCTGAGAGTCGGCGGGCTCGAGTCCTGAAAGCGATGAAAACTATGCTGAATGTCCGGCAAAAGGCTAAAGCTTTTCATCCACAGGCAGCCCAAGAGGTCATAAAAACGCAAAAAGAAGTGTTTGTCTTAAAGCGCTCGAGTGCTCAGGAAAGTTTCTACTGTCTGCATAACTTTAGTCATCAAACGCAGCAGGTTGATGGTCTGCCGACTCATTTGCTGGATGTTTTTAATGATGAGATGGTTACTCAACTTTCGCTAGCGCCGCTGGCTTTTCGCTGGCTAAAGGTCCAGGGCAAAGCTTAATTTTTGTTGGGTTTTGTGCTAGGAGGTCTCGAGGCTTTTCTGCGTTTTCGCCCGTGATCGGGTGCTATGCCATCAGCGATCAGGTGTAACCACTGTGATAAGTAATAGCCCAGTAAAGCGCCAAGGGCAAGTTCCTGCCAGTTACTAGACAACTGTGCCTGAAACTGAACCTGATAGCCAAAGTAGGGGGCTAAAAAAGTAATGGCGTAAGCAAGCGCTAGCCCGACCACCGCCATATAAACCAGTCTGGTAAGCGGTCCGAGAATCCAGGTGTGCGACATTCCCCGGTGATTAAACATCGTTCCGTAAGGCACCCAGAGCAGACCCAAAAGACCCCAGTGCCGTTTGGCACGTACATTATTTTCAGCCAGGTCAAGGTCTGGCGTGACCAGAAAACTGCCCACCAGATAACTCAAGCTAAACAGCGTTACCGTTTGTGGCGATAGCAAAGTTTCAAATTCTTGGGTGAGTCCTTGTGACTTGGCGTAGGCGTAGCCTGCTGCCAGCCCTGCAAAAAAGGTCAGGTTTATAGCTTCATGGGTGCGACCACTGGGCATAGATTTAGTTTACCAGCCCTTTGTGGTTAAGACAAAATAGAATTCTGTCAGGTTATTCCGATTCCGTTGGTTCAAAAGGGGGTAACTTAAGCGTTCTATATTACTCGAGATAAGGCTCGAGCTTGCGGCGCATCTCAGTGCTGAGCGCCTGAGGTTCCTTAGTTCCATGATTGACATAGACGGAAACGGTATTGCCCAGGGCACCCACTTCGCCACTCGAGAAAATAATATGCTTTAGCGTGATGCTACTGCGCCCCAGTTGCTCAACGGTAGTATGAATATAAACCTGATCCAGGTAGTGAGTGAGTTTCTTAAAGTCAAAGGCAATCCGTACCAGACTAAGCTGCTTTTCATCAAGTTCCAGATGCCTGAAAAAAAGCACCCTGGCTTCTTCAGCGTAATCAGCGTAGGCTGTATTATTCATTTCTGAAAAACGCAGCTCTATTTCAGTACGGAACTTCATACTTATAAACTATCAGGGAAATGCCTCTGAGTCTATGGTGAGCCTTCTAGATATCGCCACGATAAGGCAGCCTGCTATTTCCTGAGCATACGGCTCAGCAAATAGATAAAGACTAACCTAGCCATCTTTATTTTTCTGGCATTTCGGACAAAAGTGAGTACCCCGACCTGCGACCACAATTTTCGAAATAGCAGTACCACAACGCGGACAGGGTTCTTCTTTGTGCCCGTAAGCTTTTAGCTCGTCAATGTAAGCACCTACTTCACCATTGACAGTTCGGTAGTCATTTAGAGTAGTACCCTGCGCTTCAATAGAGGCAGCCAAGACATCTTTGATCATCTGTACAAGCAAAGGGATTTGCCTCCTAGCTACTTTATTGGCTGGGGTCAAAGGGTGGATTTTGCTGGCCCAGAGAGCCTCATCTGCATAAATATTGCCGACCCCGGAGACAGGTTTTTGACTCAGTAAATAAGTCTTAATCGGCATGGATGATTTGGCTAAGGCTATGCGGAACTGTTCAGGGTTAAAGTCATCGCTTAGGGGTTCTGGCCCCATGCTAAAGAGCGTGGGCAAGGTTTGATAGTCTCCAGCTTTGACCAATAGGAAACGACCAAAACGTCTGGCATCCTGAAAGTACAAAAAGGGCTTTTCGCTATCAGAGAGGCTAAGCTTAGCTCTGACATGCTTGCCTGGGTCGTTTGGACTGATAATGCCGGTCATTCCTAAATGAACGATCAGTTCGTCGCCGTGGCTCAGCGGCAAAAGCAGGAACTTGCCTCGGCGATTGACTGCCTGAATGGTTTGTCCGGAGGCAAGCTCGAGCCCTCTGTATTTGGGGCCCTCGGGCGCATCGACTCTTTCTGCCTTACGTATGACTTTGCCGCTGAGCCACGGTTCTAGCTCCTGCCGAACGGTTTCGACTTCTGGCAGTTCAGGCATTAACGCTCGAGTCTGAAAAGGCGAAAAAAGAGCATAAGCCAGCCAACCAGCATGAGTACGCCCCCGATTGGTGCAACAGCGCCCAGCCAGGAGAGATTGGTAGCTACAAGCAAGTACAAACTGCCAGAAAAAACGAGCACACCTACAAAAAGCACAGGAGCGGCTCTATAGGTAACTTTGGGTAATGCGCCTATAACCAGCAGAGCCAGGGCATGATACATCTGGTAGCGAACCGCGGTCTCATAAGTTGCCAGCCGGTCGGGGCTTAGGATGCCTTTTAGGCCGTGGGCACCAAAAGCGCCCAGAGCAACAGCCAGAAAGGCCAGTATGGCACCAAGTTGAGCAGGGTGTAAGCTGAGTTGTCGACTAGGGCTAAGTGTTCTTTGCATGGCGTTATGGTATCGCAGGCTGACCTAACTCAACAGGTGCATTTGTCAGCTCTCCATCTTTTAAAAAAATAACCTCGTCAGCACGCTTTGCTAACTCGAGGTTATGCGTCACGATTATGACTGTACGACCCTCAGCAGCCAGCTCAAAAAGAGCATCTAGCACCATAGCGCCACTTTTGGAGTCAAGGTTACCAGTTGGCTCATCGGCAAAAATAACTTCGGGATTATTGGCAAGGGCTCTGGCTAAAGCAACTCTTTGACGTTCTCCCCCTGACAGTTTATGGGGAAAATGATAGAGGCGCTCGCCAAGTCCAAAGTGACTGAGCAGTTCAAAGGCCCTCGCCTTACGCTTCTCTTGTTTTAGACCCGTTAAACCCATAGGAAAGGCGACATTTTGCCAGGCGTTCAAAATGTTTATGAGATTGAAAGACTGAAAAACAAAGCCAAAATATTTTAACCGCAATTCTGCTCGGGCGCTCTCATTAAGTTGACTTAAATCATTACCATCCAGCAGAATGCTCCCTGAACTGGGACTATCAAGTCCCGCGAGTAAATTTAGCAAGGTAGATTTGCCTGAACCAGATGGCCCAAGAATCGCCGTGACCTTTGCTGGACTAAAATCATAAGAAAAGGGTTTGAGTGCCTGAACGGTTCCTGAGGCCAGTACATAACGTTTGCTCAGTTCTTGGGCGCGCAGCATAGCTAGCGTCCGCCACCACCGCCACCACCACCGCCACCACCGCCGCCGCTACTCGAGCCCCCCGAAGAAGCTGAAGCGGAAGCAGAGGAGAGTGCACTACTCATTGACGTAATGGCGCTGGAGAAAGTGCTGAAATTTGACATATTGGTACTTCCCATCCAGTGGCCTCGGCTCATCAGTTCTTGCTCTGACATACCAATAAGAGGGGCAACCCGTTTAAGGTTTCTAAGAAAGACAGCTGCCACACCAAGCGCTGCGGCGTAGCAGAAATAGCGGTCCCAGAGCTTGTAAAAATCGTTGGGGGCATTTTTCATCTGGGTATAGTCACTCAGGGTTCGTTTAAACCCTTGCCAGCCGTAAACTTCTTCGGCGACCTCCGGTTTCCAGGCAGGTAGCGAAATGGCTGCCACAATAAGCAGAATGATACATAGGACGGCAAACATAATCAGCAGGGCTCGAGCCAGGTCGAGCGTTACCGCCGCTAACAAACCACAGGCCAGTGCTGCAAGTACACTGTAGCCTGCCCACTTGTTTCGCTGTTTCCGACTTTCTTCGGTAGTTAAGGGACCGCCAAAGATATTTTCCACATAGTCTCTTGGTTTTTTCGCCCAGCGCATCATAAAAGAGCTGGCTTTTTTCTCGGAGTAGCGCTTGAGTTCATTAAATTCAAGATGTGAGGGGTCACCCCGTCGGTTGGTGGCAGCCGCAGTTTTTAAATAGTTCAAAACATCGCGTTCAAAGGGCAGCAAATCCGCATCTGATTTCTCCAGATTGAGATACATTTCAAATTTTTTGCCTTTTGGACTGAATTCCCCGTAGCCTTTTCGGGCTAAATCCATGATTGTTGAGTGAAAAGCGGGTCCCATGCTTCCTTGTTGGAATTGTTGCGAGAGCATGGCGGTTACAGCCGCTGGCGGCAAGTCACTGGGTGGCTCAAAGGGATACTGCATGCTATCAATTTGAGGCTCACGTCCAAATTTGTTGTAAGCCTTGCCGATTCCTTGAATAAGCCAGATAAGAATGCCAAGGCCTAAAAGCGCCCAGGCAGGATGAGCTCTTAAGCCGCGAAAACGGCGCTGCGTTTCATGAATTCCAGCAATGCGCGTTTCATCTCTGAGCAGTTTTTCAAAACCAGGACTAGCTCCCTTTTGGGTAAAGAGTGCAGGGTCCATCAGATAGCGTATTTCTACCCCTTCTCCTGAAGGGATGCGGTCAAAGCGCACGGTTAAGGTTTGACGATTGTCTGATAAATTTACAAAGGGTTCCTCGAGATTGCTATACCTGTGGACATAGGCATCAAAAGGGGCAGACATAGGCCCTGGTGTTCGGACAATAAGCTCATAAGCAACGATAGTTGAGTCTTCGCGCCCGCTAATATTCCAGTACCACTGGACCACATCAGAATAATAATCAAGAGTATTTTCCAGCCTGTAGCGAAAGACCACACGACTTTCCTTGACCCGGTAGGGGTGTCTAACGACGACTTCCTGACCTTGAGCGCCACTTTCACAGGCTTGCTGATAAGCGCTGGCGTCATAACTTAAGCTGCCAGAACCCTCGAGTAAGGTTAGCGTTTGAGTTGGGGCAAGTTTAATACAGAGATACGCCTCGCCAAAGTCCTCATCTGTCCAGAGTGTGCGTTCATCATTGACGATAACATCGCCATTTTCCATAATTTCAACGTTCTGTTTGACATCTCGCCACTCATATCTGGCAAAGGCAAAAGAGGAGATGCTAAAAGCCAGCAGGATCAAGATGAGAAGTTTGGGTTTCATGAACCCATTATAGCGAGCCAAAAATGCGCCGTTAAGATACCAAAGTCTCATTCTCTTGCCATAGCAGTGGCAATCGTGATTCGCGCTGCTCTAAAGGCAGGAATAAGTCCTGACATAAGCCCCATGACAAAGGCCACGCTAATAGCAAAGAGAACAAGCCTTGGGGTCAGGGCTGCTACCTCGAGCCCTATCAAATTGGTTGCAATGTTGTTGACCGCAATCATGCCAAGTCTGCCCAGGATGACCCCGGCAAGAGCTCCGACAAAACTGAGAAGCAAAGCTTCACTAAGCACTAAAGCAAAGAGAAAACGAGGGCGTGCGCCTATCGCTCTGACTATGCCAAATTCACGGGTACGTTCAAAGACACTCATCATCATGGTATTGGCAACGGCAATGGCACCGACAATCAGAGCGATGGTGCTTATGCCCAGCCTTACTACATCGGTTATTCTGACCCCTTGCTCGAGTACCCCCAGTACATCTGAGCGCGTCTGAAAGCCTAAGTTAGGAAAGACCTCTTTTAGCTGGGTGGCGATTTCTGCTGCACGAGCGGGTTCTTCAAGATCCAGTGTGATAAAACTGAGCTTATCCTTTATGCCCAAAGCTGCTTGCAGGCTCGTCAAAGGTACAACAATACTGTTATCAACAATGCCTTCACTCGAGCTAACAATGCCCACGATTTCAAAACTATAATCGCCACTAAGACGCAACTGTTTTCCAAGCTCGAGCTGGCTTCGTTTGGCGACCTGGGCACCAATAACTGCGACGCCTTTGCCTTCATCATCGGCACGGAGAGAACGACCAGCGTCCACCTGAAAGTCTATAAATAAGTTCGCAAGGTCTTCACTGGCAGGAAGACCCTGGAAGACAAAAGAATTGCCTGGGCTCAGTCCCGCACGAAAATGGCTCAGGAGGGGCGTAACCCTTGTAATGCCAAACCTCGAACTTTGGGCCTGCAGATCGTCAAGGTAGTGAAGCGGGATTTCAGGCAGCGTGGTAAACGAAGTGCTGGCATCAAAGTCACCAAAACTTACCTGTAAATCAGGGCCGATGCTACCAATCTGACTGGCAAAAGCCTTGCGCAAACCTTCGCCTAAAGAAAGAAATATAACCATTGAACCGACAGCCACTGCAATACCCAGGGCCGTTAGTGAGGTTCGAATGGGTCTACGCCAGAGAGAATTGCTGGCCAGTTGCCAGATCATTCCTGGCTGGGATCTGCCGGGGTTTCTTCAGGGGAAGCGCTGGGTTCAGCGTCAGTGGTGGATTGAGGTGCTGAAGTTTCTTCGCCTTGACCAAAAGCCCGACTTAAGACTTCTCCAGGAGAACCAAGTAAACCCAAATCCTGACCATTTAGAGATACCCTTACCCCTCCTGCATTGCCAACATGAACAAAGACAGGCAGGTTAAATACGTAAGAATCGCCGGGTTGTAAGGTGGTGTAGACAAGACGCTCACCTTCGCCTCGAGCCCCGCTCTGATAGACTTCAACCCAGGTGACATCTTCAACACTTAAGGCCAGTTGACCTGTTTCACTGCTGGTGCTTGCAGCTTCAACTGCCTCACTGGTGGCTCCAGCTGATTCAGGAGTAAGGTCAAAGTTCAGGGTTCCTGTTTGTAGTAGGTCAAGTTCTTGCTCGAGGGGCTCATAGCCGTTTAGCGTTAGGACCAGCGTTCTATCCTGACTGGCGCTGACAGGTACCTCTATGAGAGGGGTTGTGCCTGGCAGGACATAGCCATCCAAATTGACTTCTGCCCCAGGAGGATTGGTGATAATCGAAAGCAAAATGGTTGCCTCTGAAGGGCTTTCATCTGCTACAGATTCTGGGCTTGTTTCACTGGTGACATTTTGGCCTGCGCTCTCCGGATTTGTTGTCTCCTGAGTATTAGAGGATGAGTTATTAGAAGCTGCTTCTGATCCACTCAGGTTCTCGGTAGGCTCGGCATTAGGAGCTGTATCAGTAGCATTATTTGCCGGATTGGTAATGGCATTATCGGTACTGGGTAAACTTGCAGATTCATTGCTACTGGCAGCATTACCTGACGATTCAGCGGTGGCTAGCGGTGTGGTGGTGCTTGGTACTGAGGTATTCGTGACTCTGGCACCATTCATAAAGAAGCGATTGACAAGCCAAAAAGATAAGACCATCAAAAAGATGATCAGCGCTACGGCTGGTAGCCAGTTTACAAAGGTGCGAGGCTGGTTTACGGAAAATTGGGAGCTTGGTTGGCTTGGAGGTGGTGCTGGTTTGCTATCTCCACGTTCTTGCCGGAACTGATCTACCGCTTTTTCACTGTCAAGACCCACGGTTTGCGCAAAAAGTCTTACGAAATTGCGAACATAGATGGGTTCAGGCAAATCTGCATAGACGCCTTCTTCTAGGGCAATCAAATAATCCTTACGAATGTTGGTGAGTTTAGCAACATCACTTAGCTCAAGCCCTTTTGCCTGACGAGCCTGTTTGAGCATGCTGGCGAGATCATGTGCACCGGTGGGAATGGGTTCCGACATTCTTTACTCCTAATACCTCAAACTTCTGGGGTTGCTGCAAGGTCAAGGGCAATCTGAGCTGCCAGTCTGGCGTTTTCCCGAAGGAGTTTTAAATTAACTGTGACCGTTTCACCTTTGGAAAGTTCGGCAAGTTTGGCAAGTAAGAAAGGGGTGGTATCTTTACCAATGAGGCCCTGTTTTTGTGCCTGTCTGTGCGCTTCCATAAGCCAGTTTTTAAGCTCTTGCTCATCGATGCCTTCAGAAACCGGATTGCTGATGAGTAGGCCTTGCTTAAGTCCTAACGCGCTTTGCATCTGGTAAATCTTTTTGATTTCCAGGCTCGAGTCAGCTCTGACCGGAACTCTGTAGGGTGAGGTTTGCAGATGAAAACCAGCCAGATAGTCGTTTTTATAGCCAATAACTGGCACCCCTAAACTCTCGAGTCTTTCCAGAGTAGCTTTTACATTCAGAATAGATTTAGGGCCAGCGCAGACTGTAATTAAGGGATGGCTGGCCAGGGCTTGTAAGTCAGCCGATTCATCAAAAGGTTCATCATGAACGCCGCCTATGCCCCCGGTCGCAAAGACCTTAATCCCGGCTAAGGAGGCGGCGTGAAGGGTTGTGGCTACTGTGGTGCCTGCGTCTTCTTGTTTGGCGCAGATGGCGGCTAGATTCCAGAGAGATGCTTTGGCTGCTTGACGGGTGGCAAGATGAGTCATTTCAGCTGGCTCGAGTCCAATAACGATCTCACCTTTTAAAATAGCAACAGTTGCGGGAAAGGCACCCTGCTCACGAATAACTGCTTCTAAAGATTGCGCCAGTTCAAGATTTTGAGGTTGGGGCAGGCCGTGGGTAATAACAGTGGATTCAAGAGCAACCACTGCCCGATTTTGGCTTAAAGCCTCTGCCACCTGAGGCTGGATACGTAACTTCACAATGCCCAATCATAACCTAGATTTATTTCTCTAGATGAGCCGGGCAATAACCTCAGGGAGAGGTAAAATTCACTTCTTTCCCTTTTTCTCTATTTCCAGGAACGAACGCTGAGGTAATGGTTCTTGAAAGCTAGCAGCGATAAACAACCCCTATCCTTGAGTAAGATTGAGTAAGTGCATAAAAGGAATAAGCAGACATTATCTCAATATCTGCTGGCCTAACGTTGATAATAGGTTAGCTCTAGGTTTTCGGCTTAAAACTGCCTTATTAATCGCCAAAAAGCTTTTTCAAGGCGTCTTCTTTGCTGGTTTTCTTAATAGCTTTCCAGCGCTCGCCTTCTAGTGCAATTTGACCCCTGACAGCAAGTTGCTCGAGGGCCGTCTGGATAGTATCGACCGCTAGTTCTTCGTAGTGGTTTTCATCTACAAAGCGCTGCACTTCCCTCAGGCTGGCACCTTTATTTCCACTGCGTTCGATGGCTTCAAATACCCAATCATCGGTCGTCATGCTCTTATTCTAATCGAAAATGGGCTAAGAGTATTAAAGCTTTGTTAATAAAATCGGCAGGTTTATCTTGAAACGGTGCCATCTTTGTCGTCATCAGATTTTCTCGGAGCTTTAAAAAAGACTTCCTGTAGGCCACCTGAAAGCTCTTGCCAGCTAATGTCTTCATCTAATGAAATGGTTTTGACCGGGCAAGCCCGCACGCAGGCTGCGCAGCCATTACATTTTTCTGGCTCGAGGTTAAGGACAGTGCCCCCCTTTTCGGCCACATTAAACGTTCGGCTAAAGGCCTGCGTGGGGCAAATTTTGGTGCAGATAGGGCAGAGGATGCATTTTTCTCCAACCCTCGGCAAAATCCAGGGAACCAGTTGCTCAGGCTCAGGTTTGCTGCTTGCAATCATACGGTACTGTCTTTGCATTTCTCTAGGGAGTTTGGTTTCGTCATTTCCCCCAGGGTCAAAGGGAGCAAGGGCTTCAGCCGCAGTATTTTGTAAGCCTTTAAAGCCGCCCCTGAGCAAGTCGCGGCGGCTCAGGACTTCAGGGTTATCAATGGCGTCATAGCTATCGTGAATCTGAATATCCAGAGAAAAGTCGCGGTTTTTTAGCTGGGCAAGTAGCTGGGCTTTTTCTTCATTTTTTTGCAGATTTTCAAGCACGGCCTCAGTGCCGATTTTGCAATTGGCGCAGTCATTTCTTATAAGGGTAGCTTTATTCTTGGTACCAGCCAGTCGTAACAGATCACTGGGACCAAGCCGCCCTAAACATTGAATGGTTTGTGCTCCACCTTTAACCTGCGAACATTTGATGGGGGCACCTACCTGATAGTTCAGTTTAGCCTCGAGTGCTTGCGAAGGACAGGATTGCACACAAATACCGCAACCTGTGCAGTCAATGTCATCAATCTTGACTTCCTTACCTCGCTGAAAACTAATAGCTTCATGAGGACACACATCTTTACAGATGTGGCAACTGGTCAAACCCTGTTTAAAGGCAATACAGTTTTCTTTTGTGTAATTGGGTTCTACACTGGTTCTTTTGACTATAAATTTAAAAACACTATCCCACATAGTACTACTATCTAGTTAAAACTAAGCTCCAGGAGCAGTACAGATCGACTTGCTCCTGGAGGCACAAAAATCATCGTAACTTAAAAACCGTAAACTTCGGTGCGTTTTTCACTGAGTTTGGTGTGATAGCCCGTATCTTTTAAGAAGGCTTCAAATTGATCAAAGTCCATTTGCTGTTTCTGGTCAGACAGCGCTACCGCAGGATTTGGGTGGACCTCAACCATAATGCCATCGGCACCGGCAGCCAGTCCAGCCTTTGTCAAAGGTACCAGTAAATCACGGCGACCACCCGAATGCGTTGAGTCTACAAAAACAGGCAGGTGGGTCTCGAGCTTGGCAAGTGCTACAGCTGAAACATCAAGGGTGTTACGGGTATAGGTTTCATAGGTGCGAATGCCCCGTTCGCATAAGATAACGTTACTGTTACCTTCGCTGAGCAAATACTCCGCACTCATAATCCACTCTTCAATTGTGCTACTCAAACCACGTTTTAACAGAACGGGTTTTCTGCTTTTCCCTGCGGTTTTGAGCAAGGTAAAGTTTTGTGAGTTGCGAGCACCTATTTGTAGTACATCAACATACTCTTCAAATAGCCCAATGTCGCTGCCGTCCATAATTTCAGCAACAAATTTTAAGCCATGCTTATCGCAGGATTCTCTGGCCCATTGCAGAGCCTTTTCGCCGTATCCCTGGAAAGAATAAGGGTTGGTACGGGGTTTGAAGGCACCACCACGAAAAAGTGTTACTCCTTGCTTTGCCACAAACGCCGCTGTCATTTCAACTTGCTCTTTGGACTCGATGGCGCAGGGGCCAGCAACAAGTACCGGAGAGTGCTTGCCCCCAACGGCAACGTCGCCTATCATGACGACGGTATCTTCTTCTCTGGTTGCCCTTGAAGTTAAAAACTTTGGCTTATCGGCTTTTTTACCGACTTCCATGCTAGCTTGAAAAATATTCTTGAATAAACTTTTTAGGGTTGCATTATCAAAAGGACCCTGGTTTTGCGCAATGATGGCGTCAAGCATTTCTTGTTCACGCATAGGGTCATACTGGGACTGACCCAGGCTGGTTTGAAGACCACCAATTTCTTTGGCTAATTTGGCCCGTTTGGATAAAAGATTTAAGATTTCGCTGTTAAGCCCATCAATTTCTTGACGAAGGTCTTTGATTTTGTTTTCTGGCATCGGGGTTTTCCTTTCAGAGCGACGCACCCTAAGAGCAATTGCATGTGAGCAAAAGAAAATAAGCTAAGTTTTGAAGGGAAACTTAGAAAACAAAATATCGTGTAAATCGAAAGAATCGCATCAGATAAAGTGCGCCTTTCCGTAATTTACCTATTAAGGTAGAGCATGCTCTTCGTTAGTAGGTACACGTCGCTGCGCTAAGCGTACAACAATAATGGTGATTTCGTAAAGTATAACAAGAGGAATAGCTACCAGTGCAAAATTGAAGGGGTCCGCCGTTGGCGTTAAAACTGCGGCTAAAACCAAACCAACAACAATAGAGTAGCGCCGAAACTTGGTTAAGACCTTGCTATAGATGAGGCCCAAACGAGCAAACAAGAAACCTACCACGGGCATTTCAAACAAAATGCCAAAGACTGCCATATACAATAAAATCTTCGAGATATAATCGCCAATACGCGGCATAAGAATAACTTCACCGCTTAAAAAGCCCATGATGATGGGGAGTGCAAGCGGTAGTACTACGTAATAGGCGAAGAGCACCCCACCTGCAAAAGCCAAAAAGGTGAAGAGTACAAAAGGTACGGCCCAGCGGCGCTCTTCTTTATAAAGCCCGGGGGATATAAAGCCCCAGATTTGTCCAAAAATAATAGGAGAAGATAGAACCAAACCAAAAAAAGCAGCAATTTGCATACTGACCAGAAAAGGCTCGAGCAATTGGGTGGCAAATAGACTGCCAAAGGAATCAGGCAAAGGTTCTTTTAACCAGGCCAAAAGATCAGATTGGAAATAAAAAGCTACACTAGCGCCAATAACCCAGGCTAGTATTGCAATAAAGAGTCGATTACGCAGTTCTGAAAGGTGATCAATAAGGGTCAAAGTACAATACTCCAAAGATAAGGATTGCCCAAAAACCTAATGTCTCAAGCAATCCCTTTACAAGCTCTGTATAGGCTTAGCTTTCTTTACTTGCCTCAGCCTTAACGGCTTCTTTTTCTTTAGCAGTTTCGGTTTTAGCAACTGAATCATCTTTTTTAATTTCGCTTTCGATCTCGTCTTTTACGTCACGTATGCCTTTACGAAACTCACGCACTGATTGACCAATCCCTTTTGCCATTTCTGGTAAACGTCTGGGACCAAAGATAAGAAGAATGACGATCAAGATGATGATAATTTCTGGCATGCCTAAAGGACCAATTCGCATATTTTACCTCCGTTTCGAGTTAGTTTAGCACTTCTTATGTTTAGATATTGTTTGTTTGTCATTTATGAATTAACACTGAATGAAATTTAGACAAGGCGGTGAAGATTAGCGAATGGCTCCACCGCTCATGAGGCTTAACACCGTACCTTAGTTAGGAATCAGATGTTATAGCGATAGGAGAAAGCCAAAGCCATCTGCTAAGTCTGCTGGAATGGAAAGACCATCAGGGTAAAAACCACCTTTTAAGGCAGCATTTGTGGTATCTAAAAAGACAATATTGGCAACCTCTCTTGGGGTACGAGCAAAAGCTACCGAATTTTCGTCAGCAACAACAATGTTCGCTTTGCCATCTACAACAAGTCCTTGATCTTTACCACCCCCAACGGTAGCACGCAGCTTAGATATCGCCTCAACGACCGCTTCTACTTTTACACCATAAGGCGTGTCAACATCTTTTTGCTGATAAAGTAGCGTTCTAATTTCACCGGCATGATAAGCCTCAACCGCTAGAATACCTGCGGCTTTTTGCAGGACGGTTGGTTTATCTGTAACGTACGGGGCAGCTCCATTATAGGCGGTAACACCAACATCCTCAAAAATAAAAGCCCCATGCAAGAAAAAGAGCTCATTGGCAAAGGGATTAAAGACGGGATCAAGCGTAGCTCCAAAGGCTGTATTTGCAGCGCCTGCAAAAGCATTGGCAAAATCAAGCTTGGGTCTTGGCGCGACTGATACCTTGAGTACATCGGCTAGCGCTGTACGTAAGAAAACAACATGATTTAACTCATCAGTTGCAATTTCATTGGCGTATTCTGCCACTGCTGGTGTGGTAAAGGCTAAAGCTGTTTTTCCGTCAAAACCAGCTGGCAAGACAATCTCTGCGTCACCACCGGGGAGTTCGTCAATACGCCCAACGGCAGCCAGATAAAAGGCGGCCTCCAAGTACTCGAGGTTAAGTGCAAAGTTTAAAATGGCAGCATCATAATTTTTGTCTTCTGCTGGGGGCTGGGCAACAACTCCGCCACAGGCAGTGAGCACAGCACCTGCGCCCATCATGCCTAAATTGCCTAAAAGCTGTCTACGATCAATTGATTTTTTAAGTGCTTTTTGAATATCCATTTTTACCTCGATTGCTTCCTACTAAATGGTTCATAAGAGGAGTCTTCTCATAATTTTTTATGAACCTTCACTATGTACTTACACGACTACTTGTATTTTGGATGTTGCTTGATTTGACGCCTAAAATTTAGTCTTCCATTTGCCTCCTAAAAGCCTAAGCCGATCAGGGTATTCAAATTCTTTTCTTCGGTAAGAATTCTTTTGCTACTTGTGAAATCGGGATATGCGATTCCACTTTCTATTTCAACACCCCTATTTGACTTGCGGAA
>JAGQHN010000067.1 GCA_020431825.1 Trueperaceae bacterium | reverse complement strand
AGTATCAAAGCCAAACGGTTAAGAGCTGGTTGGGATAACGACTATTTACTTAAGGTTCTATATGCGTAAGCCCTGCCATTTTGTATAGAGATTGCTGTCGATTTTCTTAACTTCAAATAAAAATAATTTTTTTGAGTCTTCAAAGTCATGAATGATTTTCGCTATAGAATCGGGATTCTGTGAACTGGAAGAATTTTCCCAAGGTGAGAATGGAGCAAAAATGTCATAAAACTTTGAGCACAGATCTTTGAATGCTTGGTGGCAGTTGCTACATTCTAGTGGAGGAATAGAATCATAGCCAAAACCTGTTTCGATATATCTTGCAGTAGGTTCAAAAAAGGCCATTTCAAACTTGAAGCTTTCATCGGGAATTTGATTTTTGCCAAGCTTAAACAATAAACTTTCCACACTTTTTACATATTGGGGCAAACTGGGGTAAATAGAATTAATATGCTCAAACCAAGTTCTCTTATCACCTTCCATCTCTTGATATACTTTTCGCAGTAACTCATAATCCGATTTCCATTCAATTGCTATATCACCTAAGAACTCGCTATCTTCGAGAAGAAGCTCTGGGAAATTATCTGTGTTACTTGGATTTTTCCATAGGGCACGGGCCATCCAGTTATCTATTTGGTAATCACGATTAGTGAAATAAAGAAATACTGATACTGGATCGGCTGTTTTCTCGTTCGAGGGTAAGTTAAAGGTTTTTAAATTCAGCGTATCTAAAATAGAGAGTTTTATAACTTCCCGCAAAGTGGGTTTTTGATAATGCTGATCTGTTCGAACTTTTATAGTGCGAGTTTTAGAAGAATTATGCGAGTTATCGTTTAAAACTTCAAATAAAGGTTCTTCATAAACGCTAAAAGAAACATTTATTGGATTTTGAGCAAGCTCTCCACATATTGGACATCTGCTGTCTTTGTAGGGGATCCCATCTTTAGGACAAACTTTGTGATAGGCAATTAAAATTCGGGCAATATCTGTCGCATCTACAAATATATAGTCTGATTTTGAATTTTGGGCAACTAAAGCAGTATCTCTCTTTATATCGTCCTGAATGTCACCAACGGCTAACAAAACAATCAAATCTAAATTGGGGATTTGGTGCAATCTTAAGACTTGATGGCCAACTAACTTGGAGGTTACTTTTGGGGTAGCCTTACCTTTGTTAACAAAAGCTGCAAATTTGTGTTGTCCTTCAATAGTGATATGAGTTGTTAAAATGTCAGCAATCTCAGTAGCAGTATGGGCAGTTTCGGTTGCATCAGTCAGTATTTCTCGCAAGAAAGGCTCGAGTTCTTTTGACTCGTTGAGGTTTCTAATGCCCTTAAGAATTTGTGAGTTGATTGCTTTGCGTGGAATTCGTTTTGCAGCCTCAAATTCTTCGATATCCTCTATACTGACTAGCCTTGAAGATTTAGAATCCATTGCTTACAAGGTAGCAAATCAATGAAGGTGCCTACTAAGTTGGAAGCTACAGGTATACTCGAGCCAAACTCAGACTCGAGGTAGAACCATGACCAGACCAGAATCGGTAGCTATGTCAACGGAGCGCTTAGCACGTTTAAAAGGGGTTTTAGACGACTATCTTGGGCCAGATAAACTGGCAGGCGTCAGTACGCTCATTGCACGTAAAGGCGAGATCGTTCATTTGGCTGCGCAGGGTTTTAGCGACCGAGAAAATAATATCCCCATGACGCCGGACACGCTGGTGCGCATTTACTCTATGACCAAACCGATTACCTGCACCGCTCTGATGACACTTTATGAGCAGGGCAAGTTTCAGCTTATGGAACCCGTTGCCAAGTTCATTCCTAAGTTCGCCAAGCTTAAGGTTTATAGCGGGCACAGTGTTCTGGGTGACCGCTATGAAGATTTGCAGCGTCCGGTTAGCATTCGTGACTTGCTAACGCACACCGTCGGACTTAGCTATCACATTTTTGAATACGGCGCGGTTGAAGCCATGTACCGTGAGGCTAAAGTTTGTTCTCCTAAACCTCTCGACGAATTTGTGGATGGCTTACTCGAGCTTCCCCTGGCTTTTCAACCAGGTAGCGCCTACCGCTATAGTTTCGCTCACGATGTGGTCGCCCGACTGGTCGAAGTCATGAGTGGTAAGCCTTTTGATGTCTATTTGAAAGAAGCCCTCTTTGAGCCTTTGGGTATGCAAGATACAGGCTTTTTTGTACCAGAAGACAAGCATGAGCGTTTTGCTGCCATGTATGGGCGCAACGAATTTTTAGAGAGCGATATGACCTTTAGCCGCTGGGCAGGGCTTGACATACCTGCTGAGAGCAGGCGGCTTTATGGAGCTAAAGATTGTCTCGAGTCAAAACCGCACAATATTTTACGTGGGGGGCATGGTCTGGTCTCGAGTGCTCAGGACTACTTTAAGTTTTGCCAGATGCTCTTAAATGGCGGAAGCTTTAACGGGCAGCGCATCCTGAGTCGTAAAACGATTGAACTGATGACAGCCAATCATTTGCCCGCCAGCTTTTTGCCCTATGAAATTGGTGGCAATCCCTGGTTAGGCTACGGTTACGGACTGGGTTTTCGTACGCTGATGGATATAGGGGCTGCCCAGTTACCCGGTTCTCTGGGTGAGTTTGGCTGGGCTGGGGCTGCCAGCACCTATTTCTGGATTGACCCCAAAGAAGAACTGATTGGCGTAATGATGACTCAATCGCAACCTTCAGGACTTTTTCTGGTTAATCAGGCCTTTAGAACGATGGCCTATCAAGCGATTATCGACTAAGCGCAACCACTGAGTAGTTGTGGTAGTTTGCTGGGCTCGAGCCGTTAAATATTGACATTTTGGGCTATGCCCGGCATACTTAGGCATCTCGCTAAGGAGGTGGTTATCTATGACAATCATTGTTAACCAACCTACCAGCGCTGTTCTTGCCTAAAGCCAGACGCTGGGTAGCTAAACTATTCCATTCATAACTTAAGTCCTTGCACTACTATTGCAAGCAGAGCTTTTGCTCACATTCTTGGCTTTTGCCCTGGAGGTGCTTATGCATGTTCTAAGTTCTATCCGACTTTGGCTGAACACTTTTTCCTATGCCCCTGGAGGCTATGTTGAAATATTGGCAAGACGAACACTACGAGTCCGAGGAACGCTTTTCTAAACGTCAGGATCGTAAAAAACCCAAGGGTCGCCGCTCTATAACAGATTTGTATGTAGGGGAAGATGCGCACAGCAGCGCAGATCAGTTTGCTGACTCAGCCCTGCAACTGCTTTTCGAGCGCGGCATTATAAAAGAAATTTTGGGAGAGCTGAAAAGTGGCAAGGAAGCCACAGTTTATCTGGCAGATGGCCCCGAAGGGCTCATGGCTGCCAAGATATACAGCGATATGCTGGTGCGCTCTTTTCGCAATGACAGCATGTACCGGGCGGGTCGCTTTATTGGCGATGATCGCATTCAAAAAGCGATTGACCAGCGTACGCTAAACGGTATTAATGCTCAGCAAGGACTCTGGGTATTTCATGAATACTTACAACTCTGGGAACTGTACCGGGCAGGCTTAAAGGTGCCCAAGCCCATGGTCGGCCCTGATGCCAGCGATATGGTAGATGCAGGCCGGGTGGTGCTCATGGAGTTTATAGGTACCAGAGACGCTGCTGCGCCAAGGCTCTCAGATGTAAGGCTCGAGTCCTACGAGGCAGAAAGTGCCTGGCAGCAAAGCTTGGAGGCGCTGATTCAACTGGCGAAAATGGGCAAGGTTCACGGTGACTATTCGACTTATAATTTGCTCTGGTGGCAGGGAGAGGTCATTGTTATTGATTTTCCTCAAATGGGTGATATTGCAGAAAACCCCAACGCTATGATGCTTTTAGAAAGAGATGTAGTCTCGCTCTGTAAGACCTTTAAAAAGCATGGTATCCACGAAAATCCTGAGGGGGTTTTTCGGGAACTGAGGGCAAGGGCTTTACTCTCTGGTTTCTAGAAATGTCTTTACTTCATGTAAATAAGGCATGGCTTTCGAACAGCCATGCCTTGATACCACAATTGCCCCACAAGCATTGGCAAACCGAGCGGTTTGTTCTAAGGGCCAGCCCTGTAAGTATCCATAGATAAAAGCACTGGCGAAAGCGTCTCCGGCACCAACGGTATTAACAATCGCTACTTCAAACCCCGGTACATGAATCGGGGCATGGTTTTTACTAAAGATGCTGACGCCCTTGGCCCCACGTTTTAGCACCCAAACTTCAGGAGAGTTCGAGCGGGTCATAAAGTCTAGAAGTTTAGCCTCGAGCTCCCTGACTTGCTCATGACTAAGTGAACCAATAACCGACTGGTTTGGGTCGTTACTGTTTTCAATCAGCGCGGCGTAGCTTTCTTCTTCTGTAGCAATAACATTATCAGCCAGAGGCAAAAAGGCTCTTAGGTTGACCCCATAAGCTCTGGCGTCATGCCACTGGTCAGGGCGTAAATCCAGGTCAATAAAAACCATTGTTCCTGTTTGTCTCGCCTGCTCAGCAGCAAAAAAAGTAGCTTCGCGTCTTGGCGATTTGGCTAGACCCGTACCTGAAACAAGCAAACTGCGAGCCTGACCAAAGTCAATGTCAGAGATATCGGCAATGGTGATTTTCAGGTCGGCAGGGTTTTCACGGTAAAAAGTTAAGGGAAACGAACTCGGCGGTTCGACGCCTACAACTGCCAGACCTGTGCGACCTGATTTGCGCCAAACATAGCGGCAATCTATGCCCTCTTTGCTTAGCTCGGTTAAGACAAAATCACCCACTTTATCTCTGCCCAGGCCAGTAATAAGAGCCGTTTTTAAACCGAGGCGACTCGAGCCAATGGCTACATTGCTGGGGCTACCACCTACACTCGTTGCAAAACTGGCAATTTCAACAAAGGGAGCACCGAGTTGTTCAGAGAACAAATCCATGGAGACACGCCCCATAGCAATCAGGTCGAGGGTTTGTGCCACTAGCTCAAACCCGGCTTTAGCGCTCGAGTTGCAAGATAACTGGGAAAGTACTTAGCCTTGGGGCTGCTGCCAGCTTCGCGGAAGCTTTCATAAAGATCAGTCAGGATGAAGCCTGCAGCCAGTTGCCCACCTATTTGGCTTTCCAGGGAGTGGCTATATTCTGAAGTTTCGCGCTGCTCTCGTAAATAGGTTTCGCCGTAAGTCTCGAGGCTTGAGAAAGGCAGGTGATGTTTTACCTCTAGAATCCCCCTGTCTTCTTGTTCCCAATCAAAGATGTACTCCATTGGGTTTAAAAAGCCTGAAAGTAAGATACCTCCGGGTTTTAAAACTCTAAAACACTCGAGCCACACAGGTCTTACATCAAGAATAAATAGATTTGAGCAAGGATGAAAAATCAGATCAAAACTTTCATGTTTAAATCTTGATAAGTCGCACATGTCGCCTTCCTCCAGATCAATACTTAGACCTTCGCGCTCCGCAACCATCTTATCGAGGGCTAACTGCTTGGGCGAATTATCAAAGGAAGTTACTTTGCCTCCCGCGGCAGCCAGGATGGGAACTTGCTGGCCTCCTCCCGAGGCGAGGCAAAGTACAGCTTTACCCAGAAGCTCACCAAACCAGGATCTGGGCACAGCTTTACTTTCAGTAAGGTAAACGTGCCAATTTCCCTGTCTTGCCTGGGTTATTTCATTAGAAGATACAGCCGTACTCCACCTATCACCCTGCTCGGCATAGTAATTCCAGGCATCGCGGTTAATTTCGCGAGTGCTCATAAACGCTGTTTTTGCCCGCTTTCCAGAGCCCGTAAGGCGGCATCTGCCAGGGCGAGGGCTCTTTCGCCGTCTTCACCTGAAACTTCAGCTTCGGCTTTGCCGTTTGCTAGCTGTATGAAGGACTCGAGTTCACTGGCATAAGCACCTTCATAGCGCTCGAGGAAAAAGTACATGGGCTTTTGACTGACCACGCCGTCGCCTGTACTTTTAATCAGAGTACTTTCCAAAACATTTTCGGCTTGCAGCATGCCCTTTTCGCCGTGAACTTCTATGCGCTGGTCATAACCGTAGCTGGCGCGGCGACTGTTTGTTATGACAGCCAGCGCACCACTGGCAAACTCGAGTGTCACAATCGCGGTATCGACATCGCCAGCTTCACCGATTTTTTTATCTACGACTGAGCTGGCACTGGCGCTTACGGCTACCGGAGTTTCGCCCATGAGCCAGCAGGCCATATCCAGATCATGAATCATCATGTCTCTAAACAGGCCGCCTGAAACTTTTATGTAGTCTAAGGGCGGTGGTCCAGGGTCACGGGAGCTGATTTGTAATAGTTCGGCCTTGCCTATTTCGCCATTTGTAAGCGCATTTTTAAGTGCCCGAAAGTTTTTATCAAAGCGGCGGTTAAAACCAACAAAGAGTTTGGCTTTATGTTCCTTGACGACTGCCAAACAGCTTTTGACTCGCTCAAGGCTTAAGTCAATAGGCTTTTCACAAAAGATGACCTTGCCACTTCTTGCTCCAGCTTCAATCAGGTCAGCGTGGGTATTGGTGGCTGAGCAAATTAATATAGCGTCAATCGATGCGTCACTAAAGACTGCTTCCTGGCTGGAAACCCTGGCACCATACTGCTCAGCCAGGGCTCGAGCACTGGGTTCATGAACATCAACCACGGCAAGTAGCTGAGCATCAGAGTTTTTAGCGACGCTGGCGGCATGGACTTTGCCGATACGACCTGCACCAAATAGGGCGACATTTAACATACGACTCCTTTACCAAAAGCGCTAAGCGCTATGGTTTATGACCTTGATAACCTAAACTAAGGGATAACTCTCTGCTGCAATCCATAACTAATTTGATGTAATGAGGTAGGCGCTCTAAAGTCATGCGCACAGATGGTCCTGAGATGCCAATGCAAGCAATGACCACAGCTGACTGATCATAAATAGGGGCTGCCAGACAGCGTCCACCTTCCAGGTTTTCTTCGTCGTCAAGGGCATAACCCTGCAGTCGAATTTCCTCAAGGTGAAATTTGAGTTTGTTGTAACTGGTTATGGTTCTGGGGGTTTGTTGAGGCAGGTCTCGAGGGAGGGTTAAATCCATAAAGGCCAAAAGACACTTACCGACCGCGGTGCAGTGAAGTTGCTCGAGCCTGCCTATACCTCCAGCCACGCGTAAAGATGCGGCTGACTCAATGTCATCTATAATAAGCGCCTTACCCTGAGAAACAATAGCTGTATGAGCACTCTCACCGCTGGATTTCATGAGCTGATAAATAAAGGGTCTGGCCAAATCGCGAAAGATAACCTGACTGCCTGTTTGTGCTGCATTATGCATTTTGGGGCCCAAGATATAGCCACGTTGCTCACTGTCTTTTTTGGCATAGCCATAGCTGCTTAAGGTTTGCAGCAGACGGGAGGCACTGCTCTTATTTACCTCTAAAAGCTCAGCGACTTCAGTTACCCCTATACGTCTAAACTCTTCCGGGCGCATATGACTTTCAAGCAACTGATCCAAAATTTTTAGACCTTTGGCGAGGGCCTTTACAGTGCTCAAATGATACCCCTTAGTGTTGCGTGATATGCAATTTTAGATAAAGCAACGTTGCATTTTTTTTGCATTTTGCTAGTTTATAGCTAAGGTTGCTCAGGAAGCAACCTATTTTTATTGTTGCGCCATACGCAATTTTACTGTTGACAAGCATTTTATGCGGTGGTTATAGTCAAATTACTCAATAAGATAAGTGTTTCTGCAGGTGATGCCAAGAGGTCTACGTGCATAGCAAGAATCTGTGTTGAGTAGTTTCTTTGGGAAAGGAAAGCAAATGAAAAAAGTTTTAGCTTTACTTGTTTTGGTTGTGCTAGGCATAGGTTTTGCTCAACCAGCACGCAGTGATCTGGATATTGCCGTGGTAGCTCACGGCGGAGCCAATAACCCTTTCTGGGTTGTTGTTTACAACGCTGTTAACGATGCCTGTGAGGATTTTGGCGTTAGTTGTACGTATGACGCTCCAGACACCTTTGATTTGCCACTTATGGCACAAATGATTGAGGCTGCCGTTGCTCGTCAACCAGACGCCCTTATTGTTTCACTGCCTGATGTTGCAACCTTAGGTGAACCCATTGAAAGCGCTATTGAATTAGGCATTCCTGTTTTCTCAATCAACTCAGGTAGCGACCTTTTCCAAGATGTTGGCATCTTGCGCCATATCGGTCAAACCGAGTATGAAGCTGGTTTAGGTGCGGGTAAACGCTTTGCCGCAAACGGTGGCACCAAAGGGGTTTGTGTATCTCATGAACAGGGTAACCTCGCCCTTGACCTGCGTTGCCAAGGCTTTGAAGATGGCTTTGGTGGCCCCGTTGAAATGATTGCTTCAACCACCTCAGACGACTCAGAGCTTTACTCACTGCTAGACAGCTATCTCAGTAATAACCCAGATACGGATACTGTTCTTGCTGTAGGTCCACAACCAGGCGAGCCTGCCATTCGTGTGCTTGAAGACCGTGGTCTAGATGGCACCGTGCAACTAGGCGCTTTTGACCTGTCACCTGTAATGATCGAAGCTGTGCAGCGCGGTACGATGAGCTTCCTGATTGATCAGCAGCAGTACCTGCAAGGCTACCTCGGGGTACAAACTGCGGTTCTTTATGCTCAGTACGGTTTACTCCCTGGTAATGAAATCATCTTGACGGGTCCTGGTTTTGTCGATGCCAGCAATGCCGAGCAAGTGCTTGACCTTGCCGCCAAAGGTATTCGTTAAGTATCTGCTTAGTTTAAGAAGCAGGGTTAGGCGTTTTAGTTGACCTGCTTTCTAACGGGAGTTAGCGCTACATGCCTAACTCCCTATTTTTCTGAATCTTTTGTTTATTTTTTTGAGTCAAAATTTGAAAGCTGCTCTAATTCATTTAGAAAATGACCCTATGCACTTCTCTTTAACGTTTGGAGTAGGTTTTATGAAAGGAGTCTCTTTTGGCAAGCGCAAGCGCGAAAACTGACGAACGTGTCCGCGAACTGAGCTGGTTTAATCGTCTGCTTAGTCGACCAGAATTTGGTGCACTTTCAGGGGCAATCCTGGTATTTGTTATGTTTACCATCTTTGCCTGGGATGCCAGCACCAACTCATCAGGTTTTTTAGGTTGGCGTGCGGTGGTAACCTGGCTGAAGTTTTCAGCTGAAATCGGCATTATTGGCATTGGGGCGACCCTTCTGATGATTGGCGGAGAGTTTGACCTTTCGGTTGGTTCCATTATTGGTATGACCAGCCTTATCTTACTGGCACCTATTGTGCTTTACGGTTGGGCGCCGTGGCAGGCCATTTTGCTTACTCTGGCTGTGGCAGTTTTGCTGGGCTGGATTAACGGTACATTGGTTAATGCCACAGGCTTGCCTTCGTTTATTGTTACGCTGGCCTTTTTGTATATCTACAGAGGGCTTACGCTGGTTGTGACCAGGGCTCTAACAGGTGGCGCGACTCGAGTAGACATTCAGGCATTGGTGGGGCAAAACGGCATTGCAGATGTACCACAGGCCAGGGAATTCATACGCAGTGACCGGTTAGCTCAGCTTTTCTCTGGTGAAGTCTGGTTAAGTCCTAAAATTGTAGGTTTTCTGGGCAATATAGGTCTTATTCCTATTCAAACGCGCAATGTACTTGACCCGGCAACGGGTCAGCGTACCCCTATGGATTTACCAATTATTGACGGTATTCCAGTTGCGGTTGGCTGGTGGATTGGCCTGACTATACTGGCTATTATTCTTTTGCAACGTACCCAACTGGGGAACTGGATTTTTGGTACAGGGGGTCATGCTGAGTCTGCCAGAAATATGGGTGTACCTACCAACCGGGTCAAAATTTTGCTTTTTATGGGTACTGCGCTATGCGGTACTATTCTCTCAATTTTACAAGTTTTTGAAGCAGGTTCATCAGAAGTGCTGCGTGGACAACTCAAAGAGTTTGAAGCCATTATTGTTGCGGTTATAGGAGGTACGCTCTTAACCGGAGGCTATGGCTCGGTCGCTGGGGCGTTTTGGGGGGCCTTGATTTACGGCATGATTGCCAGAGGTACCGAGATTGTTCGCTGGATGCCCAATGACTGGTTCCGTATTTTTCTCGGCGTAGGCTTATTAGCAGCAGTACTATTTAATACTTATATCCGCAAACGGGCAACGGAGGCCAAATAATGGCGGCCCCTTTAGTAGAGCTTAAAGACATTGTTAAAACGTTTGGTTCAGTTATAGCTTTAAATGGCGTTACTACTTCGGTTGATAAGGGGCAGGTGCTGTGTTTACTGGGAGATAACGGTGCCGGTAAATCAACCCTGATTAAGACGCTATCAGGGGTACATACGCCAACCAGTGGACAAATTTATATGGAGGGTCAGCCTGTTACCTTTCGCTCACCCAGAGATGCGCAGCGTCTTGGTATTGCTACCGTCCATCAGCATCTGTCCATTCAGCCCTTGATGAGTGTAAGCCGAAACTTTTTTATGGGGCAGGAACCTACGTCAGAGCGTAAGTGGCTTGGTCCGCTAAATCTCATAAAGAAAGATTTCGCAGATACCACAGCTCGAGAAGAAATGGCCAAGATGGGCATAGACATACGTGACCCCAATCAGATTGTAGGCACCATGTCCGGGGGTGAGCGGCAAGTTTTAGCCATTGCCAGAGCCATTTATTTTGGCGCCAAAGTGCTTATATTAGATGAGCCAACCGCCGCGCTTGGCGTAAAGCAAGCCGGAGTTGTGCTGAGATATATTGCTCAGGTTAAAGCCAAGGGTTTAGCTGTAGTCTTTATTACGCATAATGTGCACCATGCCTATCCGGTCGCGGATAAATTTACGATTTTAAAACGGGGTCAGTCTTATGGCACCTTTATGAAAGAGGAAGTAAGCCGGGAAGATGTGCTTGCCATGATGGCGGGTAAAGAAGAATTAGACGCCCTCGAGGCCGAACTCGAGGAATTTGCCCGTGCCGATGATGCAAAAGGTAAGGGTGGCGATTCTGAGTTTGAAGCGGCGGCGGCCGCAGAGCATGCCCTGGCAAAAAGCTTGCATGAAGAAAGCGACCATTTTAAGAAGGGCTGAGGTTCCCTCAAGATAGCTATGAAGCTCTTTCTGACGGGTGCCAGTGGTTTGGTAGGAAGTAATTTGTTGCGCTTAGCCACAGAGCACTATGCTTATGAGGTTTTTGCCAGTCTGAACAGGCGTGTGCTCGAGCCCAAACCTGGTTTAAGCAGTGCCAGACTAGACCTAAGCAGCCGTGATGAAGTGCTTGCTTCGGTTGCAGAAGTAAAGCCCGATGCCATCATTCATATGGCTTTTTTTAATGATTTAAAGCTTGCCTATGAGCAAAAAGACGCTGCCTGGAAAGTCATGGTGGATAGTACTAAAAATTTACTCGAGGCCGCTCAGCGTCTTGACATTCCTATGCTCTTTGTTTCCAGCGACTGGGTTTTTGATGGCACTCAGGGTATAGCTACTGAGGCTACATCTCCTAACCCGCTCAATTATTATGGCGTGCTTAAAGTTGTCGGAGAGACGCTGGTCACTGCCTATGCAAAAGGGATTGTGGCGCGCATTGCCGGAGTTTATGGGGTGAACTGGGCGCAGGGTGGACGGGTTTTAAGTCAGAACCTGGGTTTTGGTAATATTCCACTACTCACGCTCGAGTACTTAAAGCGTGGTGATCGTTTAGGTATCTGGATGTATGGCAACGCACTTAACCTTAGAGCTACGCCAAGTCTTGCCTCAGATGCTTGTGACATGATGCTGAACCTTATTGAAAAAGGCGCACAGGGTATTTTTCACTGTGTAGGCGCTGATCATGCTGACAGGCTCGAGTACGCTAAAGCTAGCGCAAGGGCCTTTGGGCTTAATCCCAAGCAAATAGAAGCGGTTGCCGTTGACCCGAAAACGATGGACTTGCCATCTCATGCTGGTATTCCTGCTGATACTCGGCTGGACGCCAAACTAACCTCAAAAACGTTAGGCAGACCGCTACTTGGCCTTGATGCAGGTCTGGCTGTATTTAGAAAGCAACTCGAAACAGGAGTCCTTGTATGACTATGACTGCCGCTGTTTTTGCCCGTCAGGGTATTTTGGAGATTCAGGAGCGCCCCATACCCGAGCGGCTAGGCGCTGATGAGGTTTTGCTCGAGGTAGAAGCCGCGGGGGTTTGTGGTACAGACTTACACATTTTGTCTGATCCCCCTGGGCATCCGGCAACGCCTGGTGTCATTTTAGGGCATGAAATTGTAGCTCGAGTTGCGCAACTCGGTGACGGGGTAAGACAGGCAAAATTCGGGCAGCGCGTCACGGTAGACGCTAATTTAAAGTGTGGTCTGTGTCGCCCTTGCCGCAGGGGCAAATGGAATCACTGTGAAAACTGGACCACCATTGGCATTTTTCAAGATGGCGGCTTTACTCGTTTTGTTAAAGTGCCCGAAAAAGCGCTGCAACCTATTTCAGATGCCTTGCCTCTGAAAGATGCTATCTGGACAGAGTTACTTTCTTGCGTCATTGGTTCAACAGATCAGGTTGCCATTCAACCGGGGCAAGTTGCTGTTGTTATTGGTGCAGGTCCAGCGGGTATGTTGCATGGGCTTATGTTTAAGGCGGCAGGCGCTAAGGTCCTTGTTGCTGATGTTTCACCCTTTAGATTAGCGCTTGCCCAAAAAGAGGGTTTGGCTAGTATTAATGTCAGGGAAAGTTCTCTCCTGGACGCTGTCATGTCGGCTACTGAGGATTGGGGGGCAGATGTCGTGGTTGATGCGGTAGGCAATCAGTTTCAGACGGCTCTCGAAATCGTAGGTACAGGCGGCACCGTCTCACTGTTTGGCATGAACAGTCACGCGAAACCCGAACTGAGCCAGAACCTGATCACGCGCAAAGAGCTAAGTGTCTTTGGATCCTACGTAGGGTATAACACCTTTCCACGGGCGATTCAGGTTTTAGAGAGTAGGGCCATACAGCCCTCGAGCCTGATCACTCATGAGGTAAGCGTTGCTCATTTGCCCGAAGCTGTAGCCGCTGCTAGGCGCGGTGAAGCAATGAAAGTGATGGTTCAACCATGAAACAATCCTTTACCTTCTGGAGTTTTGCCAACCGTGGCTTAACGCCCGAACAGCTTTTTAAAACCGCTGCTGATATTGGCTACCGTGCCGTTGAACTGGTTGACGAAGACCTTTTTCCGCTGGTAAAAAAGACCGGGCTCGAGCTTTCCAGTCACCGCGCCTTTGGCTCGATTGAGCGGGGCTTAAACCGCCGAGAAAACCATGCAGCCATTGTTAAAGAATTTGAAGCCAATTTAAAACTCGCCAGTCAGTGGAAGATTCCTGGACTTATAGCTTTTAGTGGTAACCGTGAAGGTCTTGCTGATGATGAAGTTCTAGAGGTTATGGCTGAGGGTTTAGCGAAGCTGGGAGCATTGGCTGCAAGTGAGGGGGTCAGTGTCTGGCTCGAGTTACTAAACAGCAAACGCGATCACCCTGACTATCACTGTGACCGCACATCTTTTGGCGTTCGGGTCATAGAAGCTGTCAATTTGCCCAGTGTAAAACTGCTCTACGACATCTACCATATGCAGGTCATGGAAGGTGACATTATCCAGACCATAAACGATCATCATGCGCATTTTGGCCATTATCACACGGCAGGAAACCCAGGGCGCAGTAATCTGGATAAGGAGCAAGAACTTTATTATCCCCCGATTTTTAGAGCGATCAAGGCGACAGCCTATGAAGGCTATATTGCCCATGAATTAATACCCAAAGGCGATGTGGCAGGCGCCTTAAAAGAAGCCTTTGATCTAGCTAAAAAGGCGCTAGGCTAATGACTATAAACTGGGCAAAACTGGTTCCTGAACTCACCGTGTCGGACTTTGAGACAAGCCTCGAGTTCTATAAGGCATTAGGTTTTGAGTTGCTATTTGAGCGCCCCGGCTTTGCTTACCTCGAGTTTGAAGGTGTTCAGTGGATGATTCAGTGCCTGGAAAATGATGACTGGCAAACCGCCTCACTGGAAAAGCCCTTTGGTCGGGGTATTAACTTTCAGATTGAGTGCAAAGATGCAACTGTCATAAGAAACAAACTAGACGCTAGGAACTACGAGCTTTTTCGGGACTTAAAGGATAGCTGGTATAAGACGGGCGAGGTCTTATCCGGCCAAAGAGAATTTCTGGTTCAAGACCCAGACGGTTATTTACTGCGTTTTGCCCAGTCACTGGGAGAAAAGGAATTAGCAAAGTGAAAGCATTAAATGTTGCCATGATTGGCGCTGGTCGCATGGGGCAAACTCATGCCAATGTTTTAAAAACCCTGGCGCAGGTGCGCATTACGGACATTGTTGATTTTTTGCCTGAAAATGCCCAAAAAGCTGCTGATGTTTTGGGTGCTAGAGTCAGCGAAGAAGATGAAGTCTTAAAAAATCCAGATGTCGATGCGGTGTTTATAACCACACCAACGCCAGCTCACGCCGAATCTATTAAGAAAGCAGCCAAAGCAGGCAAGGCAATTTTTGTGGAAAAACCTTTAGCACACACCCTTGAGGCATCGGCTGAAGTGGTTGAGGTTGTCGAAAAGACCGGGGTTCCCTGTCAGGTGGGTTTTATGCGCCGCTTTGACCCGGCGTATTTTGAGGTTAAGAAAAGGCTCGAGGCTGGTGAACTTGGCAAAGTCGAAAACTTCAGAGCGATCAGTCGTGACCCTTATCAGCCGTCCCTTAACTATCTCAAAACCAGTGGTGGCATCCTGGTGGATATGGGCATTCATGACTTTGACAGTGCGCGCTTTTTCTGCGGAGAAGTCGAAGAAGTTTACGCCATTGGTACGGCCGTTCGTGATGACAGTTTAAAGGACCACAACCTTTTTAATCTGGCAGTTGCGACGATCCGCTTTAAAAATGGCGCGGTGGGCACGGTTGAAAATGCGCTTAATACCAGCTACGGCTATGAAATCGTCTGTGACATTCTTGGTGAAAAAGGCAAATATCACTTGCAGAAAAAGCAGCAACTCAACTTTGAATTTTGGGGTGACCACGGTGTAAGTCATGACTATCCGCAGTATTTTGATCAGCGTTTTCCAGAGGCCTATGCCAATGAAGTAATTGCTTTTGCGCAAAATGTTTCGGCAGGCAAACCTGTAGGGCCAACTCCAAAAGACGCCCTCGAGTCCTCCCGTCTTGCACTGGCCGCCCAACACTCGCTCGAGTCCGGGAAGATAATCAGAGTACAAGAATTTGGTCAGTAACCTATGAACATTTCAGATACAGTTTGCGACTTCCAGTCATTGTCCAGAGAAAGCGTGCTTGCCAGGCCAAACAAAAAGCCTTAAGGACGTTTACTTCTTGGGTTACTCGAGGTGAGTTAATGATAATTAGAATCAAGACTAATGTAAAGTTAGTCAAGTTTAGGAGTTTTGTATGAGTACAGAACGATTAACTGTTGGTCAGGCGCTTGTTAAGTTCTTAGCTGCTCAGTACACCGAGCGCGACGGAAAAGAGCAGCGTCTTATTAAAGGCACATGGGGCATTTTTGGTCACGGCAATGTGGCAGGATTAGGTCAGGCGCTGCAAGAGCTTGGTCCAGAGGTCGATATGCCCTATTACCGTTCACAAAATGAACAGGGGCAGGTGCATATAGCAGCAGCTTTTGCCAAGCATAGTAACCGTCTTTCTACTTTTGCCTGCACTGCATCCGTTGGTCCTGGTAGTACCAATATGATTACTGGAGCAGCTCTGGCAACGGTAAACCGCTTACCGGTACTGCTCCTGCCTTCTGATTTTTTTGCCAACCGCATTCCTGATCCGGTTTTGCAGCAGGTAGAGCACCCCACTGAGCACGATGTTAGCTTGAATGACTGCTTTCGCCCGGTAAGCCGTTTTTACTCCCGTATTTCTCGAGCTGATCAGCTCATGCACGCTTTGCCTGAAGCCATGCGAGTGCTGACTGACCCGGTAGAAACGGGAGCCGTGGTTCTTTCGTTACCTCAAGATGTGCAAACCGAGGCTTTTGACTTTCCCAGCTCAATGTTTGAAAAACGTGTCTGGCGTATACGCCGCCCTCCTGCCGAAGCTGAGATGATTGCCGAAACGGTCAAACGTCTCAAAAAGGCAAAAAAACCCTTTATTGTCTGCGGGGGTGGTGTGAAGTACAGTGGGGCAAGTCAAGCGCTTGCCGAATTTGCCGAAGCCTTTGGCATACCGGTGGGGGAAACGCAGGCGGGTAAAGGTGCCCTTTCCTGGGATCATCCTATGAGTATGAGTGCGGTGGGTGCGCTTGGCGTTACCTCTGCAAATACGCTGGTAGAAGAAGCCGACTTTGTCCTGGCAGTAGGTACGCGTCTGGGCGATTTTACGACCGGTAGCAAAACGACTTTCCCGGCATCAGCAACCATGGTTGGGCTTAATGTCGCTTCGCTGGATGCTCATAAACTCTTTGCTCTTCCCCTCATTGCCGATGCTAAAACAGGGCTCGAGCAACTTAGTTCTGCTCTAACCGAAGCTGGCTACAAAGGTGCCAGCGACGCCCGCCGCAAAGACATTGCCAAGCGCAAAGCCGCCTGGGAAGCCAATGTCGATGAAATCATTCGTGTTAAAGAACCCGAAGATCTGGCGCAAGGCGAAGTCATAGGCATGGTCAACGAGATTTTCACAGGTGACGCCACCATGATTAATGCCGCAGGCAGCATGCCCGGCGATCTTGCCAAGCTCTGGCGGCCCAGTTTTGAGCATAGTTATCACTTAGAATACGGTTACTCTTGCATGGGTTACGAAATTCCGGCAGGTATTGGGGTCAAAATGGCTGACCCCAAGCGCAAGGTTGTGGTCATGATTGGTGACGGTTCTTACCTCATGATGAACAGTGAAATTGTGACAGCGGTAGCCGAAGGCTTGGATTTGACTATTGTTGTGGTAGATAATCACGGTTTTCAGAGCATTCACGGCTTACAGCGCAGTGTGGGTAGCCCTTCCTTTGGTAACGAGCTTCGTTTCCGCGACAAGTCTAGGGCGCTTTCTGGTGACTATATCCCGATAGATTTTAAAGCCCATGCTGCTTCGATGGGCGCTCATGCAGTTTTTACCAAAACCGAAGACGAGTTTCGTAAGGCTTTAGAGGCGGCCAAAAAGGGCAAAGGCGTGCAGGTTGTGGTGGTCGAAGTCAACCCTGAAAAACGCGTGGGCGGCTACGCCTTTGGGGGCTGGTGGGATACACCTATTGCCGAAGTAAGTGAACAAAAAAGCGTTAAATCAGCGCGTAAGCAGTACGATGAAGCCAAGAAAAAGCAGGTTCTATTTAAGTCATGAGTACCCATTACCTGGTACCTAGAGTTTTTTACTAGGTACTAGGTACGAAGAACCAGGTACTGAGAAAAGGTTGATATGGCAAAGTTTATTGTAGGTAATGCACCCTGCTCCTGGGGAACTATAGAAAATACCGGTGGTGAGCGACTCGGCTACAGCCAGATGTTAAATGAACTTGCGGATGCGGGGTTTAAAGCAACAGAACTTGGTGACTGGGGCTTTATGCCAACTGACCCGGAAAAGTTACGCGAAGAAATAGAAGGGCGGGGGCTCGAGCTTACCGGTTCGTGGGTGACGGTGCGTCTTTATGACGAGGCTTATCACGCTGCTGGGGTTGAGCGCGCTGTCAAAGTTGCCAAACTTTTGCGAGAGGTAGGCGGCCCAAATTGCACCATCAACGTTGGTGATGATCACTCGACGGTTCATGAGCGCTACTACAACACCGGGCGTATAAAGCCCGAACATGGTCTTAGCGAAGCGGGCTGGAACACCTACATTAAAGGTATAAACAGGGTTGCGGAAGCCGTAAAAGGAGAAACAGGTTTGCGCACTGCCCTGCACCACCACGGCGCAACTTATGTTGAAACGCCAGATGAAACAGATAAATTTCTAAGTTTGACTGACCCCGAGCTGGTGGGTCTGGTTTATGACACCGGGCACTATATGCTGGGTGGGGGAGATGCGGTAGACGGCGTGCGCCGCTATAAAGACCGCATCTGGCTGATTCATTTTAAAGATTTTAACCCTGCTGTTGTTGAAGAGGCCAAAGAGAAAAACTGGAATTACACCGATATGATTGGCGCAGGTGTTTTTAGTGAGCTTGGTACGGGTGTGGTTGATTTTGCCGCTGTGCTAAAAGCTATGGAAGAGATTAACTATCAGGGACCTATCATTGTTGAGCAAGATGTATTGCCCGGTATGGGTTCCCCGGCAGAAAATGCCAAAAGAAACCGTAAGTATCTGGCAACTATAGGACTATAATTTTAAAGGAGGCAAAAATGACCGTAGCAAGTGGACGAGAACCATTAATGAACTTTGTTGGGGGAGAGTGGCAGCGCTCGAGCAGCTCCAGCACCCGTGATGTACATAACCCGGCAACCGCGCAAATCATTGCTGTTGCACCACTAAGTGCTGCGCAGGAAGTTGATGAAGTGGTACAAAAAGCGCATCAGGCGTTTCTCGAGTGGCGTTATGTGCCTGTCGTTGACCGCATCAAACCTCTTTTTAAACTAAGAGAGCTGATAAATCAGCATATTGATGAGCTTTCTAAAACCATTACCAATGAGTGCGGAAAGACCTTTGTTGAAAGCAAGGCTGAGTGGCTGCGTGGTCTGGAAAATATCGAAGTGGCCTGTGGTATGCCCATTTTGCAGCAGGGTTACAGCAACGAAGATATTGCCAGAGGCATAGATGAGCATATGTTTCGTCAGCCTTTGGGTGTAACTGCCGCCATTACCCCGTTTAACTTCCCTGGCATGATTCCGCTCTGGTTCTTACCCTATGCTGTGGCAACCGGTAATGCCTTTGTACTTAAGCCCAGCGAAAAAGTGCCTATGACGTCGCAGTATCTCTTTAGACTTCTGGAGGAGGCAGGTTTTCCCAAAGGTATCCTGAGCTTGGTTAATGGTGGTAAAGACACCGTAGACGCTCTGCTTGATCATCCTAAAGTAAGGGCAGTTTCGTTTGTTGGCTCTACGCCTGTGGCTAAGTACATTTACTCGAGAGCCACTGCTAACGGCAAACGTGCCCAGTGTCAGGGCGGCGCTAAAAACCCTGCCGTCGTTTTACCCGATGCCGATATGGATATGGCGACGCGCATCCTGGCTGACAGTGCCTTTGGTTGTGCTGGTCAGCGCTGCCTTGCTACTTCTGTTGCCATAACCGTAGGCTCTGCTAAAAAAGACTTTACTGATCGCATCATTGCCGACGCCACTACCCGTAAAACAGGCTATGGTCTGGCAGAAGATGTACAAATGGGTCCAGTCATCGACAATGCCAGCCGTGAGCGCATTCATGGACTGGTGGATACTGGTGTAAAAGAAGGGGGTCAACTTCTGGTTGATGGGCGCGGCAAAAAAGTAGATGGTGATGAATTTGCCAATGGCTACTTTGTTCACCCGACTGTCCTTGCTGATGTTAACCCTGAAGCTACCCTTGCCAAAACCGAAGTCTTTGGTCCTGTTTTAAGCATGATGCATGTGAACACAGTTCAAGAGGCAATAGAACTGGTAAATAACCGTCCTTTTGGAAATCAAGCCTGTGTCTTTACCTCGAGTGGTTCAGCAGCCCGGGAGTTCAGAAACAAAGTAGATGCTGGCAATGTCGGCATTAATCTGGGGGTGGCTGCTCCAATGGCCTTTTTCCCTTTTAGCGGCTGGAATGATAGCTTCTTTGGAGACTTACACGCGCAGGGGCGGCACGGCGTAGAGTTTTATACCCAGACCAAAGTCGTGGTTGAGCGCTGGCCCAAAGAGTGGAGTAGACAGTTCTAAGTGGTTCAAATCCCCCTTAGTCCCCCTTTTTCAAAGGGGAGTTAGAGGGGATTTGATTTTTGGAGATTATTTTATGGCTGAAGTATTTGATTTAATTACGATGGGTCGCTCGTCAATTGACCTTTACTCTAATGATGTAGGGTCAGCTTTTGAAGACATAACCAGTTTTGCTGCCTATGTTGGTGGTAGCCCCACCAATATTGCGGTAGGTACCAAGCGCCTGGGTGTCAACGTTGCCCTGCTCACGGCCGTAGGTCAAGATAAAGTTGGAGATTTCATCCTGAACTTTCTTAACAAAGAAGGGGTGGAAACCCGCTACATTCCGGTAAAGCCGGGAAAACGCTCGAGTGCTGTTGTTTTAGGTATAGAACCACCTGACCGTTTTCCGCTGGTTTACTACCGGGATAACTGTGCAGACTTTGAAATTACAATAGATGATGTGATTGCGACACCGGTTGCCAAAGCCAAAGCTTTGGAAATATCCGGTACAGGGCTTGCCCAGGAACCTAGCAGGAGCGCTACCTTTTACGCTGCTGAAGTCGCCCGACGTGCAGGCAAAAGTGTTTTTCTAGACCTGGATTTTCGTGCCGATCAGTGGCGTGACCCCAGGGCCTTTGGCGTGAATGTACGGGCCTTACTCCCTCTCGTCACAGTCGCTATAGGCACCGAAGAAGAAATCAATGCCGCCATGATTACCGACCCGAGTCAAATTGTCATTAAGCATCAGCAAATCTCTGCTCCAGAAATTTTAGGCGATATAGAAGCGAATATAGAGGCAATTCTGGCGATGGATAATGGCCCTGAGGCACTGGTTGTGAAGCGGGGTGCCGATGGAGCAACCATTCATACACGTTCAGGTGAAGTGATTAAAGTGCCGGGTTTTCCCGTAGAAATTTACAATGTTCTAGGGGCCGGAGATGCCTTTGCCAGTGGCTTTATTTATGGGCAGCTCAAAGGCTGGGACTACTACAAATCAGCACGCATGGGCAATGCCTGCGGCGCCATTGTGGTGACAAGGCATGGCTGTGCCAACTTTATGGGCTATGAAGAAGAAGTTTTAGAGTTTGCCAAGTCAAGAGGCGGACTCTAGATTAGCTTTGTGAGTATAAAACTAAGGCACCATCTTTGGATGTTGCCTTTTGCTTTCATTTGTAGCTAGCGTTTTAATTTGGTCGTGACGAGAGATGTAAGCTGCTCGAGCCAGTTAATTTCTTCGTTATTTGTTACTATCCCAAATAAAAAGAAAAAGGCCACTATGGTTAAGCTCACCGTAAGGATAATACTAATGACATCTAACAGGTTCACCGGAACCTCCTGTCTAAAACAAGACCAATGCCTGAATTACCTTCTAAGAACGTTTGCGAAAAACAGATAAAACTTGTAATTAGTTTAAGCTAAAAGCTAATCTTTGAAAAGAGCCTGAATGTATGGCGGTTTAGGGATCTCTAAATAAAGTAAAGAATACTTTAAGTTGAGATGAGAATAGTATAAAGGCCAATTGTTACAGTTAGATTTACGGTGTCCAGCAGCTACCTTCCAACCTTGTTTTAATAATACTTCCCGAGACGCTAAAACTCTTTGGGTCGCATTTCTCAAGGCTTATCTTAAGTCTTAAGCTTGCCTATGCAAATAAGTTGTGAAGGAAGGTTGCGAGATTCCGATGAATACATAGGCACTTGTCGTGGAGATTTTTATTAGCACCACCAAATGCTATTCGGCTAGCTGTTAAACATGCTTAAATAAGGCTTATGACATGTTTATCTGAGGTTAGCTATGACTGAAGCCAGAGCCCCGCTATTTCGTGATCCTGTCTATGATGGTGCTGCTGACCCAGTGGTGATCTGGAACCGTGATGAGCAGGCCTGGTGGTTGCTGTACACCAATCGCCGTGCCAATGTTCCCTGTGAAGGCTTTGCCTGGGTGCATGGTACTGATATCGGTATAGCAAGTAGTAAAGATGGGGGTAGGACCTGGGCCTATAGAGGCGTCTTGCAAGGGCTCGAGTTTGAGCGTGGGCGCAATACCTTCTGGGCACCGGAGATTTTGTGGCATGGGGGGCTTTATCACATGTATGTGAGCTATGTTCCGGGTATTCCGGTTGATTGGCGCACGACTCGTCACATTATTCATATGACCAGCAAAAACCTCTGGGACTGGCAGTTTGAGAGTCGCCTGAATTTATCCTCAGATAAGGTCATTGATGCCTGCATTTACCGCATGAGTGATCAAACCTGGCGCATGTGGTACAAGGATGAAGCGAATGGGTCACATACCTATATGGCTGAAAGTAAGGACCTCTATACTTGGGACGTTAAAGGCCCGGTTATTACTGATTGTGCCCATGAAGGTCCTAATGTCTTTTTCTGGCAGGGCTACTACTGGATGATTACTGACCCCTGGAAAGGGCTTGCTGTCTACCGCTCGAGTGATGTAACGAACTGGGAAAAACAAGGATACATCCTCGATACCCCTGGTAAGCGCAAGGATGACAAAACCAATGGCCTTCATGCCGATGTTGTGGTGCAGGGTGGGCGTGCTTTTATCTTTTACTTTACCCATCCTGATAGGGTAAGGGCCGAAAGGGTTGAAGAGGAACATCCGTACTCGAGCAAACGCACCTCTATACAGGTTGCGGAACTGGAAGTCAGGGATGGGGTTTTGTACTGTGACCGCGATAAACCTTTTCATTTCGAGCTTTTAACAGGTGAGGGTTAAGAAGGCTATACGCCCCAGTAAGGCACCAGAGCAGCTTCTAAAATGTAAGGCTTTTTGTTTGCCGAGGCTTCAGCCGTTGCGGAACCATGACTTAGCATAGATTCCATAAGGTCTGCTAATTTACTGTGAAGCTCCTGCACTTCCTGGTCACTAAGAAAGATCACAAAGTCGCTCAAAAATGCTCCAAGCTCGAGGCCCTGATTGAGATCAGAAGGGGCATCGGGGCTAGGGCTTTGCATGGTCATGACAATATTATGCTCATCGCGGAAAATCTTTTTGCCATAAATGCCGTGCTGCCTGTAAGTCTGTGCAAGGCCCTCCATAAGAGAACACCAGAGTGGCTTAAGCTGTTCCTCGAGCCCTTCTTTTAAATCAGCATAAGGGGTAGCGGTATAAGGTATAAAGAGCACATCTTTGACTGAGCGGTAATGTTTGATGGCCCGCCCTTTGCGCTTTTCTTCATGACTGACAATTAACAAACCAGCCGCTAAAAACTGCTGCACACGGTAATACAGGGTGTTTAAGTGACAATTTAGTTCTGTAGCTGCTACCGATAGAGCTTTGCTCTGGCCAACAAAGGGTTTGAAATAGTAAACCGTAGTGGGGTCACTGAGAAGTTTAGCCTGCGCAGCACTTTCCACAATATGAACGTCGGAGCTACTTGAGAAAAGGTCTTTCATTTGAAGTAGCCTAGCATGCAGACTTAGCTTATGCATTCAAATCGTCAAATCAAACGCATTTATTTCAGTCTGGAACTGCTTAACTGGTTGTCTGTTGCTTTGCCCCTGCCGTTCATCGTGCTTTTTATGCAGGCTCGAGGTCTGGACCTTTTCCAGATTGGGCTAGTAAATGGTCTTTACGCCGTAACGATTGTTGTGCTCGAGCTTCCTACAGGGGGTATGGCCGATGCCATTGGCAGAAAACCTGTCACCGTTTTGTCTTATATTGCTACGGCACTTGCCAGCCTGACTTTCTTATTTGCCTTTTCCTTGCCAGTTTTTGCCATTGCCTGGGTTTTTTTGGGGGTGGGGCGGGCGCTGGCCTCTGGCGCCCTTAATGCCTGGTTTATTGACAGCTTGCTCGAGCTTGACCCGGAGGCTGATTTGCAGCCAGCTCTGGCACAAGCCTCGAGTTTTAGTATTGCCGGGCTGAGCTTGGGTACACTTATTGGCGGAGTCATTCCTAAGCTATTTGCCTTTTTACCTGCCGATGGCACAGCTGTTTTTAGCCCGCTGTCCATGACTATCTTTTTTGCTCTTCTCCTTAAGCTCCTTAATACTTTTCTCCTGCTCATCTGGGTAAAAGAAGGTAAAAGAGAAAAGGCAGGCGCAGTCTTTTCCCTGCACAGCGTCCGGGATATTTTGAGCGAATCAGTCAGTCTGGCAGCGCGTAAGCCGATAATCAGGCTGCTTCTGCTGGGCAGTTTTTTTAGTCTGCTGGCACTGACCAGTATTGAGACCTTTTGGCAGGCGCAGTTTTCCCGGTGGCTCGAGCCACAAAACAGCCTGCTCTTTGGCACTATTATGATGGTGGCTTTTCTTATGGGTGTTATCGGAAACCTTGGCTCTATTCCTTTAAGTCAAGTTATGGGAAAGCGCTATGGTTTGGTGGCAGCCTTGTCTCAAATCATTGCCAGTCTGGCCATTATTTTGCTGGCAATGCAGCAGGGACCCTGGTTAGCTTCAGCTTGTTTCTGGCTTTATTATCTGGCAGTTGCCCTGACAGGTTCGCCGGTGGCAACCCTTTTTAATCAGGAAATCCCTTCACAAATGCGCTCGTCCATGCAATCGGTTATGTCGCTGGTAGGGTATGCGGGGGCCTTTGTCGGGAGTGTGGGTTTGGGCTGGGTTGCCAAGCAAGCTTCCGTCGCTAGTGCCTGGAGGATTGCCGGAGCTTTGCTGTTTATATCAGTTATGGTATATGTGCAAATTGATAGGTTGGCAAAGCCCCAGGAAAGGTTGTCAGAAACTTAAGCTGCCTATGGCTAAGGACTTAGCAAGTTAAGGCTTTGCCTGCGATCGATTGGTTTTTACTAATCTCGTGCCTTAGGGTTGAACCAATAGTTATATTTAAGGTAATAGTTTTTCGGTTCTACCCAGGCGGTTATACATAATCAGTGCACCCCATTCTCTAACATAATCATCGAGGTCACTAAGCCGAGCAGCAATCTTTAAGGTGGGCTTTATGACTAACTTGCCTGTGTGCCGATAGTCAACCGGGTAAGGTATAACCGTCCAGCCTTGAGCCTGAAAAGTCAGGTAGGCTCTGGGCATGTGGTAGGCACTGGTTACCAGCAGCCAGCGTTCACCTGCTTGAGGCTTTACTGTTTCAATTGCAAGCAGGGCTTCTTCGTAGGTACTGCGGGCGCCACCAACATAGATGATTTGCCGATTACTATATTCAGGCCCAAAGAAAAAACTACTTGGATTTGCCAAAGTATTAAATTCATTAGGAATGATTTCACGAAACAAACCTGTAAAGACCAGCTGGGCATTTGGGTAACGCTGTGCCAGAGCGGCAGCCGCCATCATTCGCTCTGCACCATTATTGGTACTTAGCATTTGTCGGCTTCTACTAACGTCCCAGTCAACGGCGCCGCCTAAGACCAGAATGCCCTCAACTGAGTTGGGTAAGGGTAAAGGGGTTTGCAGGCGATTTTCTAAAGGGCTAGCGACAATATCCTCGAGGGGCAAAAGAGCTGGTAACAGTAGAAAGATAACTGCCAAAAAAAGACTCGAGCGACCTAACTTTAAGCCCCCAAAGATCAGGCAAAGCAAACTAAACAAAATGAGCATAATGACAAGGTTGCTCGGTTGTAGCAGGGTCCAGGTTAGATCGCTTTGCAGATTCATAGCTGCCTATTATGTCATGTGCTGGCTGTGCAAGATGAAAAAGAGGGGAAGTAAGACAAGGCTTTGTGCCCACGCTTTGTTTCACATTTGTGCCCACGCTTTGTTTCACAAAGGCCGCTTCTCACGTATACTCTTAGCTAACGGAAAAATACAAACAGATTGGACTTAGAATGAAATTAGCGATTGTTACTGATTCAACCTGTGATTTGCCAGCGGCTGAACTCGAGCAACTTGATGTCTACCGGGTTCCCCTCTATGTTAATTTTCAAGGCAAACTTTTAAAGGATTGGCTCGAGATAAACCCTAAGGATATTATTGCTGGAGTGGCAGCAGGTGCTGCACTACCCAGTACCAGCCAACCCAGCCCCCAGGATTTTGAAGTTGTCTATAAACAGGCCATAGCTGAAGGTGCCACAGATATTCTTTGTATAACCATTAGCAGTGATCTTTCTGGTACTTTTCAGTCGGCCAATATTGCTGCTGGCAATGTAGAGATACCCGTCAAGGTTTTTGATAGTCGCGCCGCCAGTATTGGTCTGGGCGATATGGTTAAAGAAGCGGCTAAGCTTCGGGCCAAAGGAAAAGAGCTAGACAGTATTGTAAAAGCCCTCGAGCATGTTAGGGATACCAACTATGTGCTGTTTACAGTTGCCAGTCTCGAGTATTTACAAAAAAATGGCCGCATTGGTGGTGCCCAGGCACTGTTAGGCAGTTTGCTAAATATCAAACCCATTCTTACCGTTGAAGATGGCAAGGTTGCTGCCTCAGGTCGAGCCAGAGGAACAAAAAAAGCTATTAAAGAACTCATTGACCGCAGTCAAAGCTATGCTCAAACGCATCCACGCCCTTTAAAAATCAGTTTTTTACACATTCAGGATGTTGAAGCTGCCGAAACCTTACGTCAGGAGCTAAAAGCCTCAGGACTTACGTATGAGGATATGGGTACTTATGAAATTGGCGCGGTGATTGCTTCGCATGCTGGGCCGGGTACCTTTGGCCTCTACATGCACACGGAGCCCGACGCTTAAAGCTTATCGCCAGGTCTTGATATCTTGCTAACGCTGCTGGGTTTTGATAGACGCTGTGCCTTTATGTCATAGCTAACCTGAGGCAGGTCTCGAGCAAAGACGGGAAGCTGAATTTCAGTGCTGTTGATAGGACCAAATATGCCTTTGGGTTCATCTTTGTGGCGAATCATAATGGCAATCATAAGAGCTGCAGCATAATGCACTTGAGGGAGACCCAGAAAAAAGGTCAGAAGGATAATGCCGTAGATACAAAGTCGAAGGATAAAGCGCATTGGAAGCATAATAAAGTCCTTTGGTCTTAGGTCTCAAACGTATTAGCTTAGTCTAACTTTTGTCTGAGAAATTGAATGTGCAGATGGCACAGTAGGTTAGACAAAACTGTCAGATATTTCTTTACTGGATTCTTCTCGCGAGACCGTCTCGAACAAAGTTGTTGGCTTTTCCAAGTACTAATACCGATTCCATTTAATTCCT
>JAGQHN010000066.1 GCA_020431825.1 Trueperaceae bacterium | reverse complement strand
GGTACAGCGTTTGCTCTACCAAGCATTAAAAGTTTGCCATAGCGGTCTTTTATTCGTTCTGCATAGTTTTGTTCTGCACTTTTCCAGTCAAATTTGTTTTTTGCCCAGATTGCACTCTTTTTAGCAAGGGGTTCAGCAAATTTATCCCATCCCCAGTCAAGCAACTGCTGGATTGCACCTTTTTCGTTTGGGTCAGCCATCTTTTTCTCCTCAAAACGTTATTCTTAGTTCTTCTAGATTAACACTTTGGTGACACATAGTTTTTAGCCCAATCCTAAAGTACCCTTATGAGTCAAGGACCCACTGGAATTGTCATGATGAATTTGGGGGGGCCAAAGTCGCTTGATGATGTTGAGCCCTTTCTTTTAAAACTGTTTGAAGACCGCGAAATTATTCAGCTACCAGTACAGAACTTTTTAGGCCCTTTTATCGCCAAACGGCGTACCAAAAGTGTGCAGCAAAACTATGCTGATATTGGTGGGGGTAGTCCTATTCTTAAGTGGACAACCGAGCAGGGCAAGGGTATGTGCGAACGGCTTGATAAGCTTTCGCCAGAAACCGCACCGCATAAGTTTTACGTGGCTTTTCGCTATATTGACCCTTTTAGTGATGACGCACTAAAAGCTATGCAAGCTGATGGTATAAAGCGGGCGGTGGCCTTTACCCAGTATCCTCAATTTAGTTGCGCTACGACAGGAAGTAGTCTGAATGAAATCTGGCGCGCTGCCAGACGTTTGGGCTTGCAGGATGCTTTTGACTGGAGCGTTATTGACCGCTGGCCCACGCATCCTGGATTTATTGAAGCTATGACCGAGACGGTGAGGCAGGGTTTAGCGCAATTCTCTCCGCAAGACCGAGACGACGCTCTTATTTTATTCAGTGCTCACTCGCTGCCTATGAGCGTAATAAACCGTGGTGATGCCTACCCTGCTGAAATTGGTGCGACCGTCCACGAGGTTATGAAACGACTGAATTATGCTCATGAATACATGGTGACTTATCAGTCTGAAGTGGGGCCAGTGCCCTGGCTTGGCCCTTCAACCGAAAGTGTTATAGAAGAACTGGGTAAGAAAAAGCGTAAAAATGTGCTGGTGGTAGGCATTGCCTTTACCAGTGACCACATAGAAACACTGCATGAGCTTGACATTGAGTATGGTGAGCTAGCGCATGAAGCTGGCATAAGCAATTACAAGAGGGCGCCAGCGCTAAACGGCATGCCGCTTTTTCAGGATGCGCTGGCAGAAATTGTGGCTGAGCATTTAGCGAGTGGTGAGGCTTGTACTAAGCAATATGGTCTTCGTTGTGCGGGCTGCGTCAATCCGCAATGTCGTAATATTCTGAATCCGATAGTGCCTTTTAAACGTACCAATGTAAGCGCTTCGCCTAAAAATAAGGAGTATCAGGCGGTTTAATCGTCGTTAATTCAGTTTCGACGTTTGTCAGCTTACAAGCTTGGTAGCTTTAAATCCTCCTCAACCCAATCCTTCTCAGCTCCGTCAAGTTAATTCGATATTATAACGAGGAGAGGATAGGAGAGAGCTGATTCCTATTTTGGGTTCTTCTGATTTAAGGAACCGAAAGCGAAAGCTCGGACCAAAAGCCAAAGGTGTTAGCTAAGTTTCGTCTACGAATAAAGGCAGTAACCTGAGATCTGAAATTGCGAAAAAGGTGGTTTATTTCGGTGTGAGAGAATAGGAACCCCTGAGTTCGAATCAAAGATCTGAACCCACGGTGTTGCCTTTCCTGATCACGCGGAGGACGGTGAGATTGTTCAATAAGATTATTTTGACGTTCTTCAGCAGAGACCTTGACATGTTAACTCCCTAGAAGGAGAGGGGCACTTGCTGGCAAAAGCGGTAGTAAATGATAGCTCGAGCCTTGCAGAACTGGCACAGCAAATCAAGCTAAAGTACGGCAAACTTGACATCTTGATTAATAATGCAGGATTTACCAGGGCAATTGAGCACAAAGATTTAGAGAGCCTTACGGATGAACTTATAGATGACATCTTTCAGGTAAATGTTCGGGGTGCCTTTGCGGCTGTTAGGGCCATGAAACCTTTGCTTGACGCCTCGGGTGATGCGCTCATTATTAATATTTCTTCAATAGCTGCAAGAACAGGCATTGGCAGTAATGTTGCATACTGTGCCTCTAAAGCCGCCTTAGACTCTATGACCCGCTCGCTTGCCAGAGCCCTGGCTCCAAACATCAGGGTGGTTTCTGTGGCACCGGGTTGGGTTATGGGTGACTATGCCCAAAAAGTACCTGCTGATTACCTAAACCAGCAAAAGAGGTTGACCCCTTTAAAACGCATCGCTGAGGCAGAGGATGTGGCAAGAGCGGTCTTAGCCGTAGCTACTCATCTGAGGTTTTCCACAGGCTGTATAATTCCCGTTGATGGAGGGCGTCCGCTGGGCTAACAACTATAGCGAGAACACCGTCAATTCCCTTGATTTTTTGGACGATATTTGCTGAAGTCCTGGAATTGTTACCAGTTTTAAAAGGGTCATTTCTGGCCGTTGGTTACTTTAAAACCACCACTTTACCTTATCGTATCCAGATGTGCAGGAACTCCTAATTTCATAAAGGAATAGAAGTTAGTCATGAAACGATACGAAACTGGTACCCAAAGTTTAGCCCAGACTTAGCTCAGACGGTTCGGCTTAGAAGATGACTTTGCAATTGCCCTGCCAATTCAGACGTATCAGCGCCTGAGAATCCGTAAAATACGGTTATATAGGATAGTTGATATTCCTGTGGCCTTTCCGCCAATTATGTTGGCGACTCCCCAGGTTTCTCCGCCTGTTGTATTCACAAACTGAATAACAACAGTATCAATATCATCGTGATAGCGAGCAATACTATGGTATCCAGGTACCCAACCCGTATGGTCATATTCATAAATTAAGGTGTAAATAGCCTGCTCCTCATCATTTAGGAGTGAGCCGTCATTCAGGGCCCTCAAAAATAGTCCGACATCCTGAGCGGTTGCGATCATTGATCCACCAAGAAACCTGAGGTCATCGTCATAGCCATACCAGTAACCACTGACAACCTCTTCAATGTCCACCTCATTAAGGGTGAAGAACGTATTTGTTAGGCCAAGGGGCGCTAAAATTTCATTGTAAATATATTGATGGTGACTGTACCCTAATACCTTGTCTAAAATAAGGCCCAGCAAGAGATAGTTGGTATTGGAATAACGGTAGCGAGCATCAGGCTTAAAATCTGCAGGTTCATCTAAGATAAGCTCGAGCTTTTTAGTCTCGTCAGTTTGGGGAGCGAACCAGTCCCAGGCTTCATCATCAGTGAAATTAGGAATGCCGCTCCGGTGCTGCACCATCATCTTCAAACTAATATCATCCGAATTTTCTATTCTTCCCTTGAGTTCAGGTAAGAGACTGGCGAGCGTATCATCCAGCGATAAACGTCCGTCACTAACCAGTTTGGCAATAGCAGTTGCAATATATAGCTTATGAATACTCCCAATTTTGAATAAAGCATGAGGATTTGCAGGTTCTCGAGTCATTTTATTCTTCCAGCCTGCGGCATAAAAAGCAGGGGGTTTACCCGCTTGATCTACGTAAACAATGACGCCATCCAAGCCACGCTCTACACCATCCTCAATCTGTGCCTGAATCGTATCGGGTAATGGGGTGATAAGTAAGGGGACTAGGTCCAAGGGAGGAATGACGATAATGCAGACGATTGCCACAATGGGCATGATGATGCGCAAAACTTGTACAGTACGGTTCTTAGCTTGCATGTGCAACGTCCTTTTCTAGCCACCTTACAGCTATGGCTGGGCAGTACAGGTAACTTAAACGAAATATTCGACTAGACCATCCATTTTGTTTTGATGGGTTTGCAAAACAAAACGCGACAGGGGAGTCAACGAAGACGAGTTCAGTAGCCGTCAAGACTTTATGAGGGGTCTACTCGTTTTTAAGAATTAGCTCTTCAACTTTCTGATTGTCCTGCGCACTTTGAACATGCTTTGAATCTTTGAGAAGCATGCTTTGTTTAAGGCTGGGAAAGATGTTTTCAGCACGCTTTAAGAGCTTTTTACCTGGAGCTAATAGGTCATACTCTGCACCTACTATAGTTAAGGGCGTTGAGATACGCTTGGCTTCATTTTGCTTATATTAGGGATTGGTGTGAAATCCAAATCGAAATTTGGAATGACTTTATTTAGAAAAGGTGCAGCGAAATCATCTCGTTCTGAAAACAGCGCATTCAAAACGCGTTCAAGATCGCGATTGTCTTGTCCACGAATAAAGCGCTTCATTGGAAAGAACATTTCGAACATTGCTCTAATCGGATTTCCACTAACGATACCTACAGGAGCAATCAGGTAAGCCTGTTTTATCTTTGCTTCGTTCGCAAGCAGTGTTTTCCAGATGATGAATCCGCCTAACGAAAAGCCCACCAAAGTTACATCGTTAAGTCTTAAGGCGTCTATAAGCTCATTGATCCAGATACCGTATGAATTATCGGTCATACTTGGTCTGGTCTCCGAACTTTTATTGGGTTGGGCAATAACATCTACGGCAAATACCTGATAGTGCCTTGCCAGGTTTGGGTACACACCCAGCGCAATCGGGGCACAACCATTTGAACCATGAATGAGAATCAAAGGTGGCTTTGTTGTATCTCCAGTAATGATGACGTGGCTAAGCCCAAATTGCGTATCTACGTTTTGTTCCTTGTAATTAATACCTAAAGAATCAAGTTTTTCCTGATACAAGGCTAAAATTGCTTTTTTACTTTCAGGGGTTTTGTACAAAGATGCCATAGTTCCCTCCTATGCCTACCATCATCACGCTGAAACGTGAGGACGGTAAGTATCCTCGGCGATTTGCCCAGGTTGAACCTCAACGGTTTTAGAAGCTACCTTAATAACAAGTTTTCCTTTGACTTTCCCACTTTCAAGCTTAGCTATGGCTTTAGGCACATCAGTGAGAGGATAGCTTTTGTCTATTACGGGACTTAGTTTTCCCTGCTCGAGTAACTCTGTTAAAAACAGTAAGTCTTGATTGTTTATCTTTACAATAAAGTTGGTAATTTTTTTACTGCTGGTCATGGATAGAAGTGAGCCAAGTGACATGGTCTCAAACATTTGCTTAGTTTTACCACCTGTCATGACATAAATGCCATTAGGCTTTAAGGCGCGTTTGTAAGCAGAAAGTGGGTGATAGCCTCCCACACCCAAAATCAAGTCATATTGCTTCCCCGTTTTTGTAAAATCTTCTTTTTTGTAATCAATGACATGATCTGCACCAAGCGAGCGCACCATGTTCATTTTGCCGCTGCTGCATACTCCTGTGACTTCAGCCCCCAGGGCTTTGGCGATCTGCACCGCAAATGATCCAACACCGCCTGACGCCCCATTAATAAGTACCTTTTGCCCTGCCTTAATTTTGCCGTGATCACGTAAACCTTGCAGGGCTGTCACAGCTGCAGTTGGAACAGCTGCAACTTGTTCAAAGGTCATATTTGTTGGTTTTGACACGATAGTGTTTTCAGAAACAGCGACATATTCTGCAAAAGCACCGAACTTAGAACTTGCACCAAAGACCTCATCGCCCACTTTAAATTGGCTGACATTTTTACCAACAGCTGTAACTTGTCCTGCGAAGTCGCCACCGAGAATGGGCTGCTTGGGTTTTGTAAATCCAAACATCAATCGAATTAAGAAAGGGTCAGCCCGCATCAGATGCCAGTCACCAGCATTGACACCAGCAGCATGAATTTTGACAAGGACCTCGTTATCTTTAGGGCTAGGTTTTGTGACGTCCTGGAACTCAAGTATGTCAGGTGAACCGTAGCTTGGGCATACAATGGCTTTCATAATTATTCCTCTTCCTTAATAGTTAAAATGTTTTGGGTGGCTTTCTTTTTAAGCTTAAGTAAGTAGCCAAAAGGGATAAGCCAAATCGTGATAAGCACAAAGGTGACAGCCTGGATATCATCTTCATTTGGCACAAAGAACGAGGAAAAGACGATAAGGGCGGCAAAGCCCAGTGAGATAACTAAGATGCGTTTGGCTACTTTTTCTGAAGTCATGATTTTTCTCCTTAAATGAAAATGTAAGTTAGCGAGTATTTTTTAAGCCTGGGAAGGAACGAGTACATGTTTTTGCCACTGCTTAACATTGATGCCTTTGATTAGAAGCCAAAAGGCAAAGGTTAATTCTGCTGGGATTGTTGCCAAAATAATCACGGTATAGAAGGCTTCAAATTGGGGAAGTAGAAAGGTTCCAAAGCTGTCGGTAAAGTAGCCAAATGAAGCGAACGCAAATAAGACCCCTAAGATTTTTGGAAAGTAGCTCGAGTTGAAAATGAGGTAGCCAATGACCAAGAGGTGCAGCCCAAAGAAGACACCCCAAATGAGACTGCCAAAACCATAAGCTGTCATAAATAGGTTCATGAGTGCCTCTAACTGCTCTGCCGTGAAGACAGCTGCATAATCAGCGTTATTTAGTAAATGCAAGACAATGAGCTTGTTTAGTAAATTCATGCCGATCATTGCTGTCATGGCGAGTCTGGCCAATGCGGCAATCTGAGAAAGGGTTTTGCCTACGGGTTTGAACAGATGATAAAGCAAAATAGTCAGTATGATTTCACTCAAAAAGGTAAGTGCGTCGCCCGCAAAACCGAGGCGAAATATGGCTTCTGAATTGATAATGTTATTGGCTGTTGCTGCACTATCTCCCGTTACAAGCAAATTCTCATAGCCTGCAAAAAACGCAAAGCCGCCACAAACCGCAATGAATAAATACAGGACCCCTGAGAATCTTGCCATTTTGCTGATTGAGCTTGTAGTTTCACTTCTATTCATTCGTATCTCCTTAACAAGGTTGGTCTTTACTATCTTGAATTTGTTTGACTGAAATGAGATGCATACCTAAATCGCGTACCCTTCTTAAGAGTCCAAAAAGCGCAGGCTGGTCAGGCACTTGGCAAATCAGCAGGGTCGTACCACTGATTTCATGAGTGATGCTTTGTCCTTCAAACCACTCTGCCCAATCATTTTTAAGCTGTCCTTTAAGCCGAATTTGGTACGTCATGAGGGGTGTTTCTTGCTTTCTTAAGTCACTCTTAGACATTGCGTTTCTTAGCACTCGCTTTTACGCTGAGAAGGATTTAGCTAGCCACACGATAAGTGGGTTGTTTTTTGAGTTGGGTAAATGTATGGGCAGCTTTTTTCTTTAGCAGGGTGTAAATAAGCTGACTTTGTTTTGCCTCAGAGCGGTAGCGCTCTATTTGTTCCTGGGTTTCCTGCTGAAGCAAGTAAGGGTTGATGTACATGAGCTTTCTCCTTTGCCTAAGCTGAACTTGGTGTCTCAGCTGTTACAAGGAGCGTAGCCAGTTAGGGGTGTTAAAGCCTAGACACCAGGGTGTTAATGGGGGTGTTAATGGGGGTGTTTTTGGTTTTTGAGCTAAGTTTTTAGAGCAAGTTTAGGTCTCGTGCTTTTGCAACTGCTTCATTGCGGTCTTGTACCTGCAGTTTGCCAAAGATATTGCGGTTATAGCCTTTCACTGTGTCTAATGCGCGAAAAAGTTGCTTGCTGATTTCCCGGTTTGAAAGCCCCTCGGCTAAAAGTCTTAGAACTTCTAGTTCTCTTTCTGTCAGGGGTTCACCAAGTGCTTGGTTTGATGCCTGTGTCAGTAAGTCAGAACGGGTGGTTGCTTTTTGCTGGGTTTCAAACGCCAGGAGTAATTGTGTTACATAGGCAGGAAGTATGCCCCTGGTTTTTGCTTCAGATAATAGTTTTTTCATCGCCAAACCCTCATCGATAAAGGTTCGTAGATAAGCTTCAGGTTCAGCTAGTTTCAGTGCTTGCGTTAACGATTCTAAAGCAGCAGGCATATTTTGTTTGGCTTGATGCGCAAGTGCTTGCAGTATAAGAATAGCTATGACAACCCCCATTCTGTTAGCTTCTCTTGCGGCTTCCAGTAATCGTGCCAGTAGTTTGAGCGCCATTTCAATGGACTCATTTTTCTTGTCGTGTTGGTACTGTGCAATAAAGACTCTGGCTAAGGTCATATGCTCGAATTCACGTAAATAACTAAGCTCATCATCGGCTTTTAAGTTTCGTTCGTGTACCCATGTCAGAGCTTTACGAATCTCACCTTGTTTGAGCCAGATTTCTGCTTTCAGGGCTGCTACAGGTTTTAGATCAGGTACGTGAATCTGCGCAAAAGTCTTTTCGGCATCCTCTAAATAGGTTAGTGCAGCACCAAAATCATCCTGGGCCGCTAAGCGTTTAGCTTGAAAAAGAAGATTGCGGTACGAATGCATAATGTCTGTATTTACTTCTTCCAGTGCTTTGCTTTGTTGCAAATGTTCTTTAGCAGACTCGAGTTTGCCTTGCTCCAGGTAAAGTTCGCCCAAACCTAAATGTAAGATAGCCACTCTTTCGTGAATAGCCGTTTTTTGTTTTGCAACAAATGCTAACGCTTGCTCGTAAACCGCAATTGCCTCATGGAGGCGCCCCAGTCCAATTTTCATATCAGCCATAGCAAAGACACCACTTATAGACGCCATGATCTCGCCTGTCTTTTCAAAAGCAGTCATGCCTTCAGCCGTTGACTTAAAAGCTTCTTCTAAGTTGCCACTCGTCCAGTAGGCCAATCCTAAAAGTGCCAATGGGATGCCACGACGCTGGTAGTCGTCTTCAGATAAAAAGGCTAAGGCTGTTCTTGAGTGCAAGATCGTAGCAGGCATATCACCAAGGGCCTGCGCTTTATATGCTCTTGCCGAGGCAATGGTTACGGGCAAGGCTTTGAATTCTGCTTCATCGCTGACCACTTTTTCATCAAGCGGTTGGTTTGAAGAATCCTCGAGCCAGCGCTCAGCGTTAGCCAAATAGGGTTCCATGGCTTCAAATTCACCCTGATTGAGTAGCGCCCAGGCGTAGCCCGCACTCAACACTGGTCTAACCCTAAGCAGTTCCTTAGGTAGCTTGTTTGCCCAGCTTAACCATAAATCTGATTGAAAACTTATATCCATAGCGCGCCATGCTTTTTCAATAATGGCGGCGGCATGTTCAAAAGCAGCAGCCGCAAACGCATGATGAATGGCCTCTGAAACCAGGTTGTTTTTCTCAAACCAGTGACTTGCGCGCTCATGCAAATCGCCCACCCTGTCAGGTTGCTCTTTGCGTAATCTTGCCTGTAAAACGTCAGCAAATAAATGATGATAACGAAACCACTCACGTTTATTATCAAGCGGAATTAAAAATAAGTTTCGCTGCTCGAGGCTTACAAGTACTTCATCAGCGTTTTCTTGTTTGGTCAAGGCGTTGCAAAGAGGGGCACTAAAACGCTCGAGAACAGAGGTTTGTAACAAAAATAAACGCTCACGTTCAGGAAGGGTTTGCAGGACTTCTTCTGCAAGATAATCAAGCACCAAATGATGATCGCCTGCAAATGCCTCAATAAAACTCGCGGTGTCATCTAAACCATGCATAGATAGTGCGGCAAGCTGCAAACCTGCCGCCCAGCCTTCGGTGCGTTCTTCTAAAAGAAGGATATCTTGCTCGGAAAGCCTTAAGCCTGTTAGCTTGCTTAAAAATTCAGCTACTTCAGTGTGATCAAACTTTAAATCACTTGCCCGAACCTCTGTGAGTTCTCCTCGCACTCGTAAGCGCGATAACGGTAAGGGTGGGTCTTCTCGAGTGGTCATAACAAGATGCAGTTGCGGGGGCTGATGATCCAGGAGAAATGCGAGAGCAGCATCAATTTCACTATTATCAATTAAATGGTAATCATCTAGGACCAGAAAAAACGATGCTTCGACACTTGCCAGAGAGTTGAGTAATGATGTTAAAAAAGTATCATCAGATGCAAAGCCAGGCGCCTCGAGCATCTTCCCAAGTTCCTCAGTAAACGTGGGCGATATAGTTTCTAAAGCAGCAATGAGGTGCGAGAAAAATCGCCTGGGTTCACTATCTTTATCATCCAAAGATAACCAGGCAACCCTGCGATTTTGCTCAGCTAACCAACTGCTAACCAGCGTGGTCTTTCCAAAGCCCGCAGGTGCAGAAAGCAAGCTAAACTTTCGCTCGAGCCCTTTATTTAGTTTCTCCAGTAACTGCCCTCTATGAACCCAATTAGATTTGACTTTGGGCTGGAAAAGCTTCGTTGCTAAAATGGGCAGCGTCATTAGCTTCAGTTTAAAACAGATTTCAATAAATCTCTAAGCGGCAAAAAAACAAAATAGCAGAAGCAGTAAGCCAGGGTTATTCATTAGCGCCTTTACTTTACCGGGTTTTCTAACTTTTACCTAAAAATTTGACAGATATCCTACAACTTTATATAGTTAGAGTTAACGGAAAATATAGACGCTCGAGCCTGCTATCTAAAGGCTAAGTCAAGGCTTGAAAAGGTGACTTACCGCTATGGCGCAACCAATTAGTAAACTTACGCGCACACCTCCCGTGCACCAATCAATTCAGGAGGTTATTAAGGCGTATATCAGAAATAATGCGTTAAAAGCCGGAGACGCCCTACCACCAGAAACGGATTTGGCAAAGCAAATTGGGGTGAGTCGCAACTCTGTGCGTGAAGCCATTAAAGCCTTAGCTTCTATGGGCATTTTAGAAACGCGTCACGGTAGTGGGGTTTATGTTCAGGAATTTTCCTTTGAACCCCTCCTCAATAATTTGCCTTATGGTCTCATGGGAGATTTGCAGGATGTCAGTGAGCTTCTGGAAATTCGGCGAATTTTAGAACTTGCTAAAGTTGACAGTGCAATTGAGAAAATCAATCAGGGGCAACTCGAGCAGTTTGATACCATTCTTGAAGGCATGCGGTTGAAAGCGGAAAGAAACGAGAGTTTTCCCGAGGAAGACCGTCAGTTTCACCGCCTTTTGTTTGAAAATCTGGGTAACACCATGCTCTTAAAACTTATTGATGTGTTTTGGATGGCGGTCAGTAAGGCTGCACAGCATATCAACATGGCTGACCCTCAACCCTTGCGTACCTACCAGGACCACGTTGCCATTGTCGATGCCCTTAAACTCGGAGATATTGAATTGGCCCGTGCTGCACTTGATCAGCACTATGACGGTATCCGTGGTCGTTTGTATGAGGCTAATAGGAGGTGATGTTAAAAAGCTGATAGGAAAGGCGGTTTAAACCCATTTTGTGGAGGTAAGGACAAGTATGAAAAATCCGTTTCGTTATTTGCTGAGTTTAATGTTTGTTTTGCTGCTGGGCTCGAGCTTTGCCAGTGGCACCCTGATTGGTGGTTTTGATGTAGGCCCGGGTGGAGACCCTCAGGTTATCCCCTTTCATAATTTTGCTGGCAACACCTGGCTTGCCAAAATCTATACACCTCTCGTTATGATGACCCCCGACTTTGGCGAAGCCACGGCTGAAGGCTCCTTGTCTGAAAGCTGGGAAATGAATGAAGCTGCCACCATTTGGACTTTCCATTTGCGTGACGGGGTAAAGTGGCATGATGGTGAAGCTCTTACCGCTCAGGATGTTAAGTTCACGGCTGAACTCATCAGTGCGCCAGATGCCGTAGTGAAGCGCACGCTGCTGACTGCGGAAGGTCAACCCACCAATATTCAAGGCTGGACAGAATACAATGCGGGTTCGGCAGATGAAATTTCAGGCATTGTTGCTGCTGATGACACGACAGTTGAATTTCACCTGATTGAACCTGACCCTCGTTTCTATGACAGCATTCGCTGGTTTTATATTTTACCTGAACATGCCATTGACTTTAGCCCTAGCGAGTTTCAGAGCACGGACTGGTGGTTTAGCAAAGCGATAGGCACAGGGCCTTTCAAGTTAAGCGCTTATGAAAAAGACCAGTACATGGAGCTTGTCCCAAACGAATACTACTGGGATGGCGCTCCCAAATTGGACAAACTCATTAACCGTTACTTTACCGATGAAGCGGCTGCTGTGCTGGCGCTAGAAAGCGGCGATATTGACTTTACCTATGTGGGTGGTGATATCGCAGCTAAATTTGAGGGTGATCCTGACTATGTGGTTTACCAGGGACCCTCCTTTGTTACCAATCTCTTTAACTTTAATTATCAGCGGGATGCCTGGAAAGACAAACGGGTTCGCCAGGCCTTTATGTACGGCATTGACCGCGAAAGCATCCTGCGTGATGTCTTTAATGGTACAGCGCAGGCTACCCCCTGCAATGACCCTTACCCAACGTTCTGGCCAGAAGATGCCAACTACTATCCCTATGACCCTGCAAAAGCCAGACAGCTTTTAGATGAAGCCGCTGCTGACGGTATTAATGTAAGAGGTGGAAACTACGAAATTCCTACTTATTACACGGGGCAACTTCCTAAAGATATTCTGACGGTGATGCAGGCTAATCTTGCCGATATCGGCGTGAATGCCAATCCGCTTTTTATCGATGTTCCTTCCTGGCGGGTCAAAGTCGATGATAATGCTGATTTTGATTTTACCTACCGTGGTTATGGTGCGGGTCCGGCTTTTATTGCAACCAACTGGTATACCGAAGGCAATCAGTGGGGAATTGATGACCCGAACTACGCGACTCTGGTTGACGCGATGAATAAGGCTTTTACCCCCGAGGAATATAAGGCTGCCCGCACTGACTTGTGCCGCTATCAAAATGAAGATGCCACCTTTGCTTATTTCTGGGTTTCAACCCGTTACGGGGTGGCAAAAGCTGGTATCGAAAACTTCTATTATTTCCCTGCTCCTGGTGGTGGTCCCTATGTTGACCATGCTGAACTTTGGGATAAAGGCGAATAATTCGTAGTGAGCCTGCTCTTTTTTAGAGCAGGCGATTGAAAAAGTTCCTGGCTAAGGGCTAATGACATGCAATACTTTCTGAGGCGACTCCTGATAAATATCCCGGTGTTTTTTGCGGTGACTTTGCTCATTTATGGGCTTATCAATTTAGCACCTGGAGACCCTATCGATTTCTTCGTTAATGAGGAAGCGGGGATTACTCGAGAAGACCTGGCTTTTTTAGAAGAACAGTTTGGACTAAACGATCCTTTTATCGTTCGTTATGGCAAATGGCTGGGCAATGTCTTTAAGGGTGATTTAGGCTACCGCTTTAAAAATGGTGATGATGTTGCCGAAGTTCTTGAGGTGCGCTTGCAGCGCACCCTCATTTTGATGGGCTCGGCTTTATCCATCGCCATAATCGGAGGTGTCGTCTTAGGTGTGTTTATTGGTCTGAGACAATATTCCTTTTGGGATTTTGCCTTAACGGGCTTGTCATTTGTTGGTATATCCATGCCTGCTTTTATTGCGGGCATTTTTGGTCTTTACATTTTTTCGGTCAAGCTTGGTTGGTTACCTTCAGGGGGTATGCGCACTATTGGGGTGCCGCCTACCTTTTTAGATTTGCTCTATCACCTGATTTTGCCTGCGGGTACGCTGGCTATTTTGCAGTTTGCCACCTTTATGCGCTATACGCGTTTTAGTGTGCTCGAGCTTAAACAAGCCGATTTTATCCGTACTGCCAGGGCCAAAGGTCTCTACAGATATCAGGTGACCTGGCGGCACCTGGTGCGTAATGCCATTTTGCCAGTCGTTACGGTGATTGGCCTCAGCTTACCTACACTGGTGGCCGGAGCACTCTTTACTGAAACGATTTATAGCTGGCCTGGTATGGGCTCACTTTTTGTCGATGCAGTGATGGTGCGGGATTATCCTATGGTCATGGGCATTATGCTGGTCATTGCGCTTGTGGTACTGCTTTCCAATCTACTCACTGACCTGACTTATGGTCTGGTTGATCCCAGAATCAGGTTTGAATGATGCTAAATGACGAGAGTAGCAAGCTGACTTATGGTTGACGGTATCTCATGATTGACAGTATCTCAAGCCGAGCAGTGTCTCCAGGGTATAAAGCCTGGCTCCGGTTTCGGCGTCACCCTCTGGCGCTATTGGGCTCTGTTATGTTTATCATCATTTTGATTCTGGCCCTTTTTGCGCCTGTCTTTGACCGTTATGAGCCTAACAAACTTAATCTGGCTGATAAATTTCAAGCTCCTAGTGGCGAGCACTTCTTTGGTACTGATAGGGTAGGCCGTGATATCTGGAGTCGTACATTGCATGGAGGCCGTGTTTCTCTGCTGGTTGGTTTTGCGGCAGCTCTGGTTTCCATGTTTGTAGGGATTGTACTGGGAGGCTTGTCCGGTTACTACGGTGGCTGGGTAGATATGCTCATTATGCGCTTTACCGATGTGATTATGACGTTCCCACAAGTAGTCATCATTTTGACGGTGGCGACCTTTGTGGGCCAGGGCATTCTTAATGTCATTTTACTAATCGGCTTATTTAGCTGGCCGGGTACGGCTCGGCTGGTACGAGGACAGGTCCTATCACTGCGTGAAGAGCAGTTTGTGGTGGCGGCACAGTCACTGGGTGCCAGGGACCTTGTCGTGATTTTTAAACACATTATGCCAAGTGTTATTGCGCCCTTACTAGCCAGTTTAACCTTTGCCATTAATGGTGCTGTTTTACTCGAGGCTGGTCTTAGTTTTCTGGGTGTTGGTATTCCGCTACCTACAGCAAGCTGGGGCAATATGCTTGAAACTGCCCGTAGTCTTGACGTCTTGCAGGATGGTCCCTGGATGTGGATACCACCTGCCATCATGATTCTTTTAAATGTTTTGGCAATTAATTTTATTGGCGATGGTCTGCGCGATGCGCTTGACCCCAAACATATTGTTTAGTTGCGTAGTTGGTAAACGTGTCACAGAATAAAGGAGTCAAATTTTGACAAAAGCATTTGAAATGCAGGGGCTTGTGCCAGCTGTTTTTAGCCCCATGAAAGCCAGTGGTGCCGTTGATCTAAACCCTATTGCCCCTGTTACCGAACAGCTTATTCAGGAGGGTGTTAAAGGGCTTTATATTTGTGGCAGTACGGGTGAAGGTCCTTGCCTGAGCCGTGAAGAACGCATGGAAATCACCAAAGCCTATATCTCAGCGGTAAGTGGGCGCATTCCTACGGTGGTGCAGGTTGGACACCAGAGTATTCCAGAGGCGCAACGGCTGGCAGAACATGCTGCTGCTAACGGTGCTGACGCCATTTCAGCGATTCCACCCAATTACTTTAAACCTTCTTCACTGGATGTCATTATTGAAATGATGGCGGAGATTGCCAGTGCCGCACCCGACGTGCCTTTCTATTACTACAACATTCCTAGTGTGACCGGGGTGCAGGTTGATTTGCTAAGATTTTTAGAAGAAGGTGCTGAAAAAATCCCGAATTTAGTTGGTGCAAAATACAGCCATAGCACCGTTTACGAGTTGCAGGCCTGTTTAGAAGCGCAGGGTGGGCGCTTTGATTTGCTTTTTGGTACAGATGAAATGCTATTAAGTGCGCTGGTGGTTGGCGTGAAAGGTGCGGTAGGTAGCACCTATAACTTTGCTGCTCCGCTTTATAACCGTATTATTGCTGCCTTTAACTCAGGGGATCTAGAGACGGCTAAGCATTTGCAGGCCAAAGCTGCCCAGATGGTACGTGTGCTTGTTGCCCATGGCGGCAATCCTGCTATTAAAGCCATGATGGCTTTGCTTGGAGTGGACTGTGGCGGTACCCGTTTGCCGCAAAAAGCCCTATCGGGTACTCAGCTTGATGCCTTAAAAGGAGATATGACTGCTATAGGGTTTTTTGACTGGGGACGCTAATTATGGCAGATTTTCTGGACAACGCCAAACTGAACATTGAGCGTCTCAAATTTTTTCAGGCATTTGAAATTCAGCTCACGCGTCTGTTAGGTGGTTGGCTACCAGGTGTTGAGCGCTGGGAAACGAAGCACGAAATCGGGTTACATATTTTTCAAAATGCCGAGAACAGCCGTGACCTCAGGACACGTCTGTGGGAACTGCGAGTCAGCAATCCTGATAAGGATGTTGAGGCAGAAGTTTTGAAAACTACCAATGCATTAGCACTGGCACAACATGATTTTGAGCTGCTTACTGGAGTCTATCTGGTGGTAAAAAAGCAGCTTATCGAAGCCTATCAAGCATACGTGAAATCTACACATGGGGTTTATGATTACCCAAGTATTCCTGTTTTAAAAAGGTGCATTGCTACTAATACTGAGCAACTCGAGTGGGCAAAGCGCGAACTTGTGTTGCTCACTGATAGTGGTGAAAAGAAACGCAAAATGCAGTGCTGGCTTAGGTATACCGAAGAGCTTGTCAGGGCTATAGGCGGGATTGATGGACAGGGGGAAAAGTCTGACTTGCCCATGCCGCCGCCAGCTTATAGTTTGCTTTTACCCTTCAGTGAAGCCAAGCGCGATGAGCGCTTTAAAGTGCAAATTATGGGGATGCCGATGCCAGAAAAAAGTGAAAGACTCGAGTGGCTCCTGTGGCAATTTGCCAACTACGCCGCCGAAATGCAGGCAGCCGAGACGCTGGCAACGGTGCTCTGGGAAACCGAAGGCATGCCCTGGGAATTTTACTTTGATATTGCCCGGCACTGCTGGGATGAAGTGCGTCACTCAAAACTTGGTGAAACCCGACTGGCGGAGCTTGGCTATCACGTCTCTGATTTTCCTTGTTCAGTGGGCAGCTATGCCTGGCGGCAACTCTTTGATCCGCTGATTCGTTACTGCGCTTTAACCTATATCATTGAAGCAGGGTCGTTTAAACTCAAACATGAAAGCTATCAGGATTATTTGGTTGAAGGTGACACCGAATCAGCCCAGGCAATTATGTTTGATATTGTCGATGAAACCATGCACGTGCGCTGGGGCAGCAAGTGGGTGCCTGAACTAATGAAGCACTATGACTATGGGCAAACACTCGAGCATCTGATTGAGGCATGCCGGGACATTGTTTCCAGTCACAGCGTTGCACCTGCCCAGCGCAAAGCCATTGAAAAAGAACTGGCTCGAGCCTAAACCATGCTTAACGTTGGCATTATTGGCGCGGGAGATTTTGGAGCAGCGCATGCTCGTGCTATTGCCCAAACTGCTGATGTTAGGCTTGTTGCAGCTTCGCGGACAAACATAAAAGCACTCAGTGATTTTTGTAAAGAGTTTGCCTGTAAAGGCTACACCAATTATCAGAATTTATTAGAGGATGAAGCGGTTGAGGCCGTGGTTGTTGCTACCCCGCATCATCTGCACACTAGTATTGTTGAAGCGGCATCAAGAGCGGGTAAACACATCCTATTGGAAAAGCCAATGGCACCTAACCTTCTCGAGTGTGACCGGATTATAGCGGTCACTCAGGAACATAAGGTGCAACTCATGCTCGGTCATGTCAATCATTTTGTACCTGCTTATATCAAAGCCAAGGAAGTGCTCGAGTCCGGTGAACTTGGCGAACTTGTCTATGCCCACAGCACCATGACTAAAGCCTGGATGACCAGCAATCGGCGTGACTGGCATCTGGATCGCATGACCGGGGGCGGCATGTGGTTGACGATTGGTGTGCATGTCCTTGATCAACTTTGCTGGCTGATAGATTCAGAACTTGCCAGTATTAGCGCAGACATCAAAACGAGTTTTCATGCGCAAGAGGCAGATGATATAGGCGTGGCCTTATTGCGTTTTAAAAATGGTGTGAGCGCTACTGCAAGCGCCATTGGCTATCAGACTGGTGTGTTTAAGTTTCTCAGTGAGCTGACGTGTAGTAAAGGACTTTTAAAAATCAGTCACAAAGATGGGGTTTTTATTGGCAGAGATGAGCGCTGGCAAAAAGTTGTAGGCTCGAGTGCCGATGACTTTATGGAACAAAGCATGGTAAACGAATGGACTGCTTTTCGTGATGCGCTTAAGAACAATAAACCTATGCCTGTGACAGGAGAATTTGCTCGAGTGGTCATGCAGGCAGCCTTTGCAGCAGAAGCATCCTCGAGAGAAAAGCGCGAAATTTATTTATGAAGCTAGCTACCTTTGTCGTAAAGGAACAGGAGCGGTTTGGTCTGGTCATCAGGCATCCTAAAACTGCTGAAGACTGGATTTTCGACCCTGAACTCGCCGAGGCAAAACTGCGACTCTACAGCTCCAAATTTACCTCGCCGCTGGTTAATCAAGAGCCCAGTTTTCTGGCTACCTGGCCCAAAGAGCTGGTGCATTTCCTCGAGCTTGGCGAAAAAGGTATGGCGGCTTTGCAAAGGCTCGAGACCTACCTCAAACGCTTTTTGGCCCAGTCAGATGAAGCTGTCCTGATAGGTGCAGGTTTCCCTTTAGCAACGGTTAAACTTCGTGCCCCCATCCCCAGACCAAGGCTCTTTTTTGGACTGGTGCAAAACAGCCCGACTTTCATTCGCAATAATCCCGCACGCCTCACCGCCAATGTTTATCCGCAAGGGCATCAGCGCCCACAGGGTTCCTTACTGGGGCCAGGCGATCCCGTTATCGTCACGCCAGAAATGAGCAACTTCAACTGGACACCTGAGCCTGGGATTATTATTGGTAAGCGTGGCAAAGACATTTTGGCGACTGAGGCAAAACAGTACATTGCAGGTTATACCCTCGTCATGGATCTGGTTCATGATCACTATATGGACCAGCTTCGTGAGCATGCTAATGGCGAAACACTGGACTGGTTTGAAGAAGCGACCGGTTCCTGGCTGGGTAAAAAGTCCGACTGTATGGGTGCAATGGGGCCGTTTGTAGTTACGCCTGATGAAATCGGCAATCCGTATGATTTGCTGCTTTACACACGCCAATCAGGTTTACTTAGAGACCGCGCTCACACGGGCTCGATGCTAATTGGTTTTGAGCGCGCCATTAGCTGGCTCTCTAGCTTTATCGAAGTCTATCCGGGTGATGTTATTCATATGGGAACATTGGCTTTTGATGGCATGTTCATGACCAAGGATATGTCTTTTGGGCCAGATGACTATATCGAGAGCGAACTCGAGCAAGTAGGTAGCTTGCGTCTGCCCATCGTGATGCAAAAACAGCAGGACTGGCGCAGCGACGATGACCCCAGCCGCATTCACAGCGTGCCCGCTGCCCGCGATTTAATTGAAGTGAATCAGACCGAGCTCTCGAGCTGGTTGCTTGAGCAGACCAGACATTACTGGACGGTTTTTGCTAATTATAAAGAGCTTGAAACCGTTGAGGGTTTAAAACCAAGGCAGCTACCAAGGGTGCTCAATGCCCCTGCCAGTGCCTTAGCCCTATCAGGAAGCACAGTTAAGATTCCCAAAAGAGCCCAAACGATTTCAGTGGGGCTCGAGCTGGCCTTTGTTATCAAAAAGCTGGCTTATCGTGTAAGTGAAGCAGAAGCTGCTGACTACATTCTTGGTTATAGCCCTTTAATTGTTTTAGAGGACAGTTCATTTGCCGATGTTATTTCTTTGCCAGCTACTCCCCAGGAACTAAACTTGCCAAGCTTTTATGCCCGCTGGCCAGACGGCTTTAATGTAATAAGCAAGGACGTGGCTAACCTTGAGCCCTATAAGTTAAGAAACTTGAAAATGCATCTGGCCATTGAAGAGACTGCTGAGCTGATAACGAGCACCAGTGAATATCTTTTGCTTGCCCCTGAAATCATCGCCTTTCTGACTCAGGAAATCACGCTTTTTCCTGGGGATGTGATTACACTCGGACGAACCAGAGAAAAACTCACTCTGCCCGTTACCAGAAGCATTGCCATCAAAGCTTCTGTTGAAGGTATAGCTCAGGTAGATGCGATAATTGAAGGGTAAAGACAGGGGTGATTCTTATATGCCCAAAACCTGTATGCCCAAAACCTGCGAGGTGATGAATTAATGCTCGAGCAAAATCCACTTTTTGTTGCTGGTAGAGGTGGCTATGATACCTACCGGATACCCTCTTTGTTACAAGCTAAGCGAGCACTACTAGCTTTCTGCGAAGCTCGGCGGGACAGCCGCGCCGATGCCGGACAAATTGATCTGGTGATGAAACGCAGTTTGGATGGGGGCAAAACCTGGTCTGCCATGCAGATTTTGGCTAAAGAAGAGGGTGTGACCAGTTCTAACCCCTGCCCTGTTTTAGATGAGGAAACAGCCACCATCTGGCTCCCTTTTTGTAAAAACCCTGCTAAAGATGATGAGCCTGCAATTGTCCAGGGCCACGCTCAGCGTAGTGTCTGGATGATGAAATCAGTTGATGATGGAGAAACCTGGTCAGAAGCTTTTGAAATAAGCTCTCAGGTCAAAAAACCCGATTGGAGCTGGTATGCTACTGGCCCAGGTCACGGTATACAGTTAAAAAATGGGCGTTTACTAATTCCCTGTAATCATGCCGTTGCCTTAGCATTTGAACGAGATGATCCGCATCATTCTCATGTCTTTTACAGTGATGATCACGGAAAAAGCTGGCAGCTTGGGGGCAGTGCTCCTGACGGTACCAATGAATGTGAAGCTGTAGAACTCAGCGATGGCAGTATCTACCTCAACTGTCGTAATTTTAACGGCACAGGCAAGCGAGGTGTTGCCCGGAGTTTTGATAGGGGGCAGACCTTTAGTGAGTTTTACTGGGACGAGGCGCTTACTGAAGCCATGAGTGACACAGATACAGTTTTACCTGAACCTAAAGCCTGTCAGGCGAGTATTATTCGTTTAGAGGACTCACTACTTTTTTGTAATCCTGCGGGGTTTAGTCGCGATCACCTGACGATACGTGTCAGTTTTGATCAGGCCAAAACCTGGGCTACCGCAAAAATCTTGTGTGAGGGCCCATCCGCTTATTCCGATTTAACTATTTTGCCAGACAAAACCATCGCTTGTCTTTATGAAGCTGGTAGAAATCATCCTTATGAAAGTCTTGTGCTAGCCAGATTCGACGTGGACTGGCTCCAGACCTGATGGTTTCGTACTGTAATCAGAGTTTGCCTAGTCTAAGTTAACTTGATGGAACTCTTTAGTTTACCATGAAAACCCACCGACGCCACTTACTTTAGGTAAGAGGCAAGCGCACTCTAAAACAGGTCGCTCCAGGTTTTGATTCAAGAGATACCGTTCCTCTATGCCTTTGTCTGACGATACGGTTCACAATATCCAGCCCCATCCCGGTTCCCTCCCCGACAGCTTTGGTGGTGTAAAACGGTTCAAAAATACGACTTTGAATGTCTTTGGGTATTCCACTTCCATTATCTATTATGTCCACCACCACAGTGTTTGCAGGTAAATCCAAATGGGTTTTTAAGCTAATGATTCCTGAATCCTCTACGGCGTCTATGGCATTAGCAATAAGATTTGTCCAGACCTGATTGAGTTCACTGCCATAGGCAGGTATGGGTGGGAGTTCGGCAAACTCTTTAACGATCTTGATGCTCTTTTTCTGCCATTTATGCTTCAGGATAATTAAAGTATTGATGATGCCTTCATGCAAATCGGTAGCTTGTTTGTCCTGACCTCTATCCATATAGGTATAGGCTTTCATGGCATTGACCAGATCAGAAATGCGGCTGGTACTCTCAATTAATTCCTTAGCCAAAAGGCGAAGTTCAACATCTTTTGGCACCCAATTCAAAAAATTTAGAATTTGCGCCTCATTTAATTTGCTGGCAGTTTCCTCGAGATGAGCTCGAGTTATTCCCCCGGCTACCAGGGTAGCGGCAATGTCCCAGGCTTCCTGAACGCCAAAAGGCTCGAGCCAGTCTGCCAGATCATCTTCGAGGTCACTTCGCTCCAGACTGCTCAAGCGTTCACCATCCAGAGTCATTGCTTGATAGAGGGGTTTAAACGGATCTTCTGTGACCGTATCTCTAAAAAGGATCGGTTTCAGAATAGTTGATGAATGCTCATCAAAAGCCTGTAAGGTGGTCTGCAAGTTTTGGGCGGCGCGTTTGGCGGCGGAAGCGGGGTTGTTGAGTTCATGAGCGAGGCCTGCCGACATGGTGCCAAGAGAAACCAGCTTCTCCCGGTCAGCACCTGCTCTGGTAAAAAGGCGCGTACGGTCAAGCATATAATTGACCAGACGCTCGAGTAGGGTTGGGGCTTTTTCATGAAAAACTTTAAAGAGCCTGGCATCTACCCAGCCTAGCCGAGTGGAACCTGCTGCATAGGCACTTGCACCATTAACCACCATACGGGAAAAAGGCAGTAAGCCCGTTAACTCGCCTGTCTCCATTTGAAATGCAGCTTCTTCTTTACCCTGTTCATAGCGAACCAGGTTGAGATTCCCCTGTAAAATCATAATGAAGTGCTCAACCTTTTCTCCCTGACTAAAGACCTTAGCTCCTGATTCATACTGTTTTTCTTCGGTATGCTCGGCCAACCAGATGCACTCTTCAACAGGTATATTCTGAAAAACGGGTATAACCTTTAAATCTGTGGTCTTTATCATGAGCGCAGATCTGCCAGATACTGGTGAATAAACTGCAGGGCGATTGAGCCTTCACCCACTGCCGAAGCAACGCGCTTGACTGACTGATGGCGCACATCTCCGGCGGCAAAGATGCCCGGCACACTGGTTTCAAGTAAAAACGGTTGACGCTCTAAAGTCCAGGTTTTTGGCAATTTGCCATTGACCAGTGTGTCTACCCCGGTATACACAAATCCCTTGTCATCACGGGCAACGGTGTCGCCCAACCAGGAGGTGGCAGGAGCAGCACCCACAAATACAAATAGCGCTGAGGTCGTAACCTCGCGCCGCTCACCTTTAATCATGAGAGTAAGGCCCTCGAGGTGCTCTGTTCCCTGCACCTCAGCAATTTCAGTATTAAGGAGTACCTGAATTGTCGGTGCTTCATAAATACGCTCTACCAGGTACTGCGACATTTTTGCCTCGAGTGAGTCACCTCTTACCAGCAGGGTCACAGATCTGGCAAATTGAGCCAGGTACATGGCTGCCTGACCTGCACTGTTGCCTGCTCCAACAATGTAGACATCTTCGTTTTGACAAGCACTGGCCTCTGAAATAGACGCGCCATAATAGACCCCTAAACCTGTTAAGGCGTCCAGACCAGGAATCTTTAATTTTTGATAGGCGACCCCCGTAGCGATAACCAGGGCATGAGAGCTGATGGTTGAGCCATTTTGTAGTTTGACAATCTTGTAAGGGTCGTTTAGCTCAATGCCTTTGACTTCTTGTGGAGTAATAAATTCTGCGCCAAACTTTCTGGCCTGAGCAACGGCACGCCGAGCCAGATCGCCACCTGATAAACCCACGGGAAAGCCCAGATAGTTTTCGATGCGTGAGCTTGTACCTGCTTGTCCACCTGGGGCCTGACGGTCAAGGATGACGACCTCTAAGCCCTCTGAGGCACCATAAACAGCCGATGCCAGGCCTGCCGGTCCTGCCCCGACAATAATAAGGTCGTAAAATTCACTTTCTGCCTGAGTTCTAAGGCCCGCTCTTTCCGCCAATTCTGACACTGTTGGCTTAACCAGTTTTGAACCATCTTCAAAAAGAACCAGGGGCAAGTCATCGACTTTGAGGTTCTGTGTCACAATAAACTCCTGGCTTTCTTCTCGCTCTACATCAAGCCAGCGGTACGGTACCTGATGCCTTGCCAAAAAATCGCGTATCATGTGGGCCTCGGCAGACCAGCGGTCTCCAATAATGCGGATTCCGGAAAAGGGCGGTATGAAATTAGCCTGCCAGTCGTCTAAGAGGTCATCTAAAACAGGGTAAAGCTTTTCTTCTGGGGGGTCCCAGGGTTTAAGAAGATAGTAGTGAATCTGACTTCTGTTAATTGCTGCAATAGCCGCGTCGGTATCTGCGTACGCAGTGAGCAGCGCCCGCTTGGCCTCCGGGAACAGTTCCATCGCCCCACTTAAAAAGCCCACCCCGTCCATCTGGGGCATGCGCTGATCTGCCAGAAAGAGGGCCACCGTCTCGGCTCGAGCTTTTAATTCTTTAAGGGTTTCTAAGGCTTCCTGACCTGAACTTGCCCTTATGATTCGGTAGTCTTTGCCATACTGTTTGCGTAGGTCTCTAGACACAGCCCCAAGCACCTGGGGATCATCGTCAACTGACAAAATGATGGGTTTCGTTGCCATAGCTATATCTATCAAACTGGGGCAAATGCGTCCGTCAGGTGCATTCCAGAAAACTAAAGCATGGTTTTATCTTCATAGCACCAGGCCCAGGTTTCGCCCGGTTCAATCGACCGGATGATGGGGTGTTTGGTCACTTCATAGTGCAGGGTAGCATGCTTGTTTTTGCTCGAGTCACAGCAACCTACATGGCCACAAGACATACACATGCGTAAATGAACCCAGCGGTCTCCAAGAGCAACACATTCAGGGCAAACCAGGTCTGCTACTTCCCGGAACACGGTGACCTGGTTTGTATGGCTGCATTTGGGGTTTTCTAATTGGTCTTTGCTCAGGCTAATCATAGGGCCTTCCTTCGGGGGGTTTTCGCTTAAATTTTCTAATATACCCAGGACCTGCTGAGTGGGCATTTGCAGCCGGTTGAGAACATTCCAGATAAGGAGCTGGCTCGAGGCGTGTTCAGCAGACACCACATGGTCAGCACCGGCCGCTTTTAACTCATGGGCTGTACCACCGTAAGGAGAAAAAACGATGATACTTGCCTGTGAACCTGCGGCCTTTATTACGCTGATGGTACGGTGTGCCATATCTAGCTGGTCATCTGGAATCACAATCAGCTTAGCTCTGTCAATACCAACAAGACTTAATATATGACCTTTGGTGTAATCTCCCCTAAGCACCAATCTCCCTTTTGACTCGGCCTGGCGCGCTCCTGTTGGACTCAGGGTGGCAATAGCATAGGGCAACTTTGCCCTATCAAGCGCATCTGCCAGTGCCTGACCAAGTTCAGCGTAGCCAGCAATAATAGTGTGGTCACTGAGTTTACCAAGTTCGGCCTCGAGCTCTTCACTATGCGCTTCTTCTTTTACAGTTACCTGGGTCTCAGGTTTTATCTGACTAAGTTCAAAGCGTTTCCCCAAACTTGCCAGAAAAGGGGTAAACCCCATGAGTAAAACTGTACAGGCAATAAAGGTCTGCGCCCCGGTTTCTCCTAAGCCAAAAGGGGTAAGGCCAACTTCACGGCCAGCACGCGCTAAGACAAAAGAAAATTCACCAATTTGCGCAAGGATGAGCCCTGCTGAAACAGAAACCCCCAGACCATAACCTAGCAGCCGAACACTTAGGGTGGTAATCACTGACTTTAAGACCAGAACCAGTAAGAGTGCCAAGAGCACAACGCCAAGATTTGCCCACAAAAACTTTAAATCTAAAAGTAACCCTACCGAGATAAAAAAAGCAGCACTAAATATAATCTGCAAAGGTAAGATTTCGCTGAATGCCTGCTGACCAAAGCGGCTTTCACTGACAATTAAGCCCGCTAGAAAAGCCCCAAGCGATAAGCTCACACCCATTAAACCTGTCAGATAAGCTGTCCCAAAACAAATGGCAATTACGCTGAGTAAAAAAATTTCGGGGGAGCAGGTCCTGGCAACCATTTCCAAAACTTTGGGCATAAGTCGCCGGGCAATAAGCAAAACCGCAGCAATGATTAAAGCAGCTTTGGTAAGTGCCCAGATGAGAGCTAGAAAACCGCCACCCTCACCCCCTAACAAAGGTACCAGTAAGACCATGGCAACTACTGCTAAATCTTGAAAAATCAGGATGCCCAGGCTGGCCTGCCCCGGTTCGCTGCTGGTTTCATTTTTATCCGCCAAAAGTTTCATAATGATGGCAGTTGATGAAAGCGCAAGTAGAAAACCTGTAAATACGGCAGCTTGCCAGGGAATACCGACGATCAAAAGAATCACGGTCGTAAGGGCAATGGTTAAACCGGTTTGTAACCCTCCACCAATAAAAATAAGGCGGCTGATCCGCGACAGTTTCTCGAGGCTAAACTCAATACCAATGGTAAAAAGGAGTAAAATAACCCCCACTTCGGCTGCCGCATCAATGAGTTCTCTATCTTGCACCAGGCCCAGCGCGTTTGGCCCAATGATGACCCCGGCAATCAAAAATCCAATGATAGGTGTTAAACCGAAGCGAAAACACACATAGGCAATCAGTGCGCTTGCCACAAAAAGTGCGCTTAAGTCCACAAAAAAATGGGGCATTGCCCCTGCCGCAAAAGCAGAACTTGAACCAAGTAAAAGCAGACACGCTATAAAAATCTTTTGCCAACGAATCTGCTTATCTAAGAAACCCTTATTTTTGCTAAAGCTCGAGCCTCGAAAAACCATGAGGTTAGTCTAGCGGAGAATCTAAAATACAATCTGTATCGGGCCCACAGGGTTATTTGCTTTGCAACCTTAGGCATTTTGGCAACAGGACGTTTGCTTTGAGATTGCGTGGCTCGAGTCCCAAAATCCGCGCTTGCGCAAATTCCGTGAAAGAGCTTTTACTGGAACCTTTGCCTGCCTAGCGCTTATTCTAAAGAATGGATATGAGACGCCTGCACACCACACTTGGAGAAAAGTCACAAGACGAGCTGGGCCTAATCTTGCCCCATGAGCACCTCTTTGTTGATCTGGGTCCCATAGAAGCGAAAAGTTACGAAAAAGCCCATACCGACGAAGTCGTAAAGATCATGGCTCCAGAACTCCTCAAGGCAAAGTCTGTGAAGGTTAGTGCCCTGGTAGAGGCAACGCCTGTTGGTGTTGGCAGACGGGTAGACATTGTTAAGGCCATTTCACAGGCTGCCAACTTGCCGGTTGTTGTGGCTACGGGCATTTATAGAGAACCCTGGATTCCTGATTGGGCACATAGGGCAGGTGAAGAGGCGCTTAGTGACTGGATGCTCAAAGAATTAAGTATTGGGATAGAAGATACAGGGGTTAAGGCTGCCTGGATAAAACTGAGTGCCGGGGATGATGGCATAACCGACGCCGAAACAAAACTCCTGAGGGCTGCTGCCAAAACAGGTCAAAAGACCAATGCCGTTATAGGTAGTCACACCATAAAAGGCAGAGTCGTAGAAAAGCAGCTAGACATACTGGAAGCGGCTGGTTACAAGGCAGAGCGATTTATCTGGATTCATACGCAGGTAGAAGCTGATTTTGCGCTGCACCTGGCAATGGCTGAAAAAGGTGCCTGGCTCGAGTACGACGCCATAGGCAGCGACACATTTAGTGACAGGTACTTTATTGACTGCATTCTGAAACTCATAGAAGCTGGGTATAAGGAGAAAATTCTATTGAGCCATGACCGGGGCTGGTTTGATCCTTCTAAGCCTGAGGGAGGAGAGCAGAAGCCCTTTGACTATTTGAGCACCGTCTTTTTACCTGCATTAAGAGAGGCTGGTCTTAAAGAAGAGGATATACGTCAGCTTGTCGAGCATAATCCCTTTAACGCCTATGCAAGATAACTAAGTACAACCAAGCTAACAAAGTCGTTTAATGAAAACGCTATTCCCCGGT
>JAGQHN010000065.1 GCA_020431825.1 Trueperaceae bacterium | reverse complement strand
CTGGCTCGGTATGCCTGGTATGCACGGTACAGTCACTGCCAACAAAGCAATTACAGAATGTGACCTTATTTTAGCTGCCGGTATACGTTTTGATGACCGTGTAACGGGTAAGGTTAGCACTTTTGCCAAGCAAGCCACGATTGTTCATATTGATATTGATCCCGCTGAAATTTCGAAATTGGTTGAAGCGCATGTTCCTGTTGTCGGTGATTTGAAAGATGTACTGCCAAGGCTCGAGCAAGACTTAAAGCGACTCGAGATCGAGAATTGGTGGAAGACCTTAAACGACTGGAAGACGAACTACCCGGAGCGTTTTAATACCGAAGGAAAAACCCTGGGATCACAAGAAGTCATTCGTATGTTTTATGAGGCAACAGGCGGCAACTGTGTAGTAACCACTGAAGTGGGACAGCACCAGATGTTTGCTGCCAGACTCTTCCCGACGCAAAAAGCGCGTACCTGGATAACCTCAGGTGGTTTAGGTACCATGGGGTTTGGCCTACCCGCCTCGATTGGTGCAGCCTTTGCCAGACCGGGAGAGACGGTCGTTTGTATTGCAGGTGATGGCAGCATTCAAATGAATATTCAAGAACTGGCCACGCTCTATAAGCATCAGTTACCAGTGGTTATCGCGATATGCAATAACGGTCATTTGGGTATGGTGCGTCAGTGGCAGGAAATGTTTCATCATGAGCGCTTTAGTGAAGTTATGCTGGCTGACTCAAATCCTGACTTTGCCAAATTAGCCGAAGCCTACGGCATTGAGGGACATAACGTGTTTGACCGTGAGACTGCCAAGAAACTTATTCCTGAGCTGCTAGCCAAGGGTAAACCTGCGGTTGTTAATTTTGTTGTTTATGAATCTGAAAAAGTCTTCCCCATGATTCCGTCTGGAGCCGGGGTTGATGAAATGATTATCGGAGATCAGGAACCAGAGTTTGACTATAACTCAGACGTTTATGGTGAGAAGGAACTGGCATGAACCAAAAATATGTTTTAAGTCTTACTGTTCGCGACAGACCTGGGGTACTGGTCAGAATTGCCGGACTGTTTGCAAGGCGCGGGTTTAATATTGAGAGTCTTTCGGTGGCTCAGACAGAAGTGCCAGGTATCTCCCGCACCACCTTTGTGGTTATCGGTGATGAGCACAGCATTGAGCAGGTAGAAAAACAACTCCAGAAAATCATCAATGTTTTAAAAGTCATCAATCACTCGGAAGCCAAATATGTTGACCGGGAGCTTATGCTCATAAAAGTTGCGGTAAGTTCACTCGAGGAACGAACTGAACTGCGGCAGATCGCGACTGACTTTAGAGCGCGCATCGTTGATGTTCACCGTGACGCTCTCATTTTTGAGCTTACAGGTGATGCTGGAAAGATGGAAGCTTTTATCGAGCAGATGCGTCCTTTTGGCATTATTGAACTGATTCGTACAGGAAAAGTCGCCTTGACCCGAAGTGCAGAGGACCCTAAGGTTAAGAAAACCCCTGTTGCTGCAAAAGCAGCATAGGGAAGATTTGAAAGCCAAAAACTTTCGCTGGCGGTCAAAATAGGTTAAAACATAGTGGCTTACTACGGTTAGGCAAAAACATCTAGGAGTTAGATTAGTTATGGCAAATATTTATTATGACAGTGATGCCAACCTTGCGCATCTTGAGGGCAAAACGATTGCGGTTATTGGCTTTGGCTCGCAAGGCCATGCCCACGCGCTGAATGCTAAAGATTCGGGTATGAATGTGGTTGTGGGGCTGCGTGAAGGTAGCTCGAGCCGGGCCCATGCTGAAAAAGAAGGACTTAAGGTCATGAGTGTTGCCGAGGCTGCTAAGGCGGGCGATCTCATTATGATTCTTTTACCTGATGAAACGCAGCGCAGTGTCTATGAAGCGGAAATCAAACCAAATCTGAGTGCCGGAAAGGCCTTGCTTTTTGCTCACGGGTTTAACATTCATTTTGGTCAAATCACCCCGCCTGACAATGTTGATGTTTTTATGGTGGCTCCAAAAGGGCCGGGTCATCTGGTGCGCCGTGTTTATACTCAGGGTGCGGGCGTTCCTTGCCTCATTGCCATTTATCAAGATGCTACTGGTAATGCCAAAGACCTCGCACTTGCCTATGCTAAAGCCATTGGTGGCGCTAGAGCTGGTGTGCTCGAGACTACCTTCAAAGAAGAAACGGAGACCGATCTTTTCGGTGAGCAGGCTGTTCTTTGTGGTGGCGTAACTGCGCTTATGCAAGCGGGCTTTGAAACCCTGACCGAAGCTGGTTATGACCCTGAAATTGCCTACTTTGAGTGTCTCCACGAAATGAAACTTATCGTTGATCTTATTTACGAGGGTGGGCTCGAGCGCATGCGTTACTCAATCAGTAATACCGCTGAATATGGAGATTACAAAACTGGGCCACGGATTGTGACAGAAGAAACCAAAAAGGAAATGAAGCAAATCTTGAGCGAAATCCAGCAGGGTATTTTTGCTAAAGATTTTCTTATGGAAAACGTCGTGGGTCAGCCCCGCCTCAATGCCGGACGTAAAAATACCGCTGCCCATCAACTGAGCATCACCGGACGCCGCTTGCGTAAGATGATGCCCTTTATCTCTGGCGAGTAAGGACAGGTCATATGCTAGAAGGTTCAACAGGTAGCGTTAAATCTGGGTGCAGTTTGCCCATGGTTGAGCCTTCTGACCCATTTTGGACGGTCAATCTTAATTGTTCTGACGCCGACGTGCGGCGTCTGACCAATAACCTGCGACTATGTGCTTTCAGTAAAGATAGAAGCTAGAAAAATAGTTGAAAGTTGAAAACTGAAAGGACATAAAAATGGCATATATTAAGATTTTTGATACAACTTTAAGAGACGGTGAGCAGTCACCAGGCGTTGCCCTTAATACCCAGCAAAAGCTCGAGATTGCTCATGCCCTGGCAAGACTGGGTGTGGACATTATTGAAGCAGGATTTCCAGTTGCCAGTGAGGGTGATTTTGACTGTGTTTACCGCATTGCTAGAGAGGTAAAAGGTCCGGTTATTTGCGGTCTGGCGCGAACCCATAAACTTGATATTGAGCGGGCAGCAAAAGCCATAGAGCCTGCCGAAAAAGGACGTATTCATACTTTTACCAGCGCCTCAGATGTGCATTTGCAGTACATGCTTAAGCAGTCGCGTGAACAGGTGCTCGAGTTAAGTGACCAGATGGTCAGATACGCCAAATCCTTTACCGATGACGTTGAGTTTAGCGCTCAGGACTGTATGCGGGCTGACCCTGAGTTTGTCTACCAACTGGTCCGTACAGCCATTGCCGCAGGGGCAACCACCATTAATATTCCAGATACAACTGGCTACGGTACGCCAGAAGATTATGGTGCCTTAATTCGCAATATTTTCACTAATGTTCCAGAAGCGCATAAGGTTGCTATTTCTACACACTGTCATGATGATCTGGGTATGGCAGTTGCCAATAGTCTAGCGGCTGTTGAAAATGGTGCAACCCAGATTGAGTGCACCATTAATGGTATTGGTGAACGCGCCGGGAATACTTCTCTCGAAGAATGTGTCATGGCGCTCTATACTCGCAAAGATCACTATGGTCATGATATTGGTATCAATACCAGGGAAATTTATTTTGTTTCCAGATTGGTGCAGCGTCACACGGGCATGCAGGTTCCTGCCAACAAAGCTATTGTGGGCGACAATGCCTTTGCTCATGAGTCGGGCATTCACCAGGACGGTGTTATTAAGCACAAGCAAACCTATGAAATTATGAATGCTGAATTGGTCGGCCGTGAGGCTGGTGTCCTGGTGATGGGTAAGCACTCTGGGCGAAATGCCTTTAGAACAAGGTTGGCTGAACTGGGTTACACGGACATAAGTCAAGACAAATTGAATGAGCTATTCAAGCAATTTAAAGATCTTGCGGATGCCAAGCAGCATGTCACCAATGAAGATATCCTGGCTCTGGTAGAAACAGAATCCAGCAAGGTGGCCGAAGTTTATAAACTCGAGCATGTCCAGTTTCAGTCAGGCACGGGTAGCATGACACCTTCTGCTCTGGTGCGTATCAATACACCCGAAGGCATTATGGAAGAAACTGCCTTGGGTGACGGGCCAGTTGACGCCAGTTTTAAAGCCCTCAAAAAACTGACACCGGTACCCTTTGAACTCGAGGCATATGACCTTAAAGCGATTGGTAAAGGAACAGACGCTTTGGGTGAAGTAAGCATTCGGGTTAATAGTGATGGTCAGATTGTCTTTGGTCGGGCCATCTCCACCGATGTGGTTCACGCTTCCGTACTAGCCTATGTTGATGTTTTAAACAAACTGGCAGCCGGCATTGGTAGAAACAAAGAAGAAGCGAATCAGATTACGATGAATATGCCTTAAGGGCAGATTGGCTTAGAATACGAAGATACTATTCACTTTAGTGGGAGATAGAGAATGGCTAGCATTGAAATTTATGACACTACCTTAAGAGATGGCACACAAGGTCTTGACTTTAATCTAACGGCTGAAGACAAGGTCATGATTGCCAAGCGACTTGATAGTTTTGGTGTCGATTTCATTGAAGGGGGCTGGCCAGGCTCCAACCCTAAGGATATGCGCTTTTTTGATCTTATGAAGCGTGAAAGACTGGTATTTGCGCGACTAACGGCTTTCGGCTCAACACGGCACCGCAATAATGCGCCAGAAGATGATCCTAATATTCAGGCGCTGCTTGCTGCTGATACCCCTGTAGTAACTATTTTTGGAAAAACCTGGGATTTGCATGTTACGACTGCACTTGGGGCAAGCCTTGAGCAAAATCTTGAGATGATTGAAGATTCTCTTGGCTATTTAAAAGCTCAAGGTAAGTATGTTATTTATGATGCAGAACACTATTTTGATGGTTATAAAGCCAATCGAGACTACGCTTTAAAGACGCTCGAGGCTGCGGTTCGGGGTGGAGCAGAGAGGCTCGTGCTGTGCGACACCAATGGGGGAAGTTTACCTGAATTTGTCGTGCACTGTGTTAATGAGGTTAAAGAACTATTTGCCGTACCTGTAGGTGTTCATATGCACAATGATTGTGAGCTGGCAGTAGCTAATTCCCTGGCAGGGATTCGGGCTGGAGCAGTTCATGTGCAAGGCACGATGAACGGCTACGGAGAGCGCTGCGGCAATGCCAATCTGGTTAGTATTATTCCTAATCTGGTCTTAAAACTTGGTCTTGAACAGCCTCAGGATTTGAGTAAACTCCGCGAGCTCAGTCACTACATTGATGAGCGGGCCAATTTGCAGCCAAATATTCGTGCTCCCTATGTCAGTGACGCGGCTTTTGCTCATAAAGGTGGGGTACATGTTTCAGCTGTGAACAAAAACCCTGAAACCTATGAACATATCAGACCAGAACTGGTGGGTAATCATCGGCGCGTTTTGTTATCTGACCTTTCTGGACGTGCAAATATCCTGGCAAAAGCTGGGGAATACGGGGAAGCTGTTGACAGTAAAGACCCAGCGATTAAAGCCATCGTCGACAAAATGAAAGAACTCGAGCACCGGGGTTACTCCTATGAAGGAGCGGAGGCTTCTTTTCAACTCATGAGCAAAAAGGTGCGCGGCGAATACCAGGCCTACTTTACGCTTCACGGCTTTAATATAAATATTACCCGGCGTGATGATGATCATAAACCCGTAGCTGAGGCAACCATAAAGGTTGAAGTTGGTGGGGAATTTGAGCATACCGCAGCCAATGGGGATGGTCCTGTGAATGCGCTTGACGCGGCATTACGCAAAGCGCTGCTAAGGTTTTACCCCAGTATTGCTGAACTCTCGCTGGTAGATTACAAGGTAAGGGTGCTCAGTGGACCTGAAACAGGAACGGCAAGTCTGGTGCGGGTTCTTGTGGATACTACGGACGGTAAAGACACCTGGGGTACAGTGGGCGCGCACACGGATATTATCAACGCCTCCTATGAAGCCCTAATTGATGCTATTGAGTATAAACTGCTTAAGGACAAAGTTACCCCACAAACCCTGAATGCAAAGCGCCTCAAAGTCTAAGTTTATGCAGTCGTCCAAAACATGTATTAACTTAAAAAATAATTGTCAAATTTAGACAAATGCGCAGATAATTAGGCAATGGCGGGCTTTTGAGCGTGCTTCAAAAGCTGTTTGACACCATTTTCACAAGCGCAGTATAATAACTTTTGCCTAACCAGAGGCAATTCCCAGTTTAGTCTAACGGAACGTACTAAGGGACGTGGTAAACGTTTAAACCACTAATTTAATCATTGTTTGGCTTTAAAGCTGTATATTTTTGACATGATTTGCATAAAAACAAAGGGCGCACGGCGCAAGAAAGGTTAAAAGCTGCATGGATAATTTCTCGGACATCAAGAGTCTGGCCTGGCCAAATGAGAGGGACGCCTGTGGCGTGGGTTTTGTCGCAGATATTCAGGGGCGCAAAACGCATAAAACGCTTCAGCGTGCGATTGAGGCACTATGCAATTTGGCGCATAGGGGTGCAGTAAGTGCCGATGGGCTGACTGGAGATGGCGCCGGAGTATTGACGCAGCTGCCACATAAATTCTTTGCTAAAGTTTTGGCAAAACATGGTATTACCCTCGAGAACGAGCGTGACCTTGCGGTTGGCACCTTTTTTATCTCCAATCAGTCACCAAGCGATAAGATGTATGGTCTTATCAATGAAGTGATCGACGCTTCTAAGCTCGAGCTTTTAACCTGGCGTAAAGTACCAGTTAATGAGCAATATCTTGGAGAAGAGGCCCGTTCACGCCTCCCGGTTCTGAGACAAGTCCTGGTAAAAAGACCTGCGGGCTACGATGATGACGCCTTTGAGCGCCTCTTATTTCTTACGCGTAAACGGATACAGCGCAAACTTCGTGATGCCAATCTGGGTAGTTATTATGTTCCGTCTTTTTCAAGTAAGATTATTGCCTATAAAGGGCTGATGGTTGCAGACCAGCTCGAGCACTTTTATCCTGATCTTGCCGATGAGTCGTTTGAAACCGCTATTGCGGTATTTCACCAGCGCTACAGCACCAACACCATGCCTCGCTGGTCCTTGTCTCAACCGTTTAGATTTTTGGCACATAACGGTGAAATTAATACCTTACAGGGCAATGTTAACTTTATGCGGGTTAGAGAACCTGTGCTCTCGAGTCGGGTCTGGGGCGACGCGGTTCGCGAACTCATTCCTATCATTGAACCAGGGGGAAGCGATTCCTCAGCCCTCGATAATGCTTTTGAGTTATTAAATCTCTCAGGACGTGACCCCATAGAAAGCATCATGATGCTTATGCCTGAGGCGTACGAAGATAATCCAGAACTCGATCCTGATGTAAGGGCCTTTTTTCAGTACCATGCCTCGCTTATGGAGCCCTGGGACGGTCCGGCAGCCATTGCCCTTTCAGATGGGCGTTATGCAGTAGCAACCCTTGACCGCAACGGCCTGCGTCCGCAGCGATACTGGATTGCTAAAGATGGCACTGTGGTGGTTGGGTCAGAGGCTGGCGTTGTATCTATCCCGGATGAAGACATCTTGGAAAAGGGTCGGCTTGGCCCTGGAACGATTATGGCAGTAGATACCAAAGAGGGTAAGTTGCTGCGTAATGACGAAATTAAGAAAGATTATGCCACACGCCATCCTTACCGGCTTTGGATGGAGCATTATGCGATAAAGCCACCTGAGTTTGAAACTGATGAAATTTCTGATCGTGGCTGGCAACCTGAAGTCCTGACGCGTACTCAGAAGGCCTTTGGCTACAGCTCAGAAGATTACGACCGTATTTTTGATCCAATGGTTTATGGAGGCGATATACCCGTTGGTTCTATGGGGGATGATACGCCTCTTGCCGTATTGTCAGAACAACCCCAGCAACTTTACCGCTATTTTAAACAGCGCTTTGCTCAGGTAACCAATCCTCCTATAGACCCCTTGCGAGAGCGTTTGGTGATGTCACTAGGTTCAGTGGTTGGGCCAAGAGGGTCAATTCTAGAAGAAGAGGGTATTTCGGCTCACGCTATACGCTTTGAGTCGCCTATTATCAGCGAAACGCAGTTACAGTGGCTAAAAGATCAGCCGTTTTATAAAACTGTTACGCTGGATACTTTGTTTAGAGTAGCGGACGGGCCAGAAGGGCTCGAGCGTTCCCTCGATGAACTGTGTGACAAGGCGGAGCAGGCGGCCAGATTTGGTGCAATGCTCATCGTACTGTCTGATCGCAAGGTTTCACCTGATTTTGCCCCCTTACCTATGCTGCTAGTAACTTCTGCTGTGCACCACCGCTTGTTACAGGCTGGTTTACGAACAAAAACCGCATTTATCTTGGATACCGGTGAACCACGTGAAGACCATCACTTTGCTTGTCTGATAGGTTACGGTGCAGCCCTGATTCATCCTTATCTGGCTTTTGCTACTGCTCGCAGTGTGCCTGAAACAGTCAAGAATGCTGAGCCTAAGGCTGCTGATGCCTGTGTAAAAAATTATGTCAAGGCGATTGAAAAGGGTCTGCTGAAGATTATGTCCAAAATGGGCATCTCAACGATTGCCAGTTACCGTGCGGCGCAAATTTTCGAGGCTGTAGGTATAGATCAGCAAGTCATTGACTGGTATTTTCCAGGTACCCCTAGCCGAATTGGGGGTGCTGGCTTAGAAACCTTTGCCATTGATCAGCTTCGTATGCACGCCGAGGCATTTGGGGAGGCAAGCAATCTGGTTGATCGGGGGGTTTACCGCTTTCGTAAAGCAGGTGAATACCATGCTTTAAATCCACTGGTCTTTAAAGCTTTGCATAAAGCTGTTCGTACGGAGAGTTTTGAAGCTTTTCAGGAATACTATAAGCTCGTTGACGAACGACCCGCTTGCAGTATTCGGGATTTACTCGAGCTGGTCAAAGCTGAAAAGCCTATTCCACTGGATGAAGTGGAGTCTGTAGAAGACATTGTTCAGCGCTTTACCACGCAAGCCATGAGTCATGGCTCGGTATCGCGTGAAACGCACGAGACCATCGCCATTGCTATGAACCGTCTCAAAGGAAAGAGCAATTCAGGCGAAGGTGGAGAAGACCCAAGTCGTTTTGAACCTTATACAGAGGACAGGCCTGACCTTAGTCACGGGGACTGGCATCCGAAGAAGGGTGACTGGGCCAATAGTGCCATAAAGCAGATCGCTTCTGGGCGCTTTGGTGTGACTCCTTATTACCTCATCAATGCCAGAGAACTGGAGATCAAAATGGCGCAAGGTTCTAAGCCAGGGGAGGGTGGACAAATTCCAGGCTTTAAAGTGAGTGGGGAAATTGCCCGAATTCGCCACTCGGTTCCTGGGGTGACCCTGATTTCGCCGCCACCTCACCACGATATCTATTCGATTGAAGATTTGGCTCAGCTTATCTATGATCTCAAGCGCATCAATAAAGAGGCTAGGGTTGGTGTCAAGCTGGTGTCAACAGCAGGGGTTGGCACAATTGCCGCGGGCGTCGCCAAAGGCTATGCCGATAACATCCAGATTTCTGGCAATGATGGTGGGACGGGCGCTTCACCTCTTTCTTCTATACGCAATGCGGGCGTTCCCTGGGAACTTGGGCTGGCCGAAACTCAGCAGGTTCTGGTTGAAAATGATCTGCGTGGTCGAGTGACCTTACGTGTAGATGGTGGTATGAAAACAGGACGCGACGTTGTTGTAGGGGCACTCCTTGGAGCAGAAGAATTTGGTTTTGGTACAACTGCGCTGGTCGCAGCGGGCTGTGCCATGATTCGCCAATGCCACCTCAATACCTGTCCAGTAGGGGTAGCAACTCAGAATCCTGATCTGCGCGCCAAGTATCAGGGTCAGCCCGAGCACATCATTAACTTTATGGTTTATATTGCGCAGCAAGTTCGAATGATTCTGGCTGAGATGGGTTATAGGCGCCTCGACGATATCGTTGGACGCACCGATTTGCTAAAGCAAAAAGTCCTCGAGCTTCCCAAACAGGCCAATCTGGATCTTTCTGCCATTTTACGAGACCCTGATCCTACAAAGCAAAAGGCGCGCAGTTCAGAACAGCGCCGCAATGATCGCCCGGTTGATGAGAGTCTTGATGAGGCAATCTGGCTCGAGGCTCAAACAGCCATTGAGAAGCTTCAGCCCTTTAGCAAGAGCTATAAAATTAGCAACCGTGCTCGCTCCTTAGGAGTACGCCTTTCAGGTGAGATTGCCAGAAAATACGGTGCCAAAGGCTTGCCAGCAGGGACAGTTAAACTTCACTTTGAAGGCGCAGCGGGGCAAAGTTTTGCCGCCTTTAACAATCGTGGGATGCATTTGACCCTTACGGGTGACGCTCAGGATTATGTTGGTAAAGGTATGTACGGGGGTGAGATCGTCATTAAACCGACACCCAGTGTCGCTGCAGAATCAAACAAAAATGCCATTATCGGTAATACCGTCATGTATGGTGCGACCGGGGGTAGCCTCTATGCCGCAGGCCGAGCAGGTGAGCGTCTTTGTGTGCGTAACTCTGGAGGCAAAGTTGTTGTAGAGGGTTGTGGCGATCACGGCTGTGAGTACATGACAGGGGGGGTGGCCGTTATTCTGGGAGACACAGGTCGCAATTTTGGAGCAGGCATGAGTGGCGGCGTGGCTTATGTCTATGATCCGGAAGCCAAATTGGATCTCAGATTAAATAAGGGAATGGTCAGGCTCGAGCCACTTACTGACAAGCTTGATGAACAGCTACTTCGCACTCTGATTGAGAGACATAAGGAATTGACGGGTAGCAGTTTGGCACAAACCATTCTTGAAAGCTGGGAAATGAGCCTCAAATCCTTCTGGCGTGTAGCACCCCATCCCTCTGTAGAAGATGACACGGCTGAAGAGCAGGACGTCAGATTGGTTGAGCAATTGGCTCTTGACGCCTTAAGGCTCGAGGCTGGCACTGAACCCGCTATAAGCGCTGATTAAATATTCTTATGAAAACAGGGACAGACTTAATAATCTGTCCCTTACTTTTTTATCTGCTTTGTTACACTAGAGTGCGGTTTTAATGTCTTTTATGTCAATAAAACAGCTCGTGAGAGCGTATCCTCAGACGATTCCAGCTATGACATCATTACTTACTAACCATTGTTATGACTCTGGGAAAACGGAGCGTAGTTCGTGACACCTCTAGAAATGCCTTATTTACGCAGGGATGAAAGGACAGCTATCCGGATACGCTAATTGGATTCTAGCTCGTCCTCAGTTTGACTTTCCAGAGCGAGCTGCTCGAGCAACTCATCCAGGTCTTCACCCTCATAGTCGGTAACCGTCTCAGCGATTAGCTCGAGGGCTTTTTGCTCATCAGCCTCTGGTACGAGCACATAAGTGGTCCCTAAACTCGTTGTTCCCATGTGGGTGAAAATGTCATTGAGACCATCTACCCCTCGAACCATCACTGGGAAACCTTCCTCTTCCAAAATAACAGCAACCATATCTGCCAGTTCTGGAGCGGGGGCAACATCTACAATGACCCAAAGATCACCATTTAAAAGTATTTTTTCGCCTTTCATCTGGCAGCTAGTCTATCATGGTGAACCATTTTATGGCTTTTTGGAGCGATAGCTGTCAGCAGAGAATGCCACTGCTAGGTCACTGTAAACCTTTCTAGCTATGGTTAAGTGCTCAATGGGTACACGCTCCTGGGTGGTGTGTGCATAATCTTCGAGCCCGGGCCCAAAGCCTATAACGGGTGCGCCACTTTTTGCCAGATAGGGTGCGTCGGTTGCAAACCACCAGCATCTTTCTTCAAACTGGATGCCAAAACTAGTTAAACTTTCTTTTATGACGGGTCTGGCTGCCTGGACGTAGCTATTTTCGCCAGGCGTCAAGTACGGAAAAGCGATTCTAGGATAGGTCATACTTAGTTTGCCTGTTTCAGCCACACCATGCTCGGTACCAACGGAAAAATGAGCTTCAGGAGCTAAGTTTTGCAATTTGGCGAGTACGTCTTCGGGTTCATCGCCAGGAATATTGCGATAATCAATAATCAGTTTGGCCTCTCCGGGAACCACGTTTTTACCATTTTGCGGGAATGTTTGTAAAAAGGTGGGAGTCAGGCTCGAGCCCCCCAGAGGACCCCCTTGAGGAAGTTCTAGACTCCTGAGCTGTTGTAAGAACTTGGCTACATCATAAAGGGGGTTATGACCGAGTTCGTTTTTGGCCGCATGGGCAATTTTTCCGGGAAACGAGACATCAATTTCAATGCGACCACGGTGGCCAAGCATCATGTTGAGGTTGCTTGGTTCTCCTAAAATAATCAGATCAGGCTTGAACGTGTCCCCAAGGTGTCTGGCACCCAGTCCTCCAACTTCTTCCTGAACGACGCCAGTCACGACAAGGCGACCCTTAAAACCGGCCTCGACTGCATCCTTAGCAGCAAATGCCATACAAGCCACCGCCGATTTCATATCTACTGAGCCGCGCCCCCAAAGCTCATTGTCGGCAATGGTTCCGGTTAAAGGAGGATGCGGCCAGAGCGATTCATTACCCACAGGAACGGTATCAAGATGTCCGTTAAACATAAGCTCTTTGCCTTCGCCACGGTCATAGATACCTACGGCGTTGCCTGCATCATCAAGGTAGGCTTGATCGAAGCCCAGCGTTTGGAAGGCTTCAAGCAGTGCCTGAGTTGCTGGACTTTCTTGACCAGAAGGGCTTTTAGCCTGAATTAAGCTTTGCGCAAGCTCGAGTTCTGATTTCATAAGCTAAAACCTATCACACCTATTGACAAAGCTTGGTTAAAAAGCTAAATGGTCCTGCGCTCTTTGCGGGCTTTTAGTGCAAGTTCGTCAACGCGTTCATTTTCTGGATGACCTGCGTGACCTTTGGTCCAGTCCCAGTTAAGCTCATGTTGTTTGCTAAGTTCGAGTAACTCGAGCCACAAATCTTTGTTCTTGACGGGGGCTTTATTTGCGGTGCGCCAACCATTTTTCTGCCAGTTCTTCAACCAACCATCTGTAAAGGCTTTTTTTAGATATTGTGAGTCGGTGGTCAAAGTAACATTGCAGGGTTCTTTTAGAGCCTGTAATGCTCTTACTGCTGCGGTCAATTCCATGCGGTTATTGGTGGTATTTCCCTCATACCCGGCAGCTTCTTTTTGACTTCCATTATAGGTGAGTAAGTAAGCCCAACCGCCGTGTCCAGAGGTCGTGTCACAAGAGCCATCAGTAAAAATATAAATTCGCTTTTTTTCAGTCACTGAGCAAGTCTAACAAAATGTACCTGCAATGTACTGGGATGGGTTCAGATTTTCACAGTCCACTTTTATAGGAAAAGAAAATCGCTTATACAAAGGTTATACAAAGAGTTGACAAACCTTGTACAAATATCTATACTTTGTACAAGGTTTGATATAAATATGGCGGCAAAGTATACAGTTAATGAGGTTGAAGAACGCACACAAGTGCCCTCAAGTACCCTGAGACAGTGGGAGAGACGCTACGGTTTTCCCATGCCTGCGCGCTCAGAGTCAGGGTACAGGCTTTACAGCGATCTCGATCTTGAACAGATTAGCTCCATGAAACGCTATATTGAGGATGGGGTCCCTGCGTCTCGCGCCGCAGCGCTGGTCAAAAATGCTCAGCGTAACTCAAGTGTGCAAACCTCATGTGAAGATCTTGCAGCTGCCCTGGTAGAGGCGCTGGTAGATTTGGACGAAGCCAAAGCAGATAGTCTGTTAAGTGAAGCCTATGCCTTACACCCAATCGAAAAAGTACTGGTTGAAATTATTCGACCCGTGATGTTTGAACTGGGAGAGCGGTGGCACAACGCTGAAATTAACACCACGACAGAACATTTTGCCAGTAGCTACATACAAGGGAAAATGCGAGGACTTTTTAGCCTGGGAGGCTCGAGTCAGTTTGGGCCTGTTGTCATTGTAGCCTGTGCGCCAAAAGATCAGCATGAACTGGGCGCGCTTATGCTGGCTATATTGCTTAGACGCAAGGGTTACCGGGTATATTTTGTGGGTGCAAATACCCCTATCGAAGATTTAAAACTTATGGCGAATGAAGTAGATCCTCGAGTTGTCATGATTTCTGCTTCCCTGGCAGATTCGGTTACCATGCTTTTTGAAGCCAGTGAAATCCTTGCTCAGTTAGCGCCCATCGTGATTTTTGGTGGCGCAGCCTTTGATGAGCAACCGGGTCTGGCCAAAGAGCTAGGTGGCGAATATCTGTCGGCGGATTTACTTAAGGCGGTAGGTCTGCTTGCCGACTTGGTCAATGAAAAAGAGGCAGGCGCATGAAGCTGCAAAAGTTTGATGCCATAATTATTGGTGCCGGTATGGCTGGGCTGGTTTCCGCTGCTCTTTTGTCCCAAAGAGGTTTTCGTGTTGTGGTACTCGAGCGCGACATTCACCCTGGAGGCTGCGCTGCAAGTTTTGAACGCGGAGGCTACCGTTTTGCGGTGGGTGCCACGGTTGGTATGGGGCTCGAGCCAGGTGGTTTGCTTGACCGTATTTACCAGCAACTCAAGATGCGGCCAGCCTATGTAGCCCAGACACCTGCTATGCGTGTTCACCTGGAAGATAGGCAAGTGCAGCTCTACACAGAAAGAGCTGACTGGCTGGCTGAAGTTTTACGCGTTTTTCCTGGACAAGAAGACCAAAAGTTAAGCTTCTGGCAAGATATGGCGAAGACTGCCCAAATTATGTACCGTGCCTCAAAACAATTTCCCGTTTTGCCAATCAAACATCCTGCTGATCTTTGGGATAGTCTGCGGGCGGCTCATCCTGCCCAACTTGCCTTGCTACCCATCTTAAAGCAAACGGTTGAACAAAGACTGGCACGCTACGGCATCAAGGATACCGCACATAAGACGTTTATAGATGGTCAACTACTTGACTCCATGCAGACAACCTCAGAGGGCTGTGTTTTACCTAATGGTGCTCTGGCCCTAGACATTTATCGAAATGGCTGCCAGTACAAACTAGGGGGGCTTAGCACGATTGCAGAGGATTTCGTCAGTGCTGTAAAGGCAAGTGAGGGGCAAATTCACTACGCCACTCGCGCAAAGTCTATGGGTCGGGTAAGCAAAAATGTGCTTGGCGTTTCGACCAACCGCGGTGATTATGAGGCACCTGTTGTGATCGGTGCTATTCCCCTCTCCAATACTGCAAGCCTCTGGCAGGGTAGCTCAGAGTTAAAAGACAGGTCAGCGAAGCAGGGAAAGATGTGGGGTGCTTTTACGCTCTATCTGGGGGTAGAAGAAGACTGCCTTCCAAGAGACGCTTTTTGTTTTGAACAGATCAGTAACGCAGCGATAAAAGAAGAAGGAGGGAATATTCTTGTTTCGCTAAGTTTGTCTCAGGATGAGACTCGAGCACCGTCTGGAAAAAGGGCAGTAACGGTCAGTACTCATGTTGACGCTGACAAATGGACGCAACTGGCAAAAAATAAGGAGGTTTATCAGCAGGAAAAAGCGCTTCTGGAAAAACGCATGTTGGACCAGGTTGAACGTATATTTCCTAAGCTTCGTGAAGGGCTCGAGGTCTGCTATAGTGGCAGTCCAAAAACCTTCGAGAATTTTACCTTAAGGTATGACGGTAAAGTGGGTGGTTTTCCGCAAACGGTAGCGCATGCCAATCTCAATGCCCCGAGTCATCGTACGGACATAAAAGGCCTATTTCTTGCCGGAGATACTATTTTTCCAGGACAAGGCCTGCTTGGCACCAGTATTTCAGGGTTTAATGCAGCAAGATCTGCCACCCGTTATCTTAACAGTTTATCTTTTAGAAGCTTTACATCCCCTTGGTACCGCAATGGCAAACAACGCCGGAAGGAGTTACTTACATGAAAAATCCAGTAGACTTAATTCAGCTTGATACCCCCGTTCAAACGCTCAGGTTTCACCGCAAACAAGCTCTTTATCATAATGGTGATCCTGCTCAGTCCATTTTCCGTGTTAGAAATGGTCTGATTCGCATTACTCGTATGACACCCGAAGGACGTATTTTGACGGTTCGCCATGTTATGCCGGGTGACTTCTTTGGTGAAGAAGCCTTTATGAGTGGCAAACGTGAAGAAGTAGCCGAAGCCCTTACTAGTGCACAAATTGAGGCTATAGACCCGCAACTTATTAATTATGGTGATCTTATGACCATCACGCAGTCTTTGTCGCAGCAAATGCAGCGCCTTATGGACTATGAGTATCATTTGCAAACAGGCGACTTGCGTCAAAGAGTTGCAAGGTATCTTTTGAAACTTGCGGCAACGCCTCTTACCTCCTTTGATGAGCATAATCGGCCCATGGTTTCAGCAACCCATGAGTTGATTGCCGAAGGTACCGCGAGCACCAGGGAAAGTGTTTCAAAGATCATTACAGATTTGCGAAATGAAAAGCTCATTGATTCAGGGTATCGCAGTATCGTCTTACTTGATCAAGAGGAACTCGAGTCCATAGCCGAAGGCTTTTAGAATCTAAAAGGCAGAAAATAACAAAAAAGCTGGTCTACAGACCAGCTTTTTGCTTTATTCAGGGTTTATAAACTTAAAAGTATAGCTTCAAAAGTACTACTCGAGCCATCATCAAAGGTAATGATGAGATTTTCTCCGGGAACGCCGTTTAGATTGGCATCATCAAGAATGCCTGCAAAACTAACAACAGTAGCGCCGTTAGCAGTGATTTTGCCATTTTTCACTTTAACAGAGTAGGCGCCGGTAGCAGAAAGTTGTGGATTATCAAAGGCAAAGCTTATGCCTAGGCTATTGTGCTCACCTGCAATGAAGGTGTCTAATTCAGCAGCAATCCTACCTTGATTCAGTTTGATATCCTCGAGGAAGCAGTCGCTATTTCGGTTTACGTTTGCATCTAGGGACGTATCAATACTAAATTTACCGTAGTCCTCACCTACCGCGAGTTTGACAAAACCATCAAGTTTTAAGGTTTCCTCAGAGGCGCTATGTACCTGAGTATTCAGGTTGAGGGCAAAGTTAAGGCTTGTACCGTCCAGGGAAAAATCTCCCTTAAGCTTAACTTGCGTAGGCTCGAGCGTTTTATAGCCGCAGCCCTGATACCATTTGCTTATAAGGCTAAGGGCTCCTAGCTCTTTCCCATCAAGCAAAACCCGTACCTTCATATCTGTAGGCACTTCAACTTTGCCGCCTGGTGTCATGACTTTAATGCTTGGCGCGTTTGCATTCCAATCAAATATGGCTTGCACCATTGACGTAGTGAAGTCAGGATTTTGTATGGGATAAACCAGGACAAGGTCATCACTATCACCTAGAGATCCCCAGTTTCCGGTTTTGGGGTTATATTGCCACTTTCCCCTTGGTAAGGCGGCGTAGTGGCTTGCATCCTGAACAATAATTGAAGGCTGGGTGAATGATTTAAGTAAGGTTTTAGGATTATCTAAACTCGATAAGGTTGAGAGTAAGCCTAAATCTTTGATAGGGGAGTTGGCTGGAATTGCATTCAAAATGGACAGGCCAGACAAACTCTGATTTGCCAATCCTGAGACATCTTGACTCATTTCATTTACGAACTTGTTTAAGTCTTCCTCTGACCAGGATGTAACTACATTGTTAGGTGCTGGTTGGCTGGAACAAGCGGCAAACAGCAGGCTAAATAGCACCAAAATAAATAAATAGGATTTTTTCATTAAGACCTCCATAATCCCAACTGCAACGACAGACCTAGGCTCAGCCTAGCTCTCACTCATGAATTTTGTAGTAGATAGAAATGAGTTATATTCGCCTTTCTTCCTTGACACTTAGACCCAGCGATACACTACGAAGAAGGTTAAAAGATCGCTGTGACGATTGCACATGCTTTTTCTGAAAATTGTGCTATTTGGAGGCGATTTAGGGTTTGTTGAAATGTACTCGAGCCCCTTGTTTAGTCCAAGGAACCATTAACCTCTTAAGAACTCTGCAGGCTTATCCTCGAGTGGGGGTAAATCATCCAGAGAATTTAAACCAAACTCAATTAAAAATTTGTCAGTAGTAGCAAACAGTAGAGGTTTGCCAATAACATCTTTACGGCCCACTACTTTTATCAGTTCACGCTCTTGCAGAGTGTCAACGGTTGAGGCACAAGAGGCGCCGCGTGCGGCCTCGAGTTCTCCTCTGGTTACGGGTTGTTTGTAGGCAATCAGAGCAAGAGTCTCGAGGGCTGCACTCGAGAGTCTGGGGAGAGGTGGGGGAGAGAGTAGCTCAGACAAATCTGGAATGAGGCTGGGCTCAACCACCAGCCGAAAGCCACCTGCTACCTCTTCGATAATTAAGCCCAGAGAGTTTTCTGCAAGGGTTTGTTTAAGGTCAGTAATGACCTCAGCCAATCGTTCATTAGGTATGTCACCTAGCGTTTTTCTTAAGTCTTTGCCAGTTACGGGTTGCCCAGAAGCCAGCAGCGCAGCGGCACAAAGCGCACGTTGTCTGGCTTTAATAAAATCAGAACTCACAACGGTCTAGTTTATATCATAGCTGGAGAAAAGGTGGCACGGTGATCGGGTAGGAGTCGTCCTGGTGGGCCTTCAGAGTTGTTGTTCTGGCATCTTTATTGGGGCTGGGCAGCGTTTAAGTTCTGAAAATGTCCTGTAGACATTCTTAAAAATGATGCAGGATGCGAGTACGAGCTGAAAAAGCTTGTTAAACTAGCGAGCATGAGTATTAGACCGGATTGGTGGATAAGACAGGAAGCCCAGAAGGGCATGATTGAACCGTTTGAGGATCGGCTCATTCGTACGGCAAATAACGCCGGGGTGATTAGCTATGGACTCTCGAGCTTTGGCTATGATCTGCGAGCTGCACCTGAGTGGAGAATTTTCGTAAACGCCTTTAATACAATGGTAGACCCCAAGGAATTTGATACCAGTAGCCTGATCGAGTTTGAAGGAAAAGAATGCATTATTCCGCCCAATTCTTTTGTGCTTACGCGCTCGGTGGAATATATGCGGATTCCTGAAGATGTCATGGTGATCGCACTTGGCAAGTCAAGTTATGCCAGATGTGGCATAGTGGCTAATGTAACGCCCTTAGAGCCTGGTTGGGAAGGGCATGTAACCCTCGAGCTCTCAAATACCACACCTTTGCCAGCCAAGGTCTATGCCAACGAAGGCATTGTGCAACTGTTGTTTTTCCAGGGAGATAAACCAGAGGTTAGCTACCGCGACCGCCAGGGAAAATATCAGGGGCAAACCGGTGTAACTTTACCACGACTCTAACGACCAGCCATTTACCTAGGGCTGCATGCAATTAAGGTTTATGGCATCGGGTTCTGCCCAGATGCCCAGGCCATTATTTTTAGCCTTTTGCATCGCCAGTAAAAACTGATCTTCGTAGCGCATGATGGGGGTATCAAACATGGGCTCGGCCAGTCCATTAAGCAAGAGTTGCTCATTGATTTGAACAAATTGCTGGGGATCGTAGTGCCAATTCCCTTGATCATTAGCCAGATAAACGTAGGCCAGCATGATACTTGGGTCATCCGCTTCAAATAGGTCAAACTCGAGCCAGACTTCTTTTTCCAGGAGCAGGTCACTGGTGAAATCCAGAGCCTGACTACCATATAAGGCGCAGGCAGCCTCATCACCTTTTTTGGGAGTAGCTATACCCAAGAGCTTTACTTCTGAGGTCTGGTCACCAGCACTTAACTCGAGCGTCTTTGCGTCAATAACGCGAGAAACCACAAACGGCCCTGCCAGAGCTTGAAACTCAGATTGAGCCTGAGAAAGACTAAAGAAAATGAGGACTAAAGCAATAATAAGATAGCGCATGTAAAAACCAGTTCTGCTGTACCATACCTGTTTACCAGGCTACCAGATGTTCATCATCAGGTTCTTCCATTATAGGCAGCTTGAGTTTAAAACTAGCGCCATTCGTCACTTTCGAGTCAAGAACAAGGGTGCCGTTATGGGCTTCGGCGATCTGTTTGGCAATAGCAAGACCAAGACCAGCTCCGCCGCCCGGTCCTTTATAAAATTTGTCAAAGATACGTGCCTGTAAGTCTTTGGGGATGCCGGGACCATGATCTCTGACTTCGAGAATGGCGAAATTGCCCTCATAATAAAAGCTGAGTTCAACCTTTGTCGGGTCTTCTGTTATGCGAATGGCATTGCTAACCAGATTTCGTATAAGTTGCCGCAGGCGCTCTGGGTCTCCCACAATGGTTTCGTCTAGCTCACCTTTTAAACTGACGCCAGGGTACTCTTCAGCGATAGGAGCAAGAATATCTTCTAAGGGGTCAATGAGATGTGGAACCATTTCCCTTACCAGCTCTCCTCTCGAAAGTTGCAAAAGATCGGCGACCAGACGCGACATGCTTTGTGAGATGCGCCGGGCATCTTCAAGGTCGCGTTTGACCGAAGGCGGCGCTTTACGCGAGGCACGCTCGAGGAAACCTTGCAGACTGGTTAAAGGGGTGCGAAGCTCGTGACTGGTCTCGGCCAGAAAGGTTTTTTGGGCATTCATTGACACCCCCAGACGTTTTAACAGATCGTTTAAAACGTGCGTAAGCTGTCCTACTTCATCTCTGGGTCCGGTGTAATGAATAGGCTCGAGGTTATCTGGCCCAAGCCTTTCAGCGAGGATCGCCAGATTACTAATCGGGCGCATGGCAGTGACCGTGACAAGATAGCCCGCTAACGAGCTTAAAGCTATGAGGATAAGGGCGGTTAGCAGCAGGCGCTTGGCAATACGGGCAAGTGAAGTTTCGATAAATTCGGTGTTATTGATAACTGCAACGACACCTCGGTTAAAAATAGCCATGGCAGCAATGACGTCTTCACCATTTAATTTGCCTTGCCAATCTTTTGAGCCCTCAATGGCACTGAGAACCACAGCTTGAGGTAAGGCGTTTTCGCCTAGTTCGTAAACCGAATCTGAAGCGGCAAGTAAAAGGCCATTTAAGTCATAGATTTGAATAATTAGTGTGCCGTTTGAGGTTTCAGGACTGAACTGGAGTGCCTCTGTACGACCGCTATAAAGATCTGCCAGTTTGGTCGCATCTTGCTTTAGCGCTGTTTTTAAATCGTCAAGAAAACTTTCCCGTACGGCAAAATAGGCCGTTAGTACAGCAATAATACTTAGCAGGGCGATACTGAAAGCCGTCAGTACGGCAAAGCGCCACCTGAGGGGAAGACCACCCCGCCTTATGCCTTCTGTTTCCGATGGTCTTTTGCGCCACAAGGGCCATCGCTTCATACGCTAAGCCTTAATAGCAGAGGCTCGAGTTCGGCTTTTTTAAACCAAAGAGCTGAGACCAAAAGATGCATCATTTGATAGGCGCAGAGAGCGTAACAAGCACTAATAAAAAAAGATGACCCAGGTCATCCTTTTACTGCATAGCCAATGCCTCTAACCGTGCGAATCATGCCGTAGCCCCCTGCATCGCGTAATTTCCCGCGGATATTGGCTATATGAACATCGACGACGTTGCTTGATGGGGGTAATTCATCACCCCAAACATTTTTTTCAATGTCTTCGCGGCTGTAAACCCGTCCGGGCTGATTACAGAGATAGACAAGCAACTCAAATTCGCGGGGAGAGAGTTTAACTTCCGACTCATCCCAAAAGACCTGACGGCGCGTTGGGTCGATCGTCATAGGGCCAACGGACTGTGTCGAACCAAAGCTGCGGCGTCTTAGCTGTACATTAATCCGTGCTATGAGTTCATCACTATGAAAAGGCTTTGCCAGATAGTCATCTGCACCAGAATTAAGCATTTCAACTTTGGTACTCACATCGTCTTTGGCGGTCAAGATAATAATAGGAATCTCGGTGGTTTTTCTAAGCCTTCGGGCGATTTCTGCCCCGCTTAAATCAGGCAAGCCCAAGTCCAGAACGACTAAATCGGGATTCTCTTCGCGAGCAGCAGAGAGTCCGCGCATACCTGTGTCACAGTGGGTGACGACAAAGTCTGCTTCTTCTAGCTCGAGCCTGAGTAAGCGACTGATATCTAGATCATCTTCAATAATTAAAATGTGTTTTTTATCCATAACAGCACCTGCCTTATTCGTCATCACCAGGATTGAGTTTCAGTGTGATATTACGCTCATCCTTAAGCCATTTTTTAAAGGATAAAGGGCCTTCTAGTTCTGCGAATTGCAGCAATATGTCATCTCCTTCGGGACTTATGCGAGCGTGCAGCGCTTTGTTGCCGAGGGCTTCGACCGTTTCTTGAGCATTGGCGTCGGGTTGCAAGATGAGTAACCGAACTTCGCTATCTGGCTCAAACTTACCGATAAAGACCAATTCGTCATCAGTGACACTGGCACTGGCATAGATGGTGATTAAATCCATCGAAACAATACGCACCTCTGTACCGGGGTACATATCAGGCAGACCGCTTAGCGTCTGACTAACAAGAAACCAAAAAAGTAAATCAATCATGAACTTGCCTCGAGTAAAAAGGAGAGTCGTTTAGACGGAGCGTAATCACGCCTTCAGTCTAAAACCAAAAGTCTTAAGGTCAATGCTAGAAAATTAAAGAAATCTTCAGAATTGCAAAAAATTCTCATGATACACATTTATTAAGAATTTGGAGAAAAGGCTGTTAATTGCCTCCAGGATGGAAAAACTAGCATTTATCGAGTGGGTTTTCTTAAAGCCCTTTTAATAATTCTTTGGCTTTTGCAACGGCCTCTTCATCCCCATAATTTCGGACAGGGAGGCTGATGGCAAGCTCTAACTGCTCACGTGCAGCCTCTTTCTCATTTAAGCGGATAAGGGCTTCACCAAAGTCGGTATAGTGCGTAATGGCATCAGGCTCAGCGGCAATGGACTGTTCAAACAAAGGCTTTACCTGATTACTCCGGCCTCCTGCAATCCAGGGAACTTCAAGGTGCCATAGGGCAAGCGCATGAAGTGCACCCCCATGATCGGGTTTGAGTGCCAGGGCTTTTTCTAGCTCGGACTTAACTTCACCAGCCAAATTTAAAGATTCCAGAATACCTTTGAACTGCGCCAGTCTACCAAGAGCTCTGGCTAGCTCCATATGGGTTTCAGGCTCATCTGGATCAAGCTCTATAGCCTGTCTTGCGTAGCTTGCCGCTTCCCCGTAAAGGGATTCAGCTTCGGCCCCCGCCTTGGTACCTGCCAGTAAGGTCGTTGCCTTGGCCAGTTTATACAAAGCTTCTACATTGTCGCTGCGCTGCTCATAGGCAGCTTTGTACTGGGCAATTGCCTCTTCATAATCGCCTCGGTCATAGGCCCTGTCACCATCGGCAACGGTCGCAAGGGCAAAACTAAGCGCCAGCACTAATACAAAGCCTAAACTTTTTAAGACCAGATTCATAATGCTCCTTTTTAACCTTCTTTGGGAGCTAGTTTACCTGAACTTTAGTTAGAAAGTTGGCCAATGTAAAAAATATCTCGGTAGAGGTACAAGGCAAACAGATAGTAAACAATGGTTTGAGTGAAGGTATCATCGTGACAGCTAGCGCTGGACGTGCTAGCTGTCACGATGATACCACCACCCATATTTCAAATCAGGAAGCTTGGCAGATGCTTAACCCGTATTTCTCATTCCTGCGGAAATACCAATCAGGCTTACCATAACAGCGGCCTCGAGTGCCCCTCTATCAAGCGCCTCATTTGGCAGATCGCGTAAACGTTTGATAAGTTCGACCTGCAGATAAGATATAGGATCTACATAAGGATTACGGAGATCTATGCCTCTCACGAGTGTTGGGTCATTTTCTAAGAGTTTTGTTCCAGTGGCACGCTCAACCTGTGCGATGGTAAGCAGGTACTCGTCATTAATGAGTGTCCAAAAGCGGTCGGCTATATCACTGGGTACTAGCTCGAGGTAGGACTTAAATATCCCCATATCGGCCTTGGCGAGACTCATTTGGGCAAAGTCAATAACGGTCCTGAAAAAGGGCCAGCTATCATACATTTGCCTGATAAGCCCTTCCTCAATCTGGCTGAGGCCAGACCCAAGCCCAAACCAGCCTGGTAAGTTGGCGCGGCACTGTGTCCAGGAAAAGACCCAGGGGATGGCCCTCAGGTTTGCTAAAGATTTTTCGCCCTTACGCCGAGCAGGTCGTGAGCCAATATTCAGGCGACTCAGTTCTTCGATGGGCGTCACTGTATGATAAAAGTCTAAAAAACCTTCGCTTTCAAGGAAGCTGCGGTAGCGCAGTTTGGCAGCATTGGCTGCCTCTGCTATAGATTCGCGAAACTGAGGTTTAACCTGAGGTAAGTCTTTTTTATCTCTGGCAGAGGAAAGGATAAAGGCATTAGCCACTTGCTCGAGGTGCCTGTGAGCCAGGTCTGGGTCGGCGTAGCGGTCAGACATAGCTTCTCCCTGTTCGGTCATGCGCATGCGTCCGTCAAGTGACCCTGGGGGTTGTGCCAGAATCGCCTGCCCGCTGGGGCCTCCGCCGCGCCCAATACTGGTGCCCCTACCATGAAATAAGCGTAGGGGGATGCCTGCTTCTCGGCAAACCTGCGCTACACCTTCCTGAGCTTCATAAAGGGCCCAGTTGGCGGTCAGGAAACCAACGTCTTTATTGGAATCGCTGTAGCCAATCATGACCTCCTGGATGCCTCTGGTTTTTACATGTTTTTGATATTCAGGTAAAGAGAAGAGGTTTTTTAGTACCGCTGGGGCATTGATTAAATCTTGTTGGGTTTCAAATAAGGGCGTAACGTCAATGTGGAAGAAATTTGCCTGTTTGGCTAAAACCAAAACCTCGAGGATGTCAGAAACCCCTTCGGTCATAGAAATGACATAGCTTCCGGTGGCCTGGCTACCAAATTTGGCCTGAGCAGCTTTAAAGACCTCGAGAAAGCCTAAAGCCCGGTGGGTATCGGGGTTTAACTTGGCATCAGGAGGCGTTAGCGGACGTTTTGAAGCCAGCTCTGCCCGGAGCAAGGTTATACGCTCCTCTTCGCTAAGACTGCCATAGTCAGGGCAGACTTCAGCGTAGGCAAAAAGATCAGCGATTGCAGCTTCATGAGCCCTCGAGTGCTCCCTTATATCTAGGGCAGCCAGTTGAAAGCCAAAGGCAGCCGCCCGGTAACTGATAGGTCTTACAAAGGCTCTTGCCGCTCTCTCTCCCTGACCATTGCGCAAAGTGGTTTCGATCAGGTTAAGGTCATCCACATAAGCTTCGGTGGTATAGCTGCTACTATCCTTTTGAGGTTCGCCAAAAGGTTGCGACTTGACTTGCTCGAGTCCCTGATGCATAAGCAGAATCTTTTGTCTAAAAGGCTCTTCGGGGAAGCGGCTCAGAGGATTGGTCTGCGTATGTGCCTCAAGGTCGTCACGAAACTGCTTACTCAGCGTGATGCGCTCTTCCCACTGGGAAAGGCGCTGAACTGTAGCGTCCATATCAGACATGTGTTTTTCTAGGGCAAGGTCCGATTGCAGGTGGTAGGTTTCGGTACAAATTTCAGGACTTACAAAAGGGTTGCCGTCTCGGTCCCCACCAATCCAGGAGCGGAATTTTAAAACGGGAGGTAAGGGAAGATCATTTTCTTCCTCACCGTAGTAGCTGCTCAGGGCACCTTCCATGTCAAGCATGAGGCGTGGTACTGCTTCAAGCAGTGAGCGCTGGAAATAATAGAGGGCGCTCTTCACTTCGTCGATCACGCTTGGCTTTTTAGTGAAAAGTTCTCGAGTTTGCCAGAGCGTGGAAATCTCAGCGTAAACTTCTTCTCTCAGATTAGCTTTGGCCTGAGGTGAAAGGGCCCATTCACTCAGTTTACGCATGGCAGAAGCGATGCGCTCGAGCTTGAGCCTGATGGTATAGCGCTTAACCTCAGTTGGGTGAGCGGTTAAGGTTGGTTGAATATCCAGATCAGAAATAAAGCGTTTGACTTCGCTCCGTGACCAGCCCTGGTCTTTAAGCGCTTTAACGGCCGCGGCAACGGACTCGGCTCTGGGGTTTTCCAGACTTGCCTGACCTTCACGCAAGCGGTTTACCCTTACACGGTGGATTTCCTCAGCCAGATTTATAAGTTGAAAATAAACGGTAAAGGCGCGCAGCAGGCGCTCGGCAGTTGATAGACTTAGATTGCTTAGCAGATCTTTAAGTTCTTGCTCGAGTTCGGGTCTGGGCTCAGTTCTCAGATTTTTGGTTAAAAGTCTAACCTGCTCAACCAGATTAAAAAACTTTTTGCCCTCGAGTTCCGTGATGATGGTTCCCAGCGCCGTGGCTAAAAAATCTACATCACGTCTTAATTGTTCAAAGCTGTCATCTTGGCTAGGGCTTTGTTGTGCTGTTTTCTTGCTCACGCTTCACCTGTCATTTCTTCGGCTTGCCACTGCAAGCGCTTGAGAGCTCTGGTTTTTCCTGCTTCAATGTCCAGTTCGAGGCCACACAAAGTGCCCGGTCGATCAGCCGGTTTGTACCGGGCGGGCAGTTTCATCACAAAGCGCTTATGCACCTCTTCAAAACGCATGCCGATAGAGGAGTCCTGAACGCCAGTCATGCCCACATCAGTAATATAAGCTGTACCTTTTTTGATAAGTTCGTCAGCCGTCTGAACGTGGGTATGGGTTCCTACCACAGCAGCGACACGCCCTGCCAAATGATACCCCATAACTTTTTTCTCGCTACTGGCTTCGGCGTGAAAGTCAACGATCACGGTGTTTGTAGAAAGCGTCTCGAGCGCATCATCTATGGCTGTAAAAGGGCAGTCAAGCGGTTCCATGAAAATGCGTCCCATAGCCTGAATGACCGTAATCCTTTCCCCGGTGCGAGACTCGAGGGTGGTATGGCCCAGGCCAGGTGTGCCAGTTGGATAATTCAGCGGCCGGATAATGCGATTTGATTCTTCGACCAGCGAAAAAACTTCGCGCTGATCCCAACTGTGATTACCCAGGGTGACTACATCGACGCCCAGATCTATAAGCTGGTCAAAATGTTTTCTGGTAATGCCAAAACCACCAGCTATATTTTCGCCATTTGCAATGATAAAGTCGTACTGATCACGAAACTTGTTTAGATAAGTCTCGGTGACGACTAGGCCAGGTTTTGCAAAGATATCGCCAATAAATAAGACTCGCACACTCAAGAGGATAACAGTGTGGGCTTTAGTAAAGGTAGTAGGTAACCAACAATTTCTTCAAACCCCTGCTACTTGCTGGATGCTCAGGTGGACTTTAGGTTCTTGTACCAGTTTTTCCAGAACGCTTCGTTCCAGCCCACGCTCAGGTCAGACCCACTACGCACCAGAGGTTGAATCATCAGGTCAGGGTCCTCTATGAGTTTCTCTATCATTTGTTCATCGGGCACTTTGAGGTACTCGAGCCCAGCTTCCTGGTAGGCTTTTGCCTTGCTGTTAATCAGGCTCTGTAAACCGAATTTCTGGATAAAGCGAGCAAGTTCACCTTGGGTCATATAGTGCGTTTTAAGGTCAAAGAACTGAACTTGGGTAGCCCGCTCTTTAAAAAACCTCAGGGCTTTTTTGCTGTCTTGCGACTTTTGCGTGCCGTAGATTTGAACTGTCATCGGTTTTAGTTTAGCAAAGCGTGGTAACCAGGAGGCAAGGTTTTTGCTTGCTCTAAAATTTGTTCTTTGGCTCCAGATACCGTTGCCAAAATCAGAAAGGCAGTTATTGAAGGCATAAACTAAGGTAAAAAGGAGTGTAGTCATGTCCTTA
>JAGQHN010000064.1 GCA_020431825.1 Trueperaceae bacterium | reverse complement strand
ATATCTTTCCTTCATACCCTAGCTTGCCATGACTCATTCCTGAATTATGTCAAAGGGGGGGGCGGAAAGTCGGATAAGCTTCTTTTCGATTAAATAAAAAAAATTCCCCCTTTTGTAAAGGGGGAATTAATACTAAAGCTTCTATGTTTAGATATACCGTTACTCGAGGAAGACCAGCTTACAAATCAGGCCAGTCCGGCCTTTTTCATAGCTTGCATCATGGCGTCACCCATGTCGGTTGGGGTTGGCGCAACGACAACGCCTGCATCATTTAGTGCGGCAATTTTGTCTTCGGCAGTACCTTTGCCTCCACTAATAATGGCACCGGCATGGCCCATGCGTTTACCTTTAGGAGCGGTTGTACCTGCGATAAAACCAGCTACAGGCTTGGTCATATTGGCCTTAATCCAGGCGGCGGCTTCCTCCTCGGCATTACCACCGATTTCGCCAATCATAATGACGCCTTTGGTGTCAGGGTCTTCATTAAAGAGCTTCAAGACATCAATGAAGTTGGTGCCATTCACCGGGTCACCGCCAATGCCAACAGCAGTAGTCTGACCAAGACCATTTTGCGTTAGTTGATAGACGGCCTCATAAGTTAAGGTGCCGCTCTTACTGACCACACCAATCTTGCCCGCCTGATGAATATACCCTGGCATAATGCCAATGCGGCACTCATGGGGCGTAATAACCCCGGGGCAGTTTGGTCCAATCAGGCGACTCTGTTTATCTTGTAAGTAGCGCTTGACCTTTACCATGTCATTGATGGGAATGCCTTCAGTAATGGTAACTATGAGTGGAATCTCAGCTTCGGCTGCTTCCATAATGGCATCGGCGGCAAAAGGCGGAGGCACGAAAACAACACTGGCGTTTGCGCCTGTTTCCTTGACAGCTTCCTGTACGGTTGCATAAATAGGCAGCGTTACTCTGTAACTATCAGGACGACCAGGAACGCCAGAGTGGTCAGTTTCCCCTTCAAAGGTTTCGGTTTCACCAGCGCGGCTGGGGTGGACAGCGCCGACGACATTGGTGCCGTAAGCAATCGATTTATCTATGTGAAAACGCCCGAAGTTGCCCATGCCCTGGATGATAAGTTTGGTGTCTTTTCCTACTAAGATACTCATTTGACCAGCTCCACGATTTTTTCTGCGCCATCTTTAAGGCTATCGGCTGGAACGACATTTAGCCCTGATTCGCTAATAATTTGTTTGCCAAGCTGGGAGTTTGTACCTTCTAGCCGAACAACCAGAGGCACCTTTAAACCGACTTGCTTAACTGCTTCAACAACCCCATTGGCAATGACATCACAGCGCATGATGCCGCCAAAGATATTGACAAAAATGCCTTTGACATTTGGGTCTTTAGTAATGATCTTAAAAGCTGCGGTGACATTTTCGGTGCTGGCGCCGCCGCCTACGTCTAAAAAGTTGGCGGGTTCGCCGCCCACATGTTTAATGGTGTCCATGGTGGCCATCGCCAGGCCAGCACCATTTACGAGACAACCAATGCTGCCGTCAAGCTTTATGAAATTTAGACCGTACTGAGCAGCCTCGAGCTCAGCAGCATTTTCTTCACTGTCATCACGCATACTGGCGATGTCTTTATGGCGGTACATGGCATTGCCATCAAAGCTCATTTTGCCGTCCAGCGCCATAACGTCACCCTGTTTGGTAACAACCAGAGGGTTGATTTCTATAAGGTCGGTATCCAGTTCGGTCGCAAGTTGGCTGAGGGCAGTCATGAATTTCACGCCATTTTTTAAAGCGCTTCCCTCGAGGCCCAAACCTCTGGCCATACGGTTAGCTTGAAAGCTTGCCAGACCAATGGCAGGATCAACAGATTCTTTTAAGATTTTTTCCGGGCTATGTTCGGCAACTTCCTCAATGTCCATGCCGCCTTCGGTGGAGGCCATCAGAATATTGCGACCTGTGCCGCGATCAAGCACTATACTCATATAAAGTTCGCGCTCAATGTCAATACCCTGCTCAATATAGAGTCGGTTTACCTGCTTGCCTTCGTCACCCGTTTGTATGGTGACAAGGGTAGAGCCCAGCATTTTCTTGGCAAGTTCATCTACCTTGGCCTCGGCAGCTTTAATACCACCTTTTAGCCCGTCCAGGACAACATTGACGCCGCCTAAGTCTGAGTGTTCTTTAAAGCGACCTTTGCCACGACCGCCAGCATGAATTTGGCTTTTAACCACCACGACATTGTTGCCGCTGGCTTCGATAAGGGGACGCACAGCTGCAACTGCTTCGGCGGCAGTTGTTGCTACCTGACCCAGAGGTACGCTTATCCCCCTGGCTTTCATCAGCTCTTTTGCCTGGTACTCATGGATTTTCAAGGTTTTTCCTCCACGCTTAGTTAGTCGATTTTTTCTACAGAATTTTCTCAGCCTGCGCTGCAAACCTCTTTAGCCTACCGCTTTCATCTGGTCAGCGCAAAGGTTTACTTTTACAGAAAGGGTACAAAGTAACTTTTCTGGCATTAGTCTGGCACCTAAATTTCTCGGCAAGCAGGTCATCAGGCTAGAATAGAACCAAGGATGTCGTTACGTGTTCAGTTATTAGGCCCCCTCGAGCTGTTTTACCAGAATAAACGGCTGGATGAAACGATTGACCGCAAGAGCCTGGCGCTGCTTGCTTATTTGGCAGTGACCGGAGTACCTGCATCCCGTGAGGAGCTTGCCGAACTTCTCTGGGGACAGGGCAAGTTAAACAATCTCAGGCAGGCCCTTTACAAGCTCAGGCAGCTTCCTGGTGCAGATGACTGGCTACGTGACGATGAAGCGATTGAGCTAATCGCAGAAACAGACCTCGAGCAATTTGAAAACCATTTTAAAAGCAATAATTTTGGTGAGGCTTTAAAGCTTTGTGGTGGAAATTTGCTGGCCGGGTTTAAACCGATAAAGGCTGATCCTTTTATGAACTGGCTCGAGCTTGAAAGAGGACGTTTATCTGGGATTGTGCAGGAGCTGCAACAAACCTTTTTAGAAGAGCTTGAGGCGTCAGGAAACTATGACGAGGCGTTAGAGCTTGCCAGAGAGCTTTTGCAGAATGACCCTCTTAATGAAACAGTGCACCGCAGCATCATGCGGCTCGAGCATGCCCTTGGGCATACCGAAGCAGCCCTCGAGCAATTTGAAGTTTTGCGCGAAAATTTAAAAACCGAGCTTGATCTTGAACCGCTTGATGAAACCCTCGACTTACTCGCTGAGATAGAGGCAGGGGGGGCTGGGTCTGGTGAACTCGTCAGGCTTATTGCTGAGGTCGAGTCATTACCTCATCTAGCCAACACTTTTATTGGGCGCGCTGAAGTGCTGGGAGACGTGCAGAAACTGTTGCACCAGACAGGGCAGGTGCTGATACAGGGCTTTGGAGGGATGGGCAAATCAGCGCTGGCAGCGCAGGTAGCGCTTAACTATTTGGATGAGGGAAAAGTGCTGTGGCTCGAGCCTGGGCAAAACGACCTTGCCAGCATCCTGAATGCTCTGTTTAAAGTCTTTGACATTGCTCAAGAAATCTATCAGCAACAAGATCAGGCCAGGTTGCTGTCTGAGGTTTTAGAGGCGGAAGCCATTTCTATTATCATTTTAGATGATATCTGGAATGCTTATACGCTAAGTAGCCTTCTGGCGCTTTTGCCCGATCGTTTTCCGGTGCTCATTACGTCACGGCAGCGCTACCCGCGACTAAAGCGCATCAGTTTGGGTAGGCTCGAGCGCCCAGAAGCGCTTGCGCTTTTAAGCCACTTTGCTGATGTCGACCTGGGAAAAGCCGGAGACGCCCTGGCAGAGCAGCTTGGTGATCATGCCTATGCTCTTAGGGTAGCGGGTCTTAACCTTAGACATACTGGACAAACGCCCGATGAGCTGCTGGCAACTATAAAAAATGCGCCTCATGACCTGCGCATACCTGATGAACTCAGAGCGGAAGAACAGGGTAGTATCGCCCAGCTTCTTCAAGTTAGCCTCGAGGTTTTAGATGACCCCTCTTACGAAGCCTTTTTGGGGTTTGGGGCCTTACCTAGAGCAAGCGCCAGTCCAGAATTACTGGCCCGTATGATGAACCGTGACCTCGAGTACCTGGAAGATGCCCTTTTCACCCTAAGCCAGCACGGACTCGCGAGTTTGAGCAGTTTGCCCGGCAGTGATTTTGTTAGCTACCAGATTCATAATCTGGCTCATTCTTATGTACAGGCTATTAATAACTACCGCTTAAAAACAGTAAATGCAGCGGTGAAAAGCTATCTGCAGAGTTTCACTCATCAGGCAGAAGCGGTCCAGCTAGAGTTGCAAACGATGTTAAGCGTAGCTGAAAAAGCTGAAGGGGAAGACCTGGTTGAGCTTATGCGCTTACTGGTGCTGGAAGGTAGCTATTATCTGGGTGAAGGGCACTCGAGTCGTTCACTGCGCTTACTCGAGCGTGCTGCAACAGAAGCTGAACCAAACCTAAGTCATGAGTTTTTGGCCAAAATTGGCAATCACTATCTCAATTATCTGGGGCAGCATGACTTTGCCCATGGTTATTTTGAAAGGGCCTATCAGGTGGCTAAAAGACTTGGCGATGTTCAGCGTCAGGCGGTTTACCAGTGCCTCATGGCGGTTATTTTACTCAGGCGTAGCGATCCTGCTGCAGAAAGCGCATTTGAGAAAGCCTATCGACTATTGCCAGCGGGCGTCTCTTTAGATGCGGCGATTGTGCTGGCAAATTATGGCTACTTTTATGCGATGCAGGGTGTTTTTGAGCGGGCGCAGCAGCTTTTTGAAACGTCGTTGAGATACAGCTCGAGCCTTGACCTTGCCAATGAATCTCAGGGACTCGAGGCCGCCCGTATCCAGTTTTTTGCCTTAAACAATTTGGCGCAGATTCTACATGATTTGAAGGATTATGAGTCTTCGGTAGAGCGGCGAAATGAAGCACTCGAGCTGGCAAAAAGATTCCATAATAAACTCTGGATGGCTGATGCCTATTATGGTTTGGGTGAGAGTTATCATGCCCTTTTAAAACGAGAACAAGCTCAAGCCATGCTTGCTAAAGCACTGCAAGCTTACGAAACTTTGCGTGCAGAAGCCTATGCAGCTGAATTAAGGCAATTTATGACAGTGCGTGACTATGAGCTGCTGGCGTGAAAGGCTTCGTCACCTTATTACTTGAAGTTTAGGTCAAAATCGATGACGATACCCCTATGACATTTTTGAGAAATGGTTTTTGGCTGAGTGTTTTGGTCATGCTCACGGCGTGCGTACCTTCGCTAGATGTGGATTTGCGACCTGTCGTTGAAGGTAATCCTCCTGAAGTCCAGGTCGAGGGTATTCCAGATATGGATATTAATGTGCTTACCGCTTTGGCAAGTGGGCCCCTAATTGATGAAAATCTTGGGAGTTGCATTACCAGTGATTTTCAGCTTAATCCTCAGCCTTACAGGGTTGTGGGAGCGCCGTACCGTGTTGTTGGTGCACCTTACCGTGTGGTAGGTGCCGAAGGGCAACTGGAAACAGATTACAGTGCGGGTCTTTCGCCGGATTATCTCAGCCGCTATTTTCTGGACAGTCCTTTTCGAGAGTTAAACCTATCTGCACCCAGTAAAGATGTTGCCATTCTTATTCTTGATGAATTTGGGCAGAACAGTTTTAAGCTGGCCTCAGACCTTTTTACGCCTGAGGATATCACTGCCCAAATGCTGGTTCGTTTTGAAAAGGAGGGTAAGAGTTCGCATGGTGCCCTGGTTATGAACCATATCAATGGCATTCTGGCAGGTTTAGGAACTTATACGCCAGCCTGGGTGGACGAGGGCAGGCTCGAGTGGACCCATGAAAAGGGTAAGAAAGTGATTCTTCAGGCAGTAGCACCCGCAGACTTTAATACCGCAGTTGTTGGTCAGGAACTTGAAAGAGCTATTCTGGCATTAAAAGCAGAAGGCCTGGACACTATTGTCGTGAATATGAGCTTTATTATCCTGCCCTGTAGTATTGTCAAGGATTTTGTTTTAAATAAACTTGTTTATCCTTCGCTTTTTGATTATTTTGACTATCTCATCAGCGAAAACACCAGAGAGTTTATGAACGAGCAGGGGATTCCTGATTTTTTAAGCTCTGAAGTGAGTAAGCGTATTAGTGATCTCATTCTTGATCAGATGCGTCCTGTGAGCCCTGAGGGGGATCCTTTACGGCAAACGATACTGGCAAATCCTGATGTTTTTTATATAGGTGCTGCTGGCAATTTCGGGCGCAGTGTTGCTGCCTATCCAGCCTATTGGGATGAGGTTTTGGCGGTAAGTGCCAGCAGCCCGCTAGAGAAAGCCGAGTTTTCAAATGAAGGCACGATTATGCTGACAGGTGCCTGGTTCAGGCTGACAAATCCGCTAGATTTAAATGGTCATGCTTTGCCAGTCGCTAATCTGATCTATGCGGGTACGTCGTTTGCTGCTCCCGGGGTTAGCCTTTTTAGTGCACTCGAGCTTGCTGCCAGTGACCCATGCAGGCTGTTTGACTGGGAGGAAACCTTCCAGGTAAGGGATTTACCCCTGGCGGAAGCCGTTAGTCAGACCTGTTCCAACTGATAAGTGGAACTTCATAAACTCTCTAAGACGGAACTGCGCTAAAGTAAAAGAGATGATTCGTACAGCTATTCTTGCCATAAATGATGAAGGCGCGAGTTCACCAAGGGTTATCGAGACGGTGGCGACGATTCGTCGTCTGCTCGAAAAAGGACCTTTTGTTGAGGTTGACTATCAACTTGTCCCTGATGAGCAGTCTCTTATTCGCTCAAAGCTGCGTGTCCTGACCGACAATGATAAAAACGATCTGATCTTAACTACCGGGGGGACTGGGCTGCTTACCAAAGAAAGAGCGCCTGAAGCCACCAAAGAAGTGATTGAGCGCGAAGTTCCTGGCCTGGCAGAATATATGCGTATCGTCGGAATGAAAAATAATTCACGTTCGATCCTGTTTCGTGGTGTCTGCGGTATAAGACGCAATACCCTGATTGTTAATTTGCCCGGTGGGCCAAAGGGAGTCTATGATTCGCTGCGCTCAATTTTGCCATCCCTGCCTCCAGCCATTGATTACATTATTGGCAATGTCGGTAGTGTGCCAGGTGAGTGGCGAGAGTAAATGATATAGCAGGTATCATCTGGATATAGCAGGTATCATCTGGATATAGCGGGTATCATCTGGATATAGCGGGTATCATCTGGTCTGCTGGCCGGGTGGTTTAAAAAGACCGTGATAAACGCCCTTGCTTTTGTAGATTGTGGCTTTAACTAATTAGATTTCTACTGTTCGTCAAAGCGTTTCAAAATGCTACCGTCCTGAGAAATCCTCAGGACGTTTTTTTACAGGAGATACTGATGATCAGCTAGCATGCAGCGGTCCTGTATAACATCAATGCCAGCATCGGAAAGCTTTTTAGCAACGTCATTATTGATAATGCCCAGCTGAAACCAGACATATTTGGGTAAGGGGCGCATAGCTAAGATATCGTCCAGATGTTCGGGCAAAGCTTCGCTGCGCCGGAATACATTGACGATATCTATAGGGGTAGAGAGGTGCTCGAGCTTTTCTAGAACCCTTTTGCCAAAGAGATCCTGACCGGCATAGGCTGGATTAACCGGATAGATTTCATAGCCTGCCCCTAGCATGTACTTGGGTACATAGTACGCAGCTTTTGCCTCTTTGGTGTGTGCCCCCAAAACGGCAATCGTCTTGTTTTGCCTGAGTACACGTTTTACATCATCTAGGTTGCTAAGTATCGACATAAACTCATGTTAAAGAGAACAAATGGGAGGTCCGTGTATTTTGCATTGATTTAAAGGGCTTTAATCTGCTAAACTTATACGCTGTATGCCGCATGGCTACACATCTTTTGGAGGTGAAGTAGATAGCTAAAGAGCTTAAGGTTAATGAACAAATCCGGGTAAGACAGGTTCGCTTGATTGGTTCGGATGGTGCGCAGCTCGGTATTGTAGATACCCGCGACGCCATGCAACGGGCTCGAGACGAAGACCTTGATCTGGTAATGGTTGGCGAAAACGCCCAACCCCCGGTTGTCCGCATGATGGATTACGGCAAGTATCGTTATGAACTTCAGCAGCAAGAAAAAGAAGCGCGTAAACGGTCTCGCCAGCAAGAAATGAAGTCCATCAAATTCAGGGTAAAAATAGAAAAACATGACTATCAGACCAAAGTGAACCATATTCAACGGTTTTTGAAAGATGGCCACAAAGTTAAAGTAACCATCATGTTTCGGGGACGCGAGCGTACTCACCCTGAGTTAGGGCAAGACTTACTCAATAAGGTTGTGCAGGAACTCAATGAGATAGCTGTTGTTGATATGCCGCCAACCCTCGCTGGCATGGACATGAATATGGTCTTGAGGCCCGCATGAGTTAACCCAAGCCTTTGACTGCTGCTTTACTTTTAAGGCGTGAAGTTAAAGTCATACATAAAGGTAAACACCCTAGTAGGTGTTCATAAGGAGTAATAAATGCCTAAATTAAAGACCCATAAGGGCACCAAAGCTCGTGTAAAAGTCACTGGGCGAGGTAAGGTAAAGGCAATGCGTAGTGGTAAACGCCACCTGAACTACAAGAAAAATGGTTCACGTATTCGCCAGGGACGTACCGATCTGATTATTGCTAAGCCGGACGCAGAACGCATCAAAAAGCTTCTGCCGTACGACTAAGGAGTTAGCTTATGCCAAGAGCAAAAACAGGTGTTGTACGTCGCAAAAAGCATAAGAAGATTCTTAAAAGAGCCAAAGGCTTTTGGGGTCTGCGCTCAAAGAGTTTTCGTATTGCTCAACAAACCTTACTGAATGCCGCTGATTACGAGTACCGTGACCGCCGCGATAAGAAAAATGACTTCCGTCGTCTCTGGATTGCCCGCATTAATGCGGCAGTTCGTCAGGAAGGCATGAGCTACTCTGTTTTTATGAGTGGCCTGCGCAAGTCAGGTGTAGAAATCAACCGTAAAGTACTGGCTGATTTGGCTGTACAAGAACCAGACGCTTTTAGAAAACTGGTTGAGACTGCCAAAGCAGCTCAAGCTTAAGCATAAAAGCCAATGTCTAAGGCCACCTCAGGGTGGTCTTTTTCTTTTTGATAGGTGGTTTACCAGAATTTTGTGTATGGGTAGTCGTGAGCTCCTATCCCATTTGGCTTTAAAAGGTACTATACAGGCAAAATCGTAAACCTTCTTTGATATTTTCTTCTTGAACTGAGTTCAAAATACTGTACAATTTGCACGTGCAGTCTACCAGTTTAAGAGAACAGCAAAAACGAGACCGCAAGGACCGCATTTTTAATGCTGCTATGCGTCTTTTTAATGAAAAGGGCTTTCAGGAAACTACCGTTGTTGATATCGCCAGAGCTGCCAGAGTGTCAAGAGGAACTGTTTTTAACTATTTTCCTTACAAAGAGGCTATTTTGATTGATGATCTGGCACAGAAGCTCGATGATATGAGAGGAAGGGTGAGTGGCTCGAGCCCCACTAACCCACTAGAGGCCCTCTACGCTATTTTTGACGAACTGGCCAGTTTTGCCGAAGCGAACCCAAATCACATTTTGCCGCTGAGCTATGAACTGTTAAACCCAGATCCTGAACGTTCAAAACATGCCTTTATGTCTTTGCCTCTGGTGCCTTTTATTTATGAGTTTTTGACTCAGGCAAGAACACAAAATCTGATACGCAGTGACTTTTCCAGAGAGCGTTTGGCGAGGACAATTGCGAATACTTATTTTCTAACCGCGTTGCAATGGGCGGCTTATCGGCAGGATAGATCAATCCATGATGAGTTAAAAAAAGCGCTTAAGCTGACACTTGAGGGGATTGTTGTTTAGAAAGCAGCTTAGGTCTATCACTTTCAACTTTTCACTTTCAACTTTTTGCCCTAGTACCCTTTATTTGGGTCAACCTCATTTCGACTTTCCTCTTTTGCAATCGCATTAATCGTTTTGGCAGTATCAATAAAACTGGCCTCTTGCCAGTCCTGTACGGCAGCAGCGCGGTGAGGGCTCATGACGAGATTGCTTAGCTCATGTAGTGGGGCGTCTGATGGAAAGGTGTGCTTTCTGGCTTCTTTTCCTTTGGGGTAGTTCCACCAAACATCAAGACCTGCACCAAACAGGTGTCCGCTTTTTAGCGCTTCATAAAGGGCGTACTGGTCAATGATATCTGCGCGACCAACGTTTATAAAAATGCCGCCACGTTTCATCTTGCCAATGGCAGTTCTATCTAAAATTCCCTTGGTTTCGGGCGTACTGGGCAGGCTCGAGACGACGACATCTGCTTCTGCCAGAGCATCTGAAAGCTGTTCGGGACTATATATTTTGATATCTGCTGATTTGTCTTGACTGCGCTTCAAGGCAGTCACCTTCATACCTAACCCTTTAACACGTTTTTCTGTAGCTTTTCCTATCGCGCCGTAACCAAGCAGCAAGCAGATCTTATCCTCGAGAAAGACCGAGTGGACGGGTTCCATCTGATGATACAGCCAGTCTCCCTTATGGAGGGCGGTATTTGCTTCTGGAATATGATTGCTGACTGCCAGAAGCAGGGCAACAGCATGCTGAGCTACGGCGGCATCATTAAAGTGGGAATTATAGAGTTTGAGATGCGGGCGTTTCAGAATGCCTTCGCGCAAATCCTGATTTATTCCGACAAAAGGAACAATGACGTGTTTCAGGTTTGGAGCTGAAAGGGCTTCTTCTCCTGGATTGCCGTCAACCAGAACGTCTATCCAGTCAAAGTATTGCCTCGAGCTTTCGCGGTCAGTATCAACTTTTAAGTTGATCCCCTCATCCAGTAAATGAGTCTTTTCTTTTGCAGCTTCTGAGCCAGTGGTGTTGCGCCATAAAACGTTCATTGCTTGATTATATGAAGGGATGGCCTGTGAGTTTTGCTGGATGGCTGACTAGGAAGTGAAAAGGGAAACTGGAGGATTGTGGCTAGACGATGTTGGCCTCATGTTTAAGGTCCTGATTAGCAAAGCGCTCATAGCGGAAGTCGCTGATGTCAAAGGTGTGGGAATGGCCGTCAAGAATTTCTTCAGAGAGAATGAGGCCTGTCGCTGCCGAGTGCTGGACACCGTGACCAGAAAAGCCACAGGCATTGTAGAAATGATCGGCTCCTGGCATTTTACCGAGAATTGGCAGATGGTCAGGCGTGATTTCATAAAGCCCAGCCCAGCACGCCTTGCGGTCAAGGCCAACTGTTTCTAGAAAGGGAAAACGGGGTAGAGCAAGCTCTAAGGTATGCTCGAGCCAGTTCCAGTCTACCGCCTGATTATCGCCAGCAGGTTCATCAAGGTTAGATAAACCAAAGATCAGTCTTTCCCCTTCACTGCGCAAGTAAACACCTGTGGTCATATCAATGATGAGCGGGCTTGGATGCGGAAAATTTTTGACTGGTTCGGTGGTGTAAATGTTTCGCCGATAGGGTAGTACAGGTATGTCTAAGCCTGCGCGTTTGCCAAGTTGGGAGCCAAAGGCGCCAGAAGCGTTAAGAACCGCATCAAACTCGAGTGTCTCCGTTTCTGACTTTAGTTGCCAGCCGGAGGGTAAGGGTTTTAAACCTGTGACTTCCGTGTCCAGCTTAACCTTTGCGCCCCTACGCTTGGCAGCATTCAAAAAGCCTAACGTGATGCCGTGGGGGTCTAAAATGCCGTCATCAGGGCCAAAGCTCGAGCCTGCCAGACCGTGACCATCCAGATAAGGAAAACGGCTCAGGGTATCAGCTAAATCAAGCGCTTCCACTTGGACCCCCAAGCTGCGCTGCAATTTCTGTTGTGTTTGCCAGTCCTCGAGCATAGCGTTTGACAGCAAAAACAAATAACCCACCTTGCGGTAACTGGCATCTTCGCCAGTTAATTCTTTAAAATGGCTAAAGATTTCGGCGCTGTAAAGGGACATCTTGATATTTTCTGGGTGAGAGAACTGATGTCTGATACCTGCCGCTGATTTTGCTGTGGAACCCATTGCGGGGCCAGGATTGCGCTCAAGTACCGTTACCTTTGCTCCACGTTTTGTTAAATAAAAGGCGCAGCTTGCTCCAACAATGCCTGCACCGATAATGGCAATATTCATAACCGTTAGTCTAACGTTTTGTCCAGATTTTTCATAAGAGTCGGCAAAGTAGCGATGAACTTTTCTTTACCTATTTAACCCTAAATGTCCCTGATAAAACGGTAAACTAATGCGTTAGGCTGAGGCAAGGTGAGAAAGAGTGAAACGAATTAAGGGCGCTAAAGAAGCTATCCGCCTTTTCGAAAATAGACAGGGTGCTCAGAGTGATGAGCAAGTCATGCAAAGTGTGCGTCATATCTTAAGTGAGATTCGGCTTAAGGGTGATGTGGCAGTGCGTCAGTTTACTCAAAAATTTGACGGTGCGTTGCTTGAGGACTTTCGGGTTCCAGAAGCGGCTTTTGAGGTGGCTGAAAGCAAAGTTGATGCTGAGTTGAAAGAAGCCATTGCCTTGGCCGCAAAGCGCGTCAGGGCTTTTTATGAACATCAGCCCAAAGAAGGCTTTATTCATCAGGAAAACGGTTCTCTGCTCGGGCAGCTGGTCAGGCCGCTTGAGCGTGTGGCTTGCTATGTGCCTGGCGGCCAGGTTCCGCTGTTTAGCACCCTGCTGATGACAGCTGTGCCTGCTCAAGTGGCGGGGGTGCCTGATATTGTTGTAGCTACGCCTGCCAATGCCAAGGGCGAAGTTGCGCCTGAGATTTTGCTGGCTGCCAAATACATTGGCCTATCAACCATTTACCGACTAGGTGCCGCCGTCGCCGTAGGAGCTTTGGCTTTTGGTACTGCTAGCATAAAGCGTGTCGATAAAATTGTTGGTCCTGGCAATGCCTACACTATGGCAGCCAAAAAACTGGCCTTTGGTGAAGTTGGTATTGAGGCCTTACCGGGTCCCACTGAGACCCTAGTTATCGCAGATGACAGCGCCGACCTCAATCATGTCATTGCTGATTTGCTGGCGCAGGCGGAGCATGACGCCGCCCAGCCGGTTCTGGTAACCACCAGTCAAAGTTTAGCTCAGGCTGTCGAAACTGGTTTGGAAGCGTCAATCAGGGCACTTCCTAACCCTGCTATGGCGCTCGAGTCCTGTATGGAGCGAGGTTATTTGGTGGTTGTTGATTCTCTTGACGAGGCAATAGAGGTCGCCAACGCCTATGCCGCTGAACATCTATGCTTACTTGTCCAGGACCCCTGGAAACTGGTTCCTCAGGTTAAACATGCAGGGGGATTATTCATTGGTGAAAATAGTATGGAGGCCCTTGGTGATTATATTATTGGTCCTAGTCATGTCATGCCTACAAGTGGTACAGCGCGCTTTAGTAGCGCCATAAATGTAAGAGATTTCCAGAAAGTTATCCCGCTTATAAGTTTAAATAAGGAAACCGTAACTGCCATTGGTCCTGCTGGAGCAAAAATGGCAAGGGCCGAAGGATTAGAAGCACATGCTAGGGCAATTGAATCCCGCCTCAAGGGCGATTAAACAACAAAGAATAAGGCAGACTAAATACTGGAAGGTTGTCTTGGCAGTTCTGGCGGCTCTGGTGCTTTTTGTGCTTTATGAAGCAGGCGCAATTTTACTTTTTCCCCAGGTCAGCAAACTAACCTGTAAGGCCGATACCATTCTGGTGATGGGCGCAGCGCAGTATAACGGCGTGCCCTCGCCAGCTTTTCAGCGCCGTCTCGACAAAGCTTTAGACCTTTATAATCAGGGTTGTGGCAAGAACATTGTCGTAACAGGGGGCTCACAGGTCGGCGATAACTACAGCGAAGGCTTAACGGGAGCAGCTTATCTTTATGGTGCGGGCGTACCGATTAGCGCGTTGACCAGTGAGACCAGAAGCACCACCAGTTTAGAGAACCTCGAGTTCAGTAAAAGCTTCATCCCGGAGCAAACTGTAACCATTGTAACCGACGATCTCCATGCCTACCGCACCTGGTATCTTGCCAAACACCTTGGCTACAGTGCTGAAGTCGTAGGGGTCTTTGCACCCTACGGTCGCTGGATTTACGGCATAAAAGAACTTGTTAAAATAACGGTCTATCATCTGGGATTTTTTAAATAGACCTTTTTGCATCCGATCTTTAAAGGTAAGCATAGCTATATTTGTAGAGCATGCTTAGAGCTATCTTTTGACTAAGCATTCTACAGATTTTAAAGGAGGTTGGAAATGCGGAAATACGGTTTTTTAGTTGTTGCCTTACTACTTTCATGGGGTTTGGTTGCCTGTTCATCAGCACCAGCTGCCCAAACGTCCTTTGACGCAAGTCTCTCAGGTGGGGCTGAAGTACCTGCAGTTACCACGTCAGGCACTGGCTCGGCTACTGCAGTACTAAGTGGAAATACAATTACGGTAACAGGTACCTACAGTGGTCTATCTGGTCCAGCCACAGCGGCTCATATACATGGACCGGCTGCCAAAGATGCTACTGCTGGGGTAGTCCTGGCCCTAACAGCTGCTGAGGGTACAACGGCTGGCTCTGGTACTCTCTCAGGTACAGGAACTTTAACTGACGCCCAAATTACACAATTGCGTGATGGACTTTATTATATAAATGTTCATACAGCAGCCAATGCCTCAGGCGAGATTCGTGGGCAGCTAGAGTAACGTAGTTTTCTTAATTGAAGTGCGGACGGCAGACCTTGCCGTCCGTTTTTCGTTAGACTTGCCTTGTGTATAGTGTGGATCAGGTGTTTTTGCGTCCTCGAGGAGGGCAGCTCGAGCTTCTTCTGGTCATGGAAAATTATGCGGGGGCAAGACTCCGCGAGACGCTGACCTACCCCACCCGAAACAGCATTGATGCTGTCAGACGAGCCGCCAAGCAACTGGCTTATCGGGGCGATATTGCCAGCGTAAAAAATACGCGCTTTCGCCGGGAAGAAAGGGGAGAGCTAAAGGATGATGGTGAGCTTAAACGTCTGTTCATTTCAGAATTTGCCTATCACAGTGAGGATGACGCATGGGACTAAAACTGGCTACCCTGATCTACGTTAAGCAAGACGGCAAAACGCTTATGCTTCATAAGGCAAAGGGCTATCAGAAAGGCAAGTGGAATGGTTTGGGGGGAAAGCTCGAGCCGGGCGAATCGCCCGAAGAGTGCATGCGCCGCGAAGTTTTTGAAGAGTCGGGATTAACCGTAAAAAAAGCGCAGTTAAAAGGTTTTTTGACCTGGCCTCAGTTTGATGAAGAGGACGATTGGTACGCCTTTGTTTATGTAGTCACCGAGTTTTCTGGTGAACCAAACGCCAGTGATGAGGGTGAATTACACTGGATTGCCAACGATAAAGTCATGGATCTAAATCTCTATGACGGTGACCGCGTGTTTTTACCGTGGCTCGAGCAAGATCGTCTTTTTAGCGGCAAATTTCGTTACGAAAAAGGCCAGTTTAAAGACTATGAAGTAGTTTTTTATTAAAATCCCCCTTTACTAAAGGGGGACTGATGGGATTTGGGAACTTGAAGCGATACCGCTTAGACTTCTCCCAAATATGCCTTCTTCATTGCTTCATTATTCAGTAACTCTTTAGCGGGGCCACTCAGCACCACTTCTCCGGTTTGCAACACGTAGCCTCTGTCAGCAATTGACAGGGCGACATTGGCGTTTTGCTCCACCACAAATACACTTATGCCGCGTTCATTCACCTGTTTGATGATTTCAAAAATGCGTTCGACAAAGAGGGGGGCTAAACCCATGCTGGGTTCATCCATCAAGATAAGTTTAGGACGGCTCATGAGCGCTCGGCCCATCGCCAGCATTTGCTGTTCCCCCCCACTCATGGTGCCACCTTTTTGGTGCAAGCGTTCTTTGACACGCGGGAAAAGCTCAAAGACATAGTCCATATCTTCTTTTATGCCTTTTTTGTCATCGCGCAAATAGGCGCCCATCTCGAGGTTTTCCAGGACCGTCATTTTGGAAAAGATGCGGCGGTTTTCTGGTACGACTGCCATACCTCGCTCAATACGCTCGGCGGTACTGAGTTGATCGGCCCGTTCGCCGCGGAAATACATTTCTCCTTCAGAGACTTTAACAATTCCTAGAATGGTTTTCAGGGTGGTGGATTTTCCGCTGGCGTTACCTCCAAGGAGACAAACCATTTCGCCAGGATAGATAACCATGTCAACATCGGTAAGAACGCGTATAGGGCCGTAGTGGGTAGTGACTTTTTTAAGCTCGAGTAGTTTTTCGCGTTCCGCCACGTTAGATCGTTCTCCCATCCATCTTGGCTGCCTTTTGCACTTCGGTTTCTTCGCTATCTTCAGCTTTTTTGCCCAGATAGGCCTCTATCACTTTAGGATCATTCACAACATCCTGATAGCTGCCTTCAGCGATTTTTTGCCCGTAGTCAAGCACCACCACTCGGTCGCTAATTTCACCTACCAGATTCATTTTGTGCTCAACCAGCAAGATGGTATAGCCACCCTGGTCGCGCATGCGGCGAATGATCTGGGTGATTTCTCTGGTCTCTTTAGGGTTCATACCTGCACTTGGTTCATCGAGCAGTAAGAGCTTGGCGCCAGTCGCCATGGCTCTGGCCATTTCAGTGCGGCGACGGTTGGCATAAGAAAGGACATAAACAGGCTGATGCAGTCTGAAACTTTGTAATCTTGGCCCGAAAAAAGCGAGTTTTTCTACGGCATATTCGCGCATGGCCTTTTCCTGAGCGCGGTATCCCGGGGTGCGCAGGACTGCGGAGAGCCAGTTGCTGTTGAGCTTATGATGCTGCGAGACCAGCACATTTTCCAGGATGGTTAGATTCATAAATAGACGCAGGTTCTGGAAGGTACGGGCAATACCGATATCAACAATCTGATTGGGTTTTTTGCCAGCTATACTTTTACCCTCAAACTTTATATCGCCTGTATCGGGAGTATAGACACCCGTAATCAGGTTAAAAAGCGTGGTTTTCCCGGCACCATTGGGGCCTATGACCGAGACGATTTCACCTTTTTCAATATTCAGACTGACATCGCTCATGGCCCTGAGTCCACCGAAGGACTTGCTGATGTTTTGTACCTCGAGCATTGCCATTATGCATCCTCCTCGGTGTCAACAGCGGCGGCGCCCCCTGCACGGTTCAGTTCAGGGTTAGAGAGCCAGGCATCTTGTTTGCGCTCTTCATCAGTGGGTTGGTCGAGGCGTTCTCTAAAAAGCCAGCCCCAGCTAAACTCGTGACGTCCCACAATGCCTGCGGGTCTAAAAATCATAATGACAATAAGCAAAATGGCCAGTGCGATGCCCCGCATGCCAAAACCGCGGAAAGTGCCTGTGAGCCAGCCTGCTCCAGGGCTTATGCCGCCAATAAGAAGCGTGATGACCCCAATGCCTAAAAGGGCATAGACGATCCAGCCAACTCCTTTGCTTTTGTCACCAACATTGGGTAAAAAGGGTAAGACCAAAAACGGAATCAGGAAGATATAGAGGCCAATTTTGCCAAGGTTAATGGCAGGAAAGACCGGGCTACCCAGCAGCAAAATGACCAGGTTTGCAGTAAAAAGCCAGACCGACCAATCAGGCAGTCGCTTGCCACTGCGGTTAAAGGAACGGTAAAGCAAAAAGGCTGCGCCCGCAATAATCAGAATGATGCCAATAAACTCGAGCCACCTGGAAATTGCATAGGTTTCTTCTAGTGGGTCACCGTACTGTCTTACAAAAATGACCAGTGCCGTACCTAAAAGAACCCCTGTGATGGAGCCTGTACCCCCGGCAGAAATGGCGACCAGAAAGAAAAAGGTCAGTGTAAATAGGAAGTTATCGAGTCGGGCATTACCGAGCCAGCTTACCCAAAGTCCACCAGCAACTCCGGCAAAAAAGGCACTGATGACAAAGCCTAAAACTTTGTGATAGGCCAGATTTACACCCATCGCCTCAGACGCAATCTCATCTTCGCGAATAGATTCCATAGCTCTGCCGTAACTACTGTACTTAAGTTTAGAAATGATAAACAGGGTAAATGCCAGGATGCCAAAGGTCCACCACACGCTTTTCCCAAAATCTGAAGGAACGCCAGCAAAGCCAAGGGCACCGTTAGTAAGAGGGGCAAAAATACGAGTAGAAGCAGACAGACGGATGATTTCGCCAAAGCCAAACGTCACAATGGCTAAGTAGTCACCCCGTAAGCGTAAGCTAGGGATGCCAACAATCAATCCTGCCAATGCCGCCATCAGGCCGCCTGCAAACAGGGCAAGCAGGAAACGGAGCCAGAGCGTGTCATCGCCGGTGAGACCCCCCAGGCCGATAGCATTGAACAGGTTACTTATGCTTAGACCAACGGTGGTTTCGGTCATGGCACTACGGCCCGAATCCAGAATGCGCTGTCTCGCGTCATCGGGCAAAATAAGCAAGGCTGTCGTATAGCCACCTATGAGCATAAATCCGTGGTGACCTAGCGAGAGTATGCCCAGAGTGCCGTTAATCAGATTCAAACTAACTGTTGCCACACCCCAGATGGCAAACAGGGCCAGGGCTTGAGTGAGTTTGGCGCTGCCTAAACCAGTAAAAAACCAGAGTAGCAAGATAAAGACGAGTCCAGCCCCCAGGGTTAAGAGGAGGTTTCGTCCGCGATTTTGTTGAAACGCTAGGGTTTTGGTACGCTCAACAATTTGTGGGTTTTGATCGAGCCTTGAACTGACGGCCATCAGACTTTCTCCGAGAGGTCTTCGCCGACAATGCCACTAGGCCTTACCAGCAAGACAATGATTAATAGGATAAAGGCAAAAGTATCTTTAAACTCTGTGACACCCTGAAAGGTAGCGGTTTTCGGGAAAATTGCGGTGGTGAAATTTTCCAAAAAGCCGATGATAATGGCGCCAATAACGGCACCAGGCAGGCTGCCAATGCCACCAATAACAGCAGCTGAAAAGGCTTTGATGCCAGGTAAGATACCAAGGATGGCAGGTTGATTTAAGCTGCCAAAGTTTAAGCCCCACATGGCGCCACCTGCTGCTGCCAGCATAGACCCTAGGAGGAATGTCGTGGCAATAACTTTATTGACGCTTACCCCCATCATCTGGGCAGTTTCAGCGTCCTGAGCAGAGGCGCGCATGGCTTTGCCTAGCCGGGTCCGGTTAACAAACAGGGTTAAGACGACGACCAGAATTGCGGTTATCAGCGGAATAGCCAAAAGGAGCCAGTTAGAAAAGACTTGCCCATTTCCAACGGTAAGTTGGAGTGGTTGAATCAGCGGGGTGTCTGGTCTAAAGGGGGTTTGTCGATTGGTAAAGACCAAAAGCCCTAAATTTTGCAGCAGGAAGGAAACGGCAATTGCTGTAATAAGCAGTGAGTTACGAGGGGCAGTCCTGAGGGGAAAATAGGCAACTCGGTCGATAACAATACCCAGCACGCCCGTAAAAATCATGGAGCAGATAAGCGCCAGCCAGAACGGAAATGTGATACTCGAGACCAGTACCGTTAGGCCAATAAAGATTACACCACCCGCAGCCAGGACCAGAGGGTCACGCATGCTCCCCCGAAAGAACTCGAGTACTCTCATGCTGCCATACGCAATGATGGCCGCGTAAATAGCAGAGATGAACCAGGGATAGGGGGTAAAGGTGAAAAAAAAGTAGGTCATAAAAGCACCTACCATGAACACTTCGCCGTGGGCAAAATTTATCAGGCGAATAATGCCGTAGACCATTGTATAACCAAGAGCAATCAGCGCATAAAGGCTACCCAGTTTAACTGACTCAATAAAGGCCCTTAAGAAAAAAGCCGTGTTAAATCTGGGGTCAAGGGAATAGAGATAGATGATTCTCCCAATGATAATTACGGCTATGCCCAGTAGCAAAAGCCAGGGCAGCCAGTTCACTTTTCGCTTTGCTCGACTCACACTAGATACTGCCAATGTTGTCACTCCCTTTTCTGTGTGGTACAGATAGACACGTTAGTTAAAAATAACAAATCGCTAAATGCTATCAAAGCCAAACGCCCTCTGGCTAGGTCTAGCACCTTAAGACCACAATACCATTCGGGCTTAGTCCATCAGACCAGGCAAAAGAAAAGGGGAAGGACACAGCTTCAGGAGCTGCTATGTTAAAGCAAAAGCTGGGGTTCAGGCCTCTGGTGCATAATGGTTTTCCGTAAACTAGGCACCAAGGTGCGGTCTCGAGTATGTGGGCTGGGGTCTGAATAAAAAAAGCACGAACACCCGAAGCAAATTCCTCCTCTATAAATCTTTCAAGAAAGGGGTAAGGTTAGTAAAAAGGCAGCCTAAGCCTGCCAGGCTAAGAGATGAAAGCCAATCTGATAAGCGACATGGATGTCTGCCTCGGTTGGTTACTCGAGTCCACTCAGCTTGCCTCGGGCTAAGTTTTTTTTATTTTTGCCAAAGGGAGTAGAGTTGAGCCTGTTGGCTTTTTCACCGACAAGCTCTTTGAATAGTACCTTAGCCTTCTCTTAAGCCATCAGCTTTGAGTCTGTAGATAGAACATTGATCAAAAACGTTCACTGACGGTTTTCATTTCCATAAAGAGTCTCAGGTAATCTGGCCCCCCTGCTTTGGCATTGGAACCGGACATGTAAAAACCACCAAAGGGCTGCACACCCACCAGCGCGCCAGTAATTTTCCTGTTCAGGTAAAGATTGCCGACCATAAATTCGCGGCGAGCTTTTTCCAGTCTTGCGCGGTTCTGACTAATGACGCCCCCTGTAAGACCGTAGACCGTAGCATTGGCAATATCCAGGGCATGGTCAAAGCTTTTGGCTTTCATGACGGAGACAACCGGGCCAAAAATTTCTTCACAGGCAATGCTCGAGCCCTGCGGTACATCTGCAAAGATGGTTGGTTCAATAAAATAGCCCTCACGGTCGGCCCGCTTGCCCCCCTGAACCAGTCTGGCTTCAGCCTGACCCATTTGCAGGTAATGCTCGATTTTCTCAACGGCTTTTTCATTGATAACTGCAGCAACATTGGCATTGTCTTCGGCGGGGCCCAGCTTAAGGCCAGCAACTTTGTCGGTAAAGCGCTCGAGCAGGTCATCATAGACCTCTTCCAAGATGATGAGGCGACTCATGGCGCTACACTTTTGCCCCTGGAAGCCGTACCCGCTGGCGGCGGCTGCGGAAGCGGCAAAGTCAAGGTCAGCGCTTTCATCTACAATGAGAGCGTCTTTTCCGCCCATCTCGAGATAGACTTTTTTGAGCCATTTTTGTCCGGCTTGCACTTTGGCGGCACGCTCATTGATACGCATACCCGTATTCACTGAGCCTGTAAAATTTATAAAGCGTGTTTTATGGTGATCGACCAGAGCGTCTCCCAGCACTGCGTCATCTCCAGTTAAAAGGTTGATAACGCCCGGTGGAAAGCCTGCTTCCTGGACACATTCCATAAACTTCTGCGCGATGATCGGAGTGCTGGGTGCAGGCTTGACAATCACCGTATTGCCTACTACCACTGGACCCACCGTCATACCGCAAAGAATGGCCAGAGGAAAATTCCAGGGAGGAATAACTACGCCCGCACCAATTGGCATGAGGAAAGAACTGTTTTCTTCTCCCGGATAGTCATATTGATGAATGGGGCCGTCAAGTTTAAGGGCTTCGCGCGCGTAATACTCGGCGAAATCGATAGCTTCGGCGGTATCTGCTTCGGCTTCGACATAGTTTTTGCCGGCTTCCAGGGTCATCCAGGAGGCAAGCTCGAGCTTGCGTCTGCGCATGACAGCTGCCAGTTTGACAAGGCAGCGTGCGCGGCTCTCCATGTCCCACTGTGACCAGTTCCTGTAGGCTTTCCAGGCTGCGTCCATGGCAACTTCAATATGCTTTTCCTGAGCCTTACTCGAGCGTCCAACGATTTGTTCTGGACTACAGGGATTGACAGAGTCAAGAAAGGTTTCCGTCATTACTTTTTCCCCGTTAATGATGAGTGGATAGTCCTGTCCTAATTGCCCTTTGACATGCTCGAGTGCTGCTTTAAAAGGTTTTTCTTCGGTTTCGTTTGTATATAAATCGTAAGGCTCGTTTTTGTACGGCTCGAATAAACTCATTTCTGTCTCCTTAAATTTTGTTTAAGTACCTAGTACCTGGTGATTAGTTGAAAGGCTTACCAGGTACTAATCACCAGGTATTATCCTTATCCTGTTAATCCTCTTAGTACAAACATCAAATTGGCTGGTCTCTCTGCGAGACGTCTGGAAAAATAGCCGTACCAATCTTTGCCATAGGGTACATAGATGCGAACTTTATGACCTTCCTGGGCAAGGCTTTGCTGCAAGCCTAATTTGACACCATAAAGTAGCTGAAATTCGTAATGGTCTTTACTCAAATTGGCACCGCGTAAATAGGCTTTTATTTCGTTGATGAGACCCTCATCATGTGTGGCTATATTGATTTTTGCTCCAGCATCAAGACCCGCATAGACCATTTCACGGTAGCTTGCATCCACTTTGGCCTTGTCTTGAAAGGCAACCTCCGGGCTTTCGCGGTAAGCACCTTTAACAATACGCAAAGTCGGTTTGAGGTCAAGCTCGAGCAGGCTTTTCAAGTCGCTCATGCTGCGGTGCAGATAACTTTGTAGCACCGTAGAAACATTGGCAAACCCCTTCTCGCGCAGACTCTGATAGAGCCATAGGGTAGGCTCGAGGTAAGGATAGTTTTCCATATCGAGGCAAATATGGGCATTGACCGCCTGCGCTTTACTAAGAATGCGCTCGGCATTTTTGAGGCCCAGGTCTCGGCTCAGACCAAGGCCAAATTGTGTAGGTTTAACGCTCATATAGCGTTCTAAAGAGGTCTTTTCCAGTCGCTCAAGGGTATCCAAAATCTGCAAGGTCATCTCTTCTGCACCCCCTTCACTGCTGATGAATTCGCCGAGCAGATCAAGATTGATGGCAAGCCCGCTTTGCTCGAGTTTTTCCAGCGCAGGCAGCGCTTCTTCCAGAGTTTCACCAGCGACAAAGCGACTCACGCCGATTTTCATGCCTTGTTTTTTGGCGACAGATTCTATAAAAGGGGCGTCGGCAACGCCCAGCAGGGTTTTACGGTAGAGATCATGCCACATAGGTAGCTCCTTCTAAACGCTGGCTAAGTAAATCAGCAAAAAAGCGGATGTGTTCGGTCATTGCCTGTTCTGCACCTTTTGCGTCACCTGCAGCAATAGCTCTGATAACTTTTTCATGCTGCTCTTTGGTGATCAGATTGCTGTTTTCATCTTTGGTAACCACGCGAAATCCGAGCATGCGGTTAGAAAGCTGGGCGATGCTCAGTTTGAGCGCATCATTATTGGCAATTCGGGCAATCGTGTCGTGCAGCTCGAGATCAGCCTGAATATGACTGACAAAATCAGAAGGAGGACAGGACTCGATGGTGCTTAAGATGTGCTCGAGTTCCTCCAGATCAGCTTCATTGTGGTTTTGGGCGGCAAGACTGGCTGATAGACCCTCGAGCCGTTCTCGCACCTGATAGGTATCAAGCGCTTCTTTTTTAGTAAAGCGTTTGACCCGGAAACCGCGGTTTAAGGATTCCACCAGGCCATCTTTCACCAGACGATTCAGAGCGTCATGAATGGGGGTTTTTGAGACCTCGAGGCTATCTGCTAAGTCTTGTACCCTCAAGGTTTGGTGGGGGCGTAAGTGCCCCGAGATTAATTCATTGCGCAGCAGCGTATAAATTTCATCTCGGATTAAAGAGGGACGAAATAGTTTAACAGAATTCAGAGTTTGGAATTCCATATTCCAAAGTGTAGAGCCTATGAATGAAAATTACAAGGGTTGGTCTCGCCAAAGCATGATGATGTGAGGGTTTATGCTTAGCCTTATCTCTTGTGTATACTTCTCATTTAACCTTAAGTGGGTAGTTTGAACAATAAAAAAAGCGGCCTCGAGGCCGCTTTAAAATCGTTGTTTTGTGCTTTATTCGCCAGTACCAATACCAAATTTAGAAAGTTTATCCCAGCCCTGATCGTTATCGGCAGGAACAACATATTCAAAGAAGGCAATGGTGCGGTCAGAAGGTGTTCCATCGGTTCCAGCATAGGTGATTTCACCTGAAACGCCAGCATAGCTGTCAATAGCGGCAAGAGCGTCACGGATTTCAGCAGTGCTGGCCCCGTCACCGGCATTAGAAACAGCTTGGGCGATAACATTTAAGGAGTCAGCACCAGCAAGAGTAAAGCCGTTAAAGTCAGTGGCATCAGGGTTTTGGATGTCAAAGAAGGCTTTGAAATCAGTGGCACGGGCAGCAGCTTCAGCTGAAAGCACTTCAGGACCACCGAAGCCAGTGAAGAGATAGCCATTGAAAGCGTCACCACCACCAACGGGGCACTGTGAGTCATCAGAGGCGTCAGCACCTAACATTTGTTGGGCGAAGCCAGCGGCTCTCAGAGCTGGAACTAAGGTCGCGCCTTCAGCACAGAAACCAGAGTAGTAGATTACATCAGCGCTTACGCCTAAAACGTCATTGATTTGAGCTGAGAAGTCAACGGTGTTGGCAACAAAGTCTACAACTTGTGTTGTACCACCTAAAGCCTGGAACTCCTCGTCGAAGAAGTTAGCCAGACCAAAGCTGTAGTCGTCATCCTGCTGACGGAAAATAATGGCACTCTGGGCACCAAGGTCATTAAAAGCATAACGAGCAGCAACTTTACCCTGGAAGTCGTCGGTGTAAGCCATACGGAAAATGTAGTCACCGATTTGAGTGGTAGCAGGGTTGGTGGAGCTGGTTGAAATCATAATGATACCAGCGTCTTGTAAAACTTCAGCAGCAGGAATACTCATGCTTGATGAAATAGCACCCAGTACAGCAACAACGCCTTCGTCAACAAAGCGGTTGGCGCAGGCTACTGAACCTTCTACGGTAGTAGCATTGTCGCAAATGGATAGGGTGATTTGGTCGGCCATAGGGCTTTCGGCCAGAGCAGCTTCGATACCTTGCAGGGTTGAAGTGCCAATGGTGGCAAAACGACCTGAAAGCTCGAGGTTAACCCCGACCGTGACTTGTGCAAGGCTCGCACTAACAAGCAAGGCAACAAGTAAGGCAAATAGTTTTTTCATGTTTCCTCCAGTTACTTCTAACATCAGAGATGATGCATTTTGCATCATAAAACGGCTTCTTTAGGGTGTCAACGCTTTTGCCTTGTGTTCTATTAACCTTTAATTCAGAAATCACTTGTTTGCCTATCGTCTTTGGAAAAGCCCCTTTTGGCTGAGTTCATAGGTTAAACTATGATTTGTAAAAAGAAGCAAATCTGTCAGCTTTGTTTATACGTAGTGTCAAAATAGGCAGAATTTATTTGAAAATGACTGAAACAATGCGTCTAGTTGCACAGAATCTAAAACAAGGGCTCTAAGGAGATCTAAATGGCGTTAACCAAGGCAGATGTAGAGCAATTATTAAACGATAGAAACGTTAAGTTTCTGCGCTTACAGTTTACCGATATTATGGGGCATAACAAGAATGTTGAAGTGCCGGAATCACAGTTTGCTAAGGCGCTTGACGGTGAAGTTATGTTTGACGGCTCTTCAATTCAAGGCTTTACCCGAATCGAAGAGTCGGACATGCTGTTAAAGCCAGACTTCAATACCTTTTTAATTTTCCCTGAAATGATTGAAAATACCGCAAGAGGCACGGTTGCACGCCTGATCTGTGATGTCGCCCATCCAGATGGGAAGCCTTTTGAGGGTGACCCGCGCTACGTGCTTAAAACCCAGATAGAACGCTTGAAAAAAATGGGTTTTGACAATCTGTATGCGGGCACTGAGCCTGAGTTCTTTCTCTTTAAAAAGGATGAACAGGGAAGGCCAACCACCATTACCCAGGATGCTGCTGGCTATTTTGATCTTGCTCCGGTTGATGAAGGTGAAGAAGCCAGACGAGATATGGTGAATGCCCTGGTTGAGATGGGTTTTGAAATAGAAGCTGCTCACCACGAGGTGGCACCAGGTCAACATGAAATTGATTTCAAATATGCCGATGCGCTAACGACCGCAGATAATATTGCAACCTTTAAATTGGTGGTCAAGCGGATTGCCCTCATTCATAATCTCCATGCTACTTTTATGCCTAAACCAGTAAAGACCATCAATGGGTCGGGTATGCATATGCATCTTTCTCTATTTAAAGGTGGGGAAAACGCTTTTTATGACCCTAAGGCTGATTTACAACTCTCAAAAACCGCTCTCAATTTTATAGCTGGTTTACTTGACCATGCGGCCAGTATGACAGCCGTGACCAACCCCCTGGTAAACAGTTTTAAGCGTTTGACGCCAGGCTATGAAGCGCCAACCAATATTGCCTGGTCCGCCTCTAACCGCAGCGCGATGGTTCGTATTCCTGCCAAGCGTGGCATTAGTACTCGCTGTGAGCTTCGTATGCCAGACCCTTCTTGTAACCCTTATTTGGCTCTGGCGGTAATGATTGCGGCAGGTGCTGATGGCATAAAACGTAAGCTTACGCCGCCGCCCCCTATTCAGCGGAACATTTACGAAATGAGTGTGCGTGATCGCCGCAAGCATAAGGTCAAAGAGTTGCCACCTACCTTGCGTGAGGCCGTGCGAATTATGCACAGGGACAAAGTGATTCGAGATGCTCTGGGCAAGCACGTATTTGAGCAGTTTATAGATGCCAAAACCCTCGAGTTCGATGATTACCGAATTACGGTACATAATTGGGAACTCGAGAAGTATCTGGCGGAATATTAAAAAGAAGCTCGAGTAGGACTCGAGCTTCTTTTATTTACTTACTTTATTTAGTTACAAAGTTTAGTTATTGCATAGGGGGCATTAATACACTATCAATAGGGATAATAATGCCATTGTCGAACTTGATGATGCGGTCTACCACATAGATAGGTTTCATCATATCGGTGTCATCACCAATTTCCACCACGCCAGTTTCGTCTGAGTCTAAACTCATAGGGAAGGTAATCGTTAATTCTGATCCTTCAACTGTTTGCAAAACATACTCGTTATCGGCTGAATCTTCAGCAATAACATACATGTCATTTAAGGTTTTTTCATCAGCAACAACATGATACTGTAAGACTTTTTTCAGCATATCTGGGTCAGCCGTAAGTTCAGCTACCGTAGCATAATCAGGGCTATCCGCAAGAAACTTTTGGAAAGCTTCGTCGCTAGGAGCGAATACCATAAAAGGACCTTCGCCATCTAAGGTTTCGGCTAAGCCTGCGGTCTCTACGGCGTCTAGAAGACATTTATAGCTGGTAATCATGCCGCCACCCTCATCGGTCATGAGGCTATCAGCTTCTTCGGTAACCACACAGGCTGGATTACTACCATAAGTACTTACCAGATAATTGGTGATCGTTCCAGAATTGATTTCGGCGGCATTTACATCAACCGTCGGTTGCGCAAAGGCAAAGCCAAACATAAACATAAGTGTTGCGATTCCTAAAAGAATACGTTTCATAAATTTCTATTTCCTTCCTCGGAGTCTCTTTCGCAAGACTCGATTAAAAAACGTGAAAGCAGAGATAGTTAGCGTTTCACTCTTTCTATAATGGCAATAATCAGCTTTTAGGCATAAGGGTAGGCATCCTTTATAAAAGAGGTACTAAGGTACTTAGCAAAAGGATGATAATAAGAGCTTCAGATTATGTGCATATAAAAGCTCTTAATTAACTAAAGAAATTGTAAGATGGACCGTTTTATTTGAGAAATATTTTAGATTCTTGCGAACAAATAAAAAGCGGGCAACAGCCCGCTTTAATTAACACAGTCTTATTTTATAAGCTTATTGCTTGACCTGTTTTAGCGCTTTCGTAAGAGAGTAAAACCAGTCTCACAGCCTCGAGCCCATCTTCACCTGTGCAGATTACTTCTCGTTTGCCTTCTATCGCATCAAT
>JAGQHN010000063.1 GCA_020431825.1 Trueperaceae bacterium | reverse complement strand
ATAGTTAGCTTCCTAACGGAATCCAACTAGGCACATGCTAGACTAAACTGTTTACTAGCACGCGATTTCTCCTACGATGACTAAAGCGATCACCCCAGCACGAAAGGCTAACCATGCTTGGTTTCTTAAACAAGATTTTTGACAATAATGACAAAGAAGTAAAACGTATAGAAAAAGATATTGTGTCAGCGGTGGCGGCACTCGAGCCCAAAATGAAAGAGCTGCCTAATCTGGCCGAGGCTTATCAAAACCTCCGCGAGCGCTACAAACAGGGTGAAGCCCTGGAAGACCTCATGCCCGAGGCTTTTGCCATGACCCGTGAATCTATGATTCGCAACATGGGTATGCGCCACTACGATGTACAGATGGTCGGTGCAGCGGCACTGCATTATGGTCGCATCGCTGAGATGAAAACCGGGGAAGGTAAGACCTTTGTTGCTACCCTGGCACTGGCGCTAAATGCCATCCCAGGCAAAGGCACCCATCTGGTCACGACCAACGAATATCTGGCGCAAACCGGTGCCGAGTGGATGGGCCCCATTTACCGCGGCCTTGGCTTAACCGTGTCTTACATTAATCACGGTATGACTGGTGATCAGCGCCGCGCAGCTTATCTTTGCGATATCACCTATATCACCAACTCTGAACTAGGCTTTGACTACCTGCGAGACAATATGGCGCTGCGCCCTGAACAACTTGTGCTGCGCAAAGATGTACCTTTGCACTACGCCATCATTGACGAAGTTGACTCGATTCTGATTGATGAGGCGCGCACACCGCTGATTATTTCTGGTCCGGCCGAAGCGGCTACCGACACCTACTACACCATGGCCAAACTGGTCGGCAAGCTCGAGCGCGGCGAACCCGGTGAAGGCGAAGAACCCCCAACAGGTGACTACACTGCCGATGAGAAAACCAAAGACATCCATTTGACAGAACAGGGCATTGAAAAGGCCGAGAAAGCTCTCAACATAGAAGACATCTTCAGTCATAAAAATATGGAGATGGGCCACATGCTCAGGCAAGCCCTGCGTGCCAAAGAGCACTATCACCTTGATAAGCAGTATGTCAAAAATGACGAGGGCCAAATCGTCATTGTGGACGAATTTACCGGTCGTCTCATGCCCGGTCGTCGTTTTGGTGAAGGCCTTCATCAGGCGATTGAAGCCAAAGAAGGCGTCAAAATTGAGCGGGAAAATCAGACACTGGCAACCATTACCTACCAGAATTTCTTTAAGCTCTACGACAAAATTGCCGGAATGACCGGTACTGCTAAAACCGAAGAAAAAGAATTTCAGGAAATTTACGCTTCAGACGTTCTCGTCATTCCAACCAATAAGCCGGTCATTCGTAAAGACTATGATGATGTGGTTTACCGCACCATTCAGGGTAAGTACGATGCAGTAGTAGCTGAAATCGCTGAGATTCACGGAACCGGTCAACCCATTCTGGTAGGTACGGTTACCATTGAAGCCTCAGAACGACTCTCGAGTATGCTCAAACGCAAAGGCATAAAGCACGAAGTCCTAAACGCCAAGTATCACTTGAAAGAAGCGGAGATTGTATCGCAGGCCGGTCGTATTGGCGCGGTCACCATTTCAACCAACATGGCGGGTCGTGGTACCGACATTGTCCTTGGGGGCAACCCGGAAATGCTGGCTCGCCAACTGCTCGAGCGTGAAGGTTTAGAAAAATACGACTCAGAAACTGAACTCTTTATCAAGTCGATCATGATGGGCAAGTCAGATGATGCCCGCTCCTTAGCGCTGAAACTAAATATCTCCACTGACCTGATTGGCAAAATTGAACAGATTCGTGATCAGGCCAAAATCGATCAGGAAAAGGTTCGTTCTTATGGCGGTCTCCACATTATAGGGACGGAGCGCCACGAATCACGCCGCATTGACAATCAGCTGCGCGGTCGTTCGGGTCGTCAGGGTGACCCAGGCAGCAGCCGCTTTTATGTCAGCTTTGAAGATGACCTGATGCGCCTTTTTGCCAACGAGCGTGTGCTCGGCATGATGGACCGACTGGGCATGGACGACTCTCAACCGATTGAAGCCAAGATGGTGACAGGTGCCATTGAACGGGCACAAAAACGCGTTGAAGACCGCAACTTTGGTATTCGTAAACAGCTCTTAGAGTTTGACAATGTCATGAGTAAACAGCGCGAGGTCATTTATAGCCAGCGCCGTGACATTCTCTTGGGCAATGACATTTCTGAAGATGTTCAGGACATGATTGCTGACTACATTGACGCACAGGTACAGGCTGCCATCAACCCCGAACTCGAGCCTGAAGAACAGGATATCGCTGGCCTGCGCGCTGCCATCGTTGACGCTATCCCTCACCTTGAAACCTTTGAATATGAGGCGCTCCGGGGTCAGGAACCCGAAGAAGCGACAGACAAACTGGTGGCCGATATGGAAACGGCCTACAAAGAGCGTGAAAATGAACTGGGCACCCAGCTTATGCGCGAACTCGAGCGATTTATCACCTTGCAGGTGGTTGACCAGCACTGGAAAGAGCAGCTTCACAATATGGATGTGCTTCGTCAGGGTATTGGTCTGCGCGGCTACGGTCAGCGCAACCCCATTCAGGAATATGCCTTTGAAGCCTTTAATCTGTTTGAAGAAATGAAGCAAAACATCAAGCTGAATGTTGCCAAACTGCTCTTTAGAATTCAGGTACAAACCGATGGCGCTCAGCAACCCCTCCAGCGCCGTGAGCGTCCAGCGGCTGCCGTCAACTACACCACCGATCAGGCACCTATATCTAACGCTGCCGATCAGCGTGGTAGCCGCACCGCACCTATTACCAAATCTGCCGAGGAAAGCATCGGTCGCAATGACCCCTGCCCCTGCGGTAGTGGCAAAAAGTACAAGCACTGCCACGGCAGAAAAGCTGCGTAATTTGCATAGAGAAGCGTTTAACAGCTATTGTTTACTATTTGAAGGATAGGCTAAGCCTATCCTTTTTTAAGGACGATTCTTATGGACTTTGCCAAACGGCTTCATAAACGCATACTGGAAACCAACTCGAGGGTTTGTTTGGGCATTGACCCCAGACCTTTCGCTCACCCCAGCACTCACCCCGACCAGTTTGAAGGTGATAATGCTCAGGTTGCCAAAGCGGTGGTTAATTATTTTCGTGAAATCATCGAGGCAACGCAAGATCTGGTTGCCTGCTACAAACCTCAAAGTGCCTTTTTTGAAGCCATGGGTATACCCGGACTGGTGGGGCTGGCCCAGCTCATGGCAGATATCAAGTCACTCGGCATTCCGGTCATACTAGATGCCAAGCGCGGTGACATTGGCTCAACTGCCGAAGCTTATGCGGGTGCCTACCTGACCAATACCGTGTTTGCCGCTGACGCCCTTACCGTAAACCCTTATCTGGGTATGGACGCCCTCGAGCCTTTTATACAGGCAGCCCAGGCCAATGAACGCGGTCTTTTTGTACTGGTCAAAACCTCAAACCCTGGCTCACATGACTTTCAGGGCTTAGAAACTCTGGAAAATATGTATGTCTACGACCATGTGGCTTACCAGATTGCCGGAGTTAACCGCCAGCTGACTCAGGGTAGCTATGGACCCGTTGGTGCGGTTATTGGTGCAACCCATCCTGAGGAACTCGAGCACCTGCGTGAGGTCATGCCGCAAAGCATCATTTTGGTACCGGGTTATGGTGCCCAAGGAGGAGGGGCCGATGATGTGGTGGCCGCCTTTGACGAAGAAGGTTTAGGGGCAGTGGTTAGCTCGAGCCGCAGCCTCAGTTACTTTAATGACCCTGACGAGACAGCTGCCAGAGCCAGAGCCGCTACCGAACAAATGCGCCACGAAATCAATGAGGCAATAGGCCTTTTATAACCTTCTTTTTGACGGTGTACCAGATTTTGTGTTTAGACAAATAAATACCGATATCCGCTTATTTTGCCATTTTACAAATACACAAAATCGGATACCTTCCCTTTTTAGCAGTATTTCACGTAAACTAAGCCTATGAGTTTCAGCATTGGTGAAGAAGTAATCTTTGAAGAAGAACGCTATGTCATTTCTGAGATAAGCAAGAATGAACCCAGACGCTTTAGGCTTTTAGCAAGTACTAGTAAGGGTGCCAGAGTTGAGTGGGCCAGGGAAAATGACATTGTCAAAATAAGCCGCTACACTACCCCTTATGATGATACGGCTAAATACTAAGCATACTAGCCAGCACTATTTAATCTCATAATGAACAAAGGCTCGAGTCTTTTGACTCGAGCCTCATACATTAAAACACCATGATTGAGACCCTTCCATCACGCATACTAAAATCGGTGCCTTGGAGAATAACTCTTAACGTTGATCCATTTATTTCTGTGATTCGGGTCAACCAAGAATATCCTTGACTACTTGGGATACTACTAGCACTATAGAAAAGGTTAGTAATATCAAAGCCAAAATTAACTGTATAATCTCCTCTACTCACTCGAGAGCTGGTAAATCCACAAGTATTGGCCCTGCTACCGGTAATTCCATTATAACAACGCATAATATTCCCATTGCTAAGTACAATCAGGGCTTTTGCCCAACCCGACCCCGTACTTTGAACCACATCACCAGCAGCGTACATAGCTTTTGGCCCTTTGCCGTAAACACCTATGCCAGTAGCAGATTCTCCGCCAACCCCAGTAGCTGGTGAATTGCCATAAACCCCGTACCCACTTCCCTTATGTATGCCGCGCACACCATAGCCATATTGGCCATCGTTAACACCATCCACTGCGATTGAGTTAACGCCAGCAGTACTCGAATAAATAGACCCAGAGACTGCGACATTGGCACTACTTGTACCTTTAACTCCAATGCCTTGCGTGCTTTGTCCAAATACCCCTACATATACACTGCTTGTACCTTGTACCCCAGTTCCCCTGGTACTGGTCCCTGAGACACCTATTGCATTAGCATTATCTGCACGACCGGCAACCCCTGTACCTGGATAATTTGCATTGTTTGGAATATGTTTGCCGTATATCCCAACACCTGCCGAGCCTGACGCAGAGCCAACCACACCATAGGCGGTACTGGTTGTACCCTGCACGCCAGTTCCACTGGGACTCGAGCCCTGTACAGCTATGCCACCACCATTATTGGTAATAGCAAAGGCGGGGTTAGCAGAACTGATAGTTCCTGTTGCAGGTAAGGCAACCGTTGCCTGAGTAGCAAGCTCATGACTGTTAGCATCTGCGCTTATGGTCACTTTGCCATCTTCAGAGGTTTCGACACTTATACCGTTTGCACCCTCTATAACCATGCTTCCCGTCTGACCATTGAGGCTCGAGACCCCAGAGCTTCCAGCGGAGCCAATCTGATCTATACCACAACTTATAGCGCCATCCGAACCTATACCTGTTACAAATTGTCCTTCAGCGCAAGGACTTCCGGTGATGGTGTTTTGCTTACTGTCATTTAGCGCTGCAAAGTTGGCATTTACCTCATCTGCCTTAATTGGCTGACCAGCCTCAAAACTAAAGGGAATGCTGGTTTCTGCTAATACACTAAGTCCCACAAGGGCAAAAAAACCGACAATCAAGGCACTTCGTTTTATAGACATTTTTACTCCTTTATTGCCAGACGGCAGTATTCCACTGGGCATCATCCCAGGCAGAGGTTTGTGGTTTTGGGGCGGATGAATTGGTACATGCATTTAGCGCTAAGGCCAAAAGAAAGATGAGCACTAGCACTTTACGTTTCATAGGGCACTCCTTAACTCTGGATCCTCGAGCCTTTGACTTTCCAGGCTTGTTTCCGAATAGTTTTGACCACAGCCTGGACAAAACCTGGCATAGGGCGAAGTAATAGGACGCTGGCAATTAGGGCAGTTTTGCAGCATTTTGCTACCGTCATTTGGGCAAAAATGTTCATCTGCCTGCGCTGGTGTAGCACGGTGGCAACAGGGACAAAAGTGATATTTGACCATTCTCGGTTTCATACATAAGAGCCTCCTTAAAGTAAAGCTTAGGAAGCTCCTGGTTATACTCAGGTTATATTTTCGGGATATTTTGTCCCTCTGTTTTCTTTATTAGAAATAAGGTTCACTGTCTGCAATCAAGATGAACCCGCAAACTCGGCGTTGCTGTACTGTAAGCTACACCTGCCTGTTGCTCCGAAAAGCCCACTTGATCTGGCTTCATTTCAAACAAGAACTTTTGAGGTTGTGCGTTATCTGCTGCCTCAGCAGACGCCGGGAAAAACTTTAGCTGGTGGCTAATGCCGCCGCCTTGTGGCAGGCTGGCAAAGGTTAGGGTTTGCACATCGTAGGGGTCTGCTGACCAGATGGTTCCATCTGCTAAAACAACTTGAATGCCCTCACCAGTGCCGCTAATACCTGTATCTGCTGGGGCCAGCGTTTGACTTGAACCATTTTTCATTTCCAGTGTTACACCCCAGCCTGACACCCCATTATCATTGGTAACGGGGTCTACAGATAAAACCTTAAGACGCCAGATGCCATTAAAGAAATCCTGATTTATGCAGCCCTCGAGTGAGTCACGTTGATTCGCCCCGCCTGCACTCTGCGCCAGACCTATACTTATTGACAACACATTGCCGTTATAGCTTGCAGCAACCCCGGCACGTTGCAGGGACTCGAGGGGTACATAGGTTTGCCCATTAAGCACAATTGCCTGGGCACCTGTAGACTGACCATTAATAATGATCTCATAACTTGTCGTTTGGGCAAAGGCCAAGACCAAACAGCTGAGGATAGCTAGCCCTGCTTTTTTCACACCCCTTTTCCTCAATAAAGCTTTCTGTCTTATTTTGAGCATAGTTAGACCCTTTCTAAAAAACGAATTATTTACGCCCTAAGCTTAGACACAGGCCGGTTATGTTTGGGTTAGCTTTTTAGGTTTTTATGTCCTGATACTCAGCTTAGAAACAGTTGCCAGGTCTCTGGCAAAGCTTCTCCAACTTCAATAAAGCGCTTTTTGGCCTCGTTGAAGTGTCGGCTTAGCGTTTTGGCACTTTTGGTCACTCTTAGAGCCTGCAGGTAGGTTTTGAATGCCCTCAAGTCAAAAGGATCGGCATGAACAAGAATGGTCAGTACTCGCTCGGCTTCTGCAACATCATTTGTGAGCAATTCCTCAGCTTTACTCAGCAGACCCTGATACAAGGTCTCTGCCAGCCTCGAGTCTGCCAAATCAGGATATTTCCCCTGCCACAGCCTGGTATCTCCTGTTTTTAAGAAATCTTCTACATCAGATGAAACGGTACCCAGAGCATAACCACTGCCTGTCCGCAGGATGAAATTTTCACCATAACTCTGACGTATCTGATGAACGAGTTGTTTTAAAGAAGTTGCAGCGGCAAATTCATCTTTTTCAGGATAAAGCTGATCAAACAGATCTAGCTGGCTATAGTCCTGTAGACCAGAGAGTTTGGCCTCGAGTAAGAGCAGCAGACAATCCTGACGCTTGCGACCCTGAACGGGGAGGCTCTGACCCGCCCGAATAACTTGCATTTTACCCAGAACCTCGAGCCTGGGGATCTCACTCATCTCCTCGGCACTCTCATCCTTTTCTTCTGCCAATTCTGTGAAACGGCGTTTCGCAGCTTCAATCCCACTCTTAAAGCCTCGGTCTAGAAACCACGCCAATCGCTCTTTTGCACTTTCCAGGTCGTTATTAAGGTAATCGAGTTCGAGCCCGATCATAGCTTCATCCAGCTTCATATTTGCTGCTTTAGCTTCGTCAAAGGCAGCCTGAAAAAGCCCTTTTGCCTCAAAGGTCTTAGCTTGGCTTAAGAAGACTCGAGCCAGCAGGGTCTGAGCTTTTATCGCCAGAGATTTCAGGCTCGAGTCCCGACTAAGCTCCAGAGCTTTTTCTACATAGCCCTGAGCCAATGCACTATGTTGCTGGAACAGCGCAACTTCAGCAGCCGCAAGCAGGGCAATCGACTGATAAATGGAAGACTTTGACTGCTGGCTTAAGTCAAGGGCTTTTTGAGCATGTTTGTTAGCCAGCAGGGCGCTGAAAGGGCTGAGTTTTTTGACGTGTACAAGTGCCAGATTAGCTAATGCATGGACATAAAAAGATTGTGGCTCAACCTGTTCAAAGATAACAAGACCTTCCATAAGGACATCTTCTGCTTTGTCGTAGTCACCAATATCAAGATAAACATCACTGAGCATGACCAGCGTTTGAGCATAAAAAATATAAGTGCCCCGCTCAGCATATATTTTTAAGGCAGCAAGAAAGTCTGGGATAACGTCCTGATATAAACCCAGCTCGAGCCGATTCAGGGCGCGGTTTCGCAGCGCATTGGCAACTCCGTCCCAACTGCTATGGGCTTCTTTATAAAGAGCGATAATCTCACTGAACCATCTATCTGCCGCTTGAAATTGCCCCTGATAATGCAAAGCCGAAGCGCGGATATCCAGAAGTTCAGCTTTTTCTCCAGGCAAGAGGTCAGCTTTTAAAAGATGGGGTTCACTTATAGCTAAAGCCTGCTCGAGTTTTCCCGTATCCATAAGAACCCAGCAAAGATAATAGATTTCACCTGTGCTCAGCTTATCGGTATCAAGGTTTGGCAGCATTTGCAAAAGTAGCTCATAATCGCCAACAGTAAAGTAGAGTCTTATCAACCAGTGCTGCTCAATACTGTCTGAACCAAGTCGCTCTACCGCCTGTTGAACAAGCTGCTTTTCACCGCGCAGCGCATGAACTTCTGCCAGAGCCTTTAACAGCTTGGTCTTGTCCTCAAAAAAAGACATGCTCTCCTGAATGAGCTGCAACACGCTGGTATCTCCCTCTTTTAGTCGCAGACGAATGGCTTTAAGGGCAAGATCGGTTTTGCTTACCGTATCAGCATAGGGCAAAGCCATTTCCAGGAATTTAGCAGCGCTTAGGCTCTGGCTTGACTCGAGCTTATAAGCTGCCTGCTTTAGTATAGTCAGCGCCGTTTGCTCATCTAAGCTTGCCAGTTCAATAAACTGGGCAGCCTGTTCTGGCTTTTCGTGAAGTTGATTAATGGCCCTTCGGGCAAGATTTTGCCTTCTTTCTGCTGACATAAGCTTCAGCGTCACTTCTTTAAAAAGAGGATGACTGAACCTTTTCTTCTGTATAATTCCCTGCTGCCTGAGCTGACGGTAAGCCACCTCTAATTCTGCCTTACTGAGTCGAGCGACCTTGGCAACCAGATCATCTTCTGCATCTAAAGGCAGTAAAGCTTTGGCTTCCATAACATAGACTAAGTAGTCGTAGCGTTTTACCTGCAAAATCTGCTGCTCAATAAGCGCTTCTACCGTTACCGGCAGATAGTCTTTTGACGGCTCTCGCCAGTGCCAACCTTTGCCATCATTCCAGAGAGAGCCCTGCCTTACCAAGTAATTCAAGTATTCCAGCGTAAATAAAGGATTACCCGACGCACGTTCAAAAATCCAGCTCAGGGCAACGGGGGGTAGGCTTGCGTTTAGTTCGCTTTCAAGTAAGGCATCTGAAACCTGCTTAGCTAACGGCTCGAGCCTTAAGGACAAGAAGCCTTCAGGTGGTTCATTTCTACTGCTGACCACACATGCCAGGCCCTTAATTTTTCCCAGACTAAGCGCTAAATCAGTGACAAAGCTTAGCTCTGCAGGGTCAAGTTCATGAATATCCTCGAGGTACAGGACAAATGGAACCAGCGCAGCCAGACAAGTAGTCAGGGTTATCAGGCTATCTTTGGGCTCGAGCACCTCATGATTTTTTAAGCGCTCCAGATTTCGCTGCGCCCAGAGCGGGAGTTTTCTGGCTTTAGGTAAAGCTTGGGCAAGTTTGGCAAGGCTCGAGCTGGCATGCAAGCTCAAATACTGACAACTCAAGCCTGTTAAACTCTGGCTAACGGTAAAACTCTTTCCAATGCCTGCTTCCCCCCAAACACCCAGAGCCAGCCCTCGCTGCTTAGACATCACAGGCCTGAAATAAGCATCCAGATAAAGTTTCTTCCCCATAGAAGTACTGTTATTATAGAGGTTTCTCCAGCACCTATCTTGAGCAACTGAGTGTGCATCCTTACAGGCTTTAAGCCCTTGACCTGAATCCTATTTGATGTAAGCATACAGCCATGACGACACGTTTATCGGAAGAACTTTTTCAAAAGTCGCAAAGCGTTATTCCAGGCGGGGTTAACTCGCCTGTCCGAGCTTTTGGCAGTGTTGGGGGTAAACCACGTTTTATGGCCAAAGCCAAAGGCTCTAAACTCTGGGATGTCGATGGCAACGACTATATTGATGCTATTGGCTCCTGGGGACCAATGATTTTTGGTCACGCGCATGAGCAGGTTCTGGCGGCTGTTACTGAAGCTGCCAGGGATGGCACCAGCTTTGGCGCCCCTACTGCAAGGGAGTATGAACTGGCTTGTTTGGTACTGGATAACTACCCGGGATGTGAGCGCATCCGCTTCGTTAACTCAGGAACTGAAGCAACCATGAGTGCCCTCAGGGTTGCCAGGGGCGCAACCGGGCGAGATTTCATCATCAAATTTGCAGGCAACTATCACGGTCATGCCGACGCCTTACTGGTTGCTGCTGGGTCAGGAGCCATGACAACAGGTGTGCCCTCGAGTGCCGGGGTTCCTGCTGATACTGCGAAAACCACGCTGGTTGCCAACTATAACGACCTGGACTCAGTGAAAGCTCTTTTTGAAGCAAAACCAGCTGAAATTGCAGCGGTCATCCTCGAGCCTGTCGTTGGCAATATGGGCGTTGTCAGTCCAACAGAAACTTTTTTGCAGGGTCTCCGAGAGCTTTGCAGTGAGTACGGCGCCCTACTTATCATTGACGAAGTCATGACCGGGTTTCGACTCGCAGCCGGAGGAGCCATTGAGCGCTTTAAAATAGATGCCGATCTGGTCTGTTGGGGCAAGATTATAGGGGGTGGTCTACCTGTGGGTGCCTACGGCGGCAAGGCCAGCTATATGGATAATGTCTCTCCAGTTGGCAAGGTTTATCAGGCGGGCACGCTCTCTGGTAATCCGTTAGCCATGGCGGCAGGTATTGCCACACTAAAACTCATTAAAGAAACCAAAGATTTGTATGACGTCTTAGAAGCCAGGACAGCAAGGCTCGAGCAAGGCCTGAAAGAAGGGGCACAGGCAGCGGGTATCACCACACAGATCAACCGAGTCGGGTCAATGATTACCGTCTTTTTTACCGGGCAGCCCGTTTTTGACTTTGTCTCTGCCAGTCAGACCGATACTCAGATTTTTGCTCGCTGGTTTCATGGCCTGCTAGATAGAGGTGTGTACTGGCCCGCCAGCAATTACGAAGCAGCGTTCTTATCTTATGCGCATACAGAAACCGACATAGAAACCATGGTTCGTGCGGCCAGCGCTGCCTTTAAAGAACTTTAAACTATAGCTCATGCGTTACTGGTTCGTGCTCTGCCTTGTTGCCCTGACCGTGGGCTATGCCCAAACCCCTCTGAGGGTAGGCATGAAACAATCAGCACCCTTTACCATGACCGATAGTCAGGGAAATTGGGAGGGCATAAGTGCTCAGCTCTGGCAAGATATCGCCAATGATCTGAGTCTGGATTACATCATTGAAGAACGAGATCTTAAAGGGCTGTTAGCAGGTATTCAAGACGGCAGTCTGGACCTACTTGTCGGGGCATTAACTATTACCGAAGAGCGTGAAGCCCTTTTTGACTTTTCAAATAGCTTTTTTAATACCGGTTTATCTGTGGCAGTTCGTAAGGAAAAAGCCGGCTTTTTAAGCATACTTAAAGGGCTTTTTAACCGTCAGCTTTTGCAGGTTTTAGTCGTACTGGTAGCTGGCTTATTGCTGGTAAGTTTGCTCGTCTGGTGGTTTGAACGCAATCATCAGGGCAATCCGCGAAAAGGGCACAGTATGCCTCATGGGATTGGCTGGGGCTTATGGTGGGCCATTATCACCCTGATTGGCTATGACGATGTGCAACCTATGAGCCTGGGCGGGCGCATACTGGCAGTTATCTGGATGATTGCTTCGGTGGCGGGTGTTTCAGTGTTGACTGCGGTACTAACAACAGTGCTAACCCTAGACCGTCTGGAAAACCGCATACAGACCGAAGCTGACCTTGCCCGGGTGAATGTCGCTTCCCTCGAGGGCTCGAGTAGTGCCAGCTATCTTGAGCGTAGCCGCGTGGTTTACCAGCCTTACCCCTCTATAGCTGCCGGGCTCGAGGCTGTTGCCAGTGGCGAAGTCGACGCTATGGTCTACGACAAACCGCTGTTACAGTATCTGATTAAAGAAAATTACCCTAAACAGCTCGAGGTCTTAGATCTGACCTTTGACCCGCAAAATTACGCTTTTGCCTTGCCCAGCGGTAGCCCCCTTCGCGAAGAAATCAACCGAAGTTTGCTCAAATTTATCAGCCAGGAGAGCTGGCAAAATTTGCAGCACGATTATTTGGGCAACTAAACCTCAGCTAAGTACAACCAAGTTAAAAAAGTAATTTAATGAAAACGCTATTCCTCGACCCATAACCGCTTCACGCTAGCCGAAAATCCTTGATTTTCAGCTTGGAGGTACTTAATTACGCTAGACTAACGCCTATCATGCAAATGACACATATTCCTTTTGGTCTTAGCGACTGGTCAACCATAGAACAAACCGAGCACAAAGGTGAAACAGGCGTAGCTTACTGGAAAACTCAAACCTTTGGCGACATTAGGGTGCGCATGGTGGAGTACTCAGAGAATTATCTGGCTGATCACTGGTGCAGTAAAGGCCATATTTTGCTCTGCCTCGAGGGTGAACTCATTACCGAGCTAAAAGATGGTCGTTGTTTTACCTTAACACCCGGCATCAGCTATCAGGTTGCTGATCACGCCGAACCGCACCGCTCAAAAACGCTAAAGGGTGCAAAGCTTTTTATTGTTGATTAAAGAATAAGGTAGTGGTATAGAGCAGACAGCCAGGATGCGAGAAACATTTTGAGAAATACTGTTTTGGAGAAGGTTTCAAATGGAGGGGTAGTTGGGCTATCTGTCAGGATGATACCACCACCAAGAATAAAAGGGTGGCTCGAGCAAAGACCAGAGGGCCATTCTGGTTAAAGGGAGGAAGCTCGAGCCAAAGGAGGGAGGTATGAAGAAACTCGGGTTTAAGCAAAAATAAACCCTTCCCCCAATCTTAATTTGTAAAAAAATAAATAGACAGGAAATGTTTTACATTTCTTTTTCTGGTCTAAATGCTGGGCTCGAGCCCAGCATTCCTAAAAAACACCAAACTGCGCCCGGTGTAATTCGCTGTAAAGACCACCAGCTGCCAGCAAATCTTCGTGTTTGCCTTGTTCAGAAATACCTTTTTCCGTAACAACAACAATTCGGTCAGCATTTTTAATCGTGGCCAAGCGGTGAGCAATAACCAAAGTCGTTCGTCCTTTGGAAAGTTCGGTCAGCGCTTCCTGTATAGCCACCTCAGTTGCTGTATCCAGGGCAGAGGTCGCCTCATCAAGAATAAGAATAGGCGGATTTTTCAGAAACATGCGGGCAATTGCCAGGCGCTGTTTTTGTCCACCAGAAAGTTTCACGCCTCGTTCTCCTATAATTGTTTCCATACCATCAGCCTGATTACGAATAAATTCAGCAAGTTGCGCCCTTTCCGCTGCTTCCCAGAGTTCAGCCTTTGTAGCACCCAATTTGCCATAGGCAATATTTTCAGCAATACTGCCCGAAAAAAGAAAGACATCTTGCTGAACAATGCCAATTTGCTGTCTCAAAGAGGCCTGCGTCATTTCTCTAATATCTATGCCATCAAGCAAAATACTGCCCCTATCCACTTCGTAAAAGCGCGGAATCAGGCTACACAGGGTGGTTTTACCGGCACCTGAGGGGCCAACAAAGGCCACTGTCTCCCCCTTTTGTATGCTCAAACTAATATTACTGAGGATAGGCTTTTTCGCATCATAGCTAAACCCAACCCCCTCAAACCGAATATTTCCCTCCAAATGCCCCACTGCTACAGCGCCAGAAGCATCCTGAATATCTGGTTCGGTAGCCAAAATTTCCAGATAGCGGCGAAAACCTGCAATCCCCTTTGGGTAGCTTTCAATAACAGCATTTATCTTTTCGATGGGCCGAAAAAAGACATTGGTCAAGAGTAAAAAGGCAATGAATTCGCCATAAGTCAAACTGCCACGAATCACAAACCAGGTTCCTGCCACCATCACAAACATGGTGACAAAGCGCATCAGCATGTAACTCAAGGATAGACTACTGGCCATAATTTTATAGGCGCGCAATTTGGTAGCTCGGTACTGCTGATTATCTTTAGCAAAAAGTTGCCTTTCGTGATCTTCATTGGCAAAGGCTTTTACCACTCTAATGCCACCAATACTATCTTCAATGCGGGCATTAAACTGCGCGACATCTCGGAAGAGCTGACGGTAGGTCGTGGTCATTTTGCCACTAAAGTACATAGCCACCCAGATAATGACCGGAACCACCACAAAGGTAAGAAGCGCTAACTCCCAATTGATGGTAAGCATAAGAATAAAGGCACCTATCAGGGTCATGACTGCAATAAAGACATCTTCGGGTCCGTGATGGGCCAGTTCACCAATGTCCTGTAAATCTACCGTTATACGAGAAATCAGATGGCCCGTTTTGCTATTGTCAAAAAAGCGGTAAGACAGTTTTTGCAGGTGGTCAAAAAGCTTGCGGCGCATCTCGGTTTCTATATTGATACCCAGCATATGCCCCCAGTACGTCACCACATATTGCAGTGCGGTATTTAAGGCATAGATAGCGAGTAAGAGCGCACTAACAAGAATGATGAGTGACCAGTTCTGGCCCGGCAAAAGTTTATCAACAAAATAATTGACGGCGAGCGGAAAGCCCAATTCCAGAACGCCAACAATGACCGCACAGCCAAAATCCAGATAAAACAAACCCATATAGGGGCGGTAGTAACTAAAGAAACGCCTGAGCATAGACCTACGTTAAACGCTTATGGCAAAATCACCGTCAGCCAACAAACAGTAGGTTCAGTGAATGTCTCGAGCACAAATAAGCGTTAGGCTAGATATCTAAAACCTTAGACGGTTTTCCAGTTTTGTGGTAACTGCTAAAAAAACTAAGGCAAGCATTTCAATATAAGTAAAATTCACAACCTGCGACTATGAGGAATAGAAACCTGTGAATGAAGAAAAGTTACAACATTTAGAGAAGGACATGCTCGAGGCCCATAGCCCCAGCAACGGAAAACTCGTGCCCGGAGACGGCAACCCGTATGCCAGGATCATGTTTATCGGTCATAGTGCCAGCTCGAGTGACAATCTTTCGGGCCTGCCTTACAGCGGACCTGCCGGACTCATTTTTGACCAACTCTTAGCCGAAGCGGGACTGGCAAGGTCTGACATTTACCTCAGCAATCTGGTGAAAATCTGGACCTTCAAAGAAGAATTTGGTACCAATGTTAACCGCACTCCAACTATGAAAGAAATCAAAGCGTGGGCACCTTTTTTAGAAAGAGAACTGCTCATTCTTAATCCGGTTGCGATCGTTGCTTTAGGCTCAACCACAGCTCAGTTCTTTTTGAGTAAAAGTTTTAAACTTACGGCCTCAGGCGGTCTCTGGCAAGAGATACCAGACTCGAGTCCCTACCTGAAGGTTGCCAGCCTGCCCACCCCCTGGCCTCTGGTTATGGGACTGGCACAACCAAGTTATCTTTTGCACCTGGAGGAGCATGTTCCTGAACGCAGTGCACAGGCTCGAGCTGACATGGTCACTGCGCTAAAAGAAGTAAAGCAGGTCTTGCTTGGTAAAAAACCAGAACCCCAAGCTAGCGACGACAGTTTGCCCTTCTAGTTGGGGTTCAGAAGTATAACAGGTTAACAGGAAAGGCTACAGTCTAGACCGAAAGCAAGTTAATCAACACGGCTTTTTAAAACAATCATGTAACTAACCAGATGATACCTGCTATAACTAACCAGATGATACCTGCTATAAGCTTAAGATTTAACGCCCAATTCCCCCATACCTAAACCCAAACGGCTCAACATCACCTGGGTTAATCAGGTTACGCGCATCCAAGATGTAGTCACCACGCATCTTGGCTTTCATCTCGGCTAAGGGAAGCTCTTTGTATTCTTGCCAGTCAGTCACAATAACCAGAGCGTCACAGCCCATTGCCAGACAGCTGACGTCTTCACAGTACTCTACTGGCAAATCAGGATAATGTCTGCGGCATGCCTCAATAGCAATGGGGTCATGGACCCGTATAACCGCTCCACGTTCATGCAAATGCTCTATGAGCGTTAAGGCGGGTGCATCACGCAGATCATCGGTATTACCTTTAAAGGCTAAGCCTAAGAGACCAATGGTGGTACCCCGAAGGACTTTTAATTCCTTTTGCAAACGGTCAATAACATGCATTCGTTGTTTTTTATTTACACTAACTGCAGCATCTACAATTGGCATGTCATAGTCATAGGCCTGCGCTGTGGTCATAATGGCCCGGGTATCCTTACCAAAGCAGCTCCCACCCCAGCCAATGCCAGCATGAAGAAATTTACCACCAATACGGGTATCCAGACCAATAGCTCTGGCGACCTGGGTAATATCAGCACCGACACGCTCAGCTAAACCCGCAAACTCATTAATAAAGCTAATCTTGGTTGCCAGGAAAGAGTTGGCGGCGTATTTGGTCAGTTCAGCGCTGGTTGGTGTTGTGGTAATCAGGGGAGGTAAGGTGTAACGTTCGGGTCGGGGGGTGCCTTTGGGTGGGGTAAAGGTTTGTTCCAGGAGAGGGGCATAGAGTTCTCTTAAAATACCTACTGCTACCGGGCTTTCTGCGCCAATAACAATACGGTCAGGATAGAGCGAGTCATGGACTGCGCGACCTTCTGCCAAAAACTCAGGATTAGAAGCCACATGAATGTCTGCGTTGACATTACGTTCTGCCAGGGTGCGCTGAATAATGCCTTTAACATGCTGAGCGCTACCAATAGGCACCGTTGATTTATTAACGATAACGAGCTGGGCACCTTCTTGAATACGTTCTGCGACTTCTTTGGCTGCTGCATCGACATATTGCAGGTCCGCATCTCCATTGGGTTTGGTAGGGGTACCTACAGCGATGAGCACAACGCCCTGACCGCTTAGCTCGGGGATATCGGTACGAATATCGAGGTTATGTTTACCCTGCTGATAGAGTTCTTCTAAGCCTGGCTCATGAATCGTCATAGTTCCAGCTTTTAGTTTTTCAACAATTGCCGGGTTTTTATCAATACAGTGGACTTTATGCCCTATAAAGCTAAACGCCAGGCCGGTTGTCAAGCCGACGTAGCCTGTTCCTATAATCGTGACATTCATTCGCTTACCTTACTTAATTGGAAGTCAATCATTATGAGAGCATAATAGACTTTCCCCAACCCTCTGCCAATAGGAAGCATCACAAGCTTGCTCTTTAGCTGATAGCTTCTCTAAGAAAAACGAATATCAGAACAAGGAGTCCTGAAAGCAAGAGAACGATCGCAGCATTTAACAGTGGATTGGGTCCGGAAGGCTCCGTCGGTACCGAGGCTACATTAAGGAGCTGGGTGCTACTGGGCGTGACTTTCGTAAGAAAATCAAGGCTGGGCTCGAGCGTCACAATACTATCGTAGGCAGTCTGAGCCAACTCGAGTGCCCGTTCTAACTCTGCCCTTTCCCGTTTAAGACCCGCCAGTTGGGCCTGCAAGTCTGTTTGTTTTTGCTGGTAAGTCGTAAGTTGCTCTGCCAGAAGCTCCTGTCTGGCCGCCAGACTTGCTGCCAGTGAGCGGCGGTAGTCGAGCTCATCCTGCAATTCGGCTGAGAGGGCTTGCGTTTCGAGAGTGGCAATGAAGGCATCATTGGCAGCAATTTCCTGACTCAGGTTAAGGCTCGAGTTAGCAAGCTTAGTTGCCATTTGACTTTGATTATCTTGATTTTGACTTACTTGATTTAACAGAAGCGCCACATTAAGGTCAAGGTTTTGTTGCTTTAACTCACTAATCGTTACCCGACCATTGTCTGCGTTGGCAATAAGCTGGGTTATTTGATCGAGGGTAGCCTGCAGGCTTTGACTATTATCCCTTGTTTCAAAAGCTTCAAGGTCTTTTTCAGCAGTCGCAAGATTTTCCCTTACTCGTTTGGCCTCTTCTGTTGTCTGCACAATCAGTGGGTCAAGATTCGTAAGCAGGCTTTTTTGGGTGGTCTCGAGCGTAACTTCTGCCCAGGCATTGGCCAGTTTGGCAGCCTCTTCGGGGTCCCCGTAAGTCACTGTGTGCGCTGCCAGAAGCGGCACCACCTGATCAGGCCGCTGTGGACCCACCAGCTGACTAACCTTTCCATTAAAGCCTTTTACATCTAGCCCGGCTCGCTCAATGGCCTGATCAAGCACCCCTTTACTGTTAGCGAGGGTTTCATAGGCTTCATAAGAAACTTCGATGGGAGGGCGGTAGCTCAAATTGGCATTGCCACTTAAGCGAATAGGGCTGGGGGTTACCAGCGCAACACTTTCAGCCTCATACGATTTGGGTAAAAAACTTGAAACCACAAAAGCCAGGATTGCCAGAACAAGCGGAAGAAAAACAATAACCAGCCAATGTTTACGAATAAGCAAATAAATATCGCGTAAAGAAATATCATCTTCAGCAAAACGACTCGAGTCCGACACGATCAACCTTTTCTACCAGGCAAACGCTGGCAAGCTTTATAGAGTAGCCATTTCATATGAATTAAGAGGCGCTGACTTGCCGAATAAGCCCTTCTCGCTCGAGCCTGTCAAGCCAGCTTTTCAAGTCTGTCAGGTTCAGCTGCAGGCTGTTCGCCAAAACTTCAGGCGTCTTATCTTTGGCAACACGGCTTAAGACTTTTTTGCCTTCATCACCAAAGCTTTGCTGAAACTGCATGGCCAAATCAGTAATGGCATTAAGCGCATCCCGGCCCCTTAAAGTAAGTAAATAGGCTTTTTGTTCCCAGCCCGGCGGCTCATCTGGCATTGCCAGCGTGCGGGCGCTGGTAAGGTTTGGATAGTAACCAGCGTCACCCATCAGCTCGGCTGAGGTGCGAAGGATAACGCGGCCATCTTTGAAAAAGGCGTAGCCTGCTTCGGTGCACTCGAGCCCATTAAAAATATGACTGCCATGCGACCTGTTCTTAGCTGCTAGCGACAAAAGACCTTCTAAAATCGTTGGGGCTAAGGGTCGTAGCGCCATAAGACTGTGAGATTCTAGGGGCAAACTTCTCAGGGTGCGCAGGGCGTCATTATCCTCTTGAATCTGATCATCATGCTCAACTACCGCCATGCTAATGGCCCCTTCTTTGATCAGTAAGACGCCCTGTTTCAGATCAGCCTCTAACCTCACATAGCCAGAGAAACTCTCATCTACAAAAAGCTTAAGCGTTTCACTAAAATCCTGCCCTTTCGCCAGTCGAACATAGGTTTCAGGTAAGGCGGGTAGGGCACGCAAAAGGGGATTAATGCTTGCTGGAAAACGGCTAGGAAATTCAATATGCCCATTCATGGGGTGCTGATAGTAAAAAAACTCGAGCCCTCTCAGGTCCATATCAAGCGCTTTAGCAAAGCTGTAGTGCTTTTGAACTTTTCCCTGATGCAGAAGTAAAAGGGCTGAAGCGTCCAGAGACTCTATAATCAAACTGGCTGTTTCGGGCGATTGCAGAAAAAACTCGATTAGCTCCGCCCCACTCGAGCCCTGACTGTTACCACTTAGTTGTGTTAGAAACATCGGCTAGCCTCGGAGTAAAACTCATATACAAAGATCTGCTTTATCCCGTAAACCCTATAGCCAGATAACAATACGCTCACAACCTCACATGCTAACAAATAACCTGAGCAGTGTACCACCGTTTGGTCGTACATTCATAAGCAAATTCTTTCAACTCAGACATTTCAGACTACTTTTGTATCAAATAAGGTTAAATCTATCGACTGTTAAATCTAAGACCTGTTAAATCTGACACCTGTCAAAAACTAGGGTCTGGCGCTGGCACGCAGTCCCCCTTCATTAAGAAAATCAATGATGCCGGAACCCAATGCTTGCGCCAACGCATCTTGATAACTATCTGTAACCAGTTTTGGTCCCTCTACCGGGTTACTGATGAAACCCACTTCAACCAAAATAGCTGGGCTTCGCGCTTTACGCAAAACATAGAGATAGTTGTGCCTAACCCCTCGATCTTTAGCAGACGTTGCACTAATTAAATGATGCTGAACCACTTCAGCAAGTGCCGTGCTGTACTGAAACTGGGTTTCGCGGTAAATTTGCCCCTGAATGCTATTGGCGAAATTTCTAGCCTCTTCGGTCAGGGAGCGACCCTCACTGCCCCCCCCATTTTCCTTAATCGCCAGCGCAATTTGAGAATCATCAAGAGGTTCGCCGAAGACATAAGTCTCAATGCCATTGGGCTCTTCCCCGCTAAACGAATTAGCATGAATAGAAATAAACAAATTGGTTTCGGGTTTAGCAAAATCAGCGCGCTCCGCCAGCTCTAAAAATACATCAGTGTCTCGAGTCATGATGACTTCTATTCCTGCTGCCGTCAAAATATCTCTCAGTTTTAAGGCAGTATTTAAAACCACCTCTTCCTCACGCCCATAGCTAGAGACAGCGCCTGAGTCTTTGCCTCCATGTCCAGCATCAATCACCACAATTTTATGATTGCTGGCAGGAGCATGAGCGCTGCTTAGCGCAGGACTCATTTCAGTCAGCTCGAGACTGGACAATTCACTAACCGGGTTACCCACCAAAGTGGGCGAAAAATCAACAAACAAACGCTCATTCGGATTGCTCTCAGTTGCTCCTAGGGCACCACGCTTAAAGCCAGTGCCGTCGGCATTTAGGAGATAGGTAGTCGTAATAACCAGCGCGGGCTCGTTGTTGACCAGAGCGTACTGAACTGTTTCAAGATTGGCATCGTCCATCTTTTGATTGAAGTCTGGCGTGGCAGCACCGTCAAACTGAATAACAAACCGATCATCCTTAACCGAAATGCTATAGATGGCCCCTGGAGGTAACTCAACCACCACTCGGCTCGAGCCATTTTCCTGCACACCAATACGGGGCTCTGACAGCGTATAGGCCGCAGTCGCCACCCCAGGCTCGTCCTGTGTCTTGATAAAAACGGTAAGTTCCTCAGGCAACCAGCCACTCTCAAAGCCAAACGCCTCACTGAGCGTGTTTATAGCCACATAATCTTCACCGTCAACCGTAATCGCCATGGGTCCCTCAAAGGGTTGACCATTTAGACTCAGGTTGTCAGGCGATTTTTCCAGGCCCTGCATAATATTGCTGGTACGCTTAATGCTCAGACTGATGTTTCTCCGGCTAAATGTTAGTTCATCTGCCCCTATTTCCAGGCTTAGCCCCGTTGCCAGAGCAAGCGTCTTGGCACTGGCATAGGCATCCTTATTATTGCCCTGCTTCATGAAATAGAAGGGCCCGGCCTCATCCCAACGTTCTCCATTAATGGCTAGGTAGTTATACCGTTCCTGAGTGAAAACGAGCGAGGCTAATAAAAAGAGTGAAAAGAAACAGACTTGAAGATACTTTTTCACACTGTGAGGTAGTCTAACATGCTTTCTTTAAAGCTTTGCTGAGACAAACTGTTCCAAAATCTAAAAAGAACTTAATCAAGTTCTAAAAAAGACTTGTGCCTGGAGGCGCAACCCAAAATACGATCCCTATGCTGCTATCTTTTTACCAGACGCCCTGTCTTAATCTTGCTCAACTGAAAGATCAGCACCAAAAATCCGAGCAACCATTAAACTTTTTTGGCCAATCATTTGCGGACTCACTTACTTTAATTAAGGGCGGTTGGCCACTGCTCAGGCGCTACTATTGTTTCTGTTATGCACCTAACAAATGGGATTTTGAGAGCCTGACATTAAGGCTCTGATACAGGCCTCGAGCAAGGAAACCGCAAACTATAGCCTTTTCACCTTTTATTTATGAACGTGATATCTGAGAACTTTTTATACTTCAGGTTTCTTATAATACGTTCATACTATCGGTGACCTTACCGATTAATGATACCGAGAGATGAAGGATTCACTATGACACAACGATCACGCATTACCCCTTCAGGATGGTTAGCCATCGCACTTGCGGCCTATATCGTTTTATTTGGCCTGGCTTATGAATTTTTTAGAAACCGCACCAAAACCGACACTCCAACCCCTATCACTATGAATATGGGGGGCGAACTCGAGCAAGGGGATGCAACAGTGAGTGCTGTGCTCCCTGGTGAAACCGCTACAACAGGCTCTAGCCTTAATCTGCCAGGCTTAACGGCTACTTTTACCCCTGTCGACATGGGCAGCTACCGCGCCGCTATTGATACACCGACAAATGGTACTGTGGTGCAAAGCTCTGATGGTTGGGTAAATCTTGAGGGCAGGCTCCGCGACCCGCAAGCCGGAGAGCGCTTCTTTGTAGTCTTGGAAAGCCCCAGCAGTAACCCTCCTATCGTTTACCCCCAGCAAGAAATCACGCCTTCAGCAGATGGCTCATGGCAGGCTCGAGTGCGCTTTGGTTCTGCAGGTCAGAGCTACCGCACCTACGTGATTGCAACCTCTGACCCTACTGCTGTCTCAGCCCTATTCTCCCATGAGGCATTGGCTGGCTTGCCAAACGGCTTTGAAATTGTAAGTAATGTCAGTGTTAATTCCATGCAGCCCTAAGGCTCGAGCCAAAAAGCAGCGCCCGGTTTTGTAACCGGGCGTTTTTGTTTAGAGCGTTGGGTTTTACCTGAGGCGGTCAATCCGTATGACCTGCTGATTGTTGCTTGAAGGCAGGTAAAGGGTGCCGGCGTCCACATCAAAATAGCCGATCTCACCCAGATAAGCCTCGAGTGCCATTTTGCCTCCGGCAATGCTAGCTATCGTCTCTGAACCTGCCGCTAACGTTGCTGACCATGCATCTGCTACTGGAGAAAGGTGATAAAGCTGTCCAGCAACACTGGCAAATAGGCCTGCTGCCCCATCCCAACGTATGACCTTAACGGCAGCATTTTGCCAGATGAGTTTAGCCTCTAAGCTCTCTGTATCCAGAGCATAGATACCACTTAAGGCAGGATCAGTAGCTACAAAATGGTAGAAAACCGTTTTAACGTTATCTGTTGTCAGACTGATAATCTTGCCTGCCTGCTCAGCCAGAACTGTGGTCACATAATAATTGCGATCTAGCTCGCTAATCTGACGAATACTGCCACTATCAGCTACATAAATATGTTTGCCCAGGCTCGCGACATCAACAGGTTCAGCAAAACTAGCCGTTGCCACATCACCGTCAAGCTGCCCCACTTCGCCACTGCCAATCACTTCTGAAATCGCTGCCGGACTATAGCTACTGCTCAGGTACACCTGTCGCAAACCGGTATCGGCAATGACCAGCTGATCACTCAAACCTTTGTAGCAGTCAAGGCCGCCCAGGTTGTTTGAAATGCGGTAAGTGGCATTGGTGGTCTCGAGGCTATTATTGCCATAGCGCTTAAAAATGCCTGAGTTATTTTCAATAATATGAAGATAGCCTCCGCAGCTTTCCGCAGCCGTAGGTAAATTGAGTTTCGCCTGATGTGCCAAGCCGTCACTCGCGCCAGCTTCTCCGTAACTACCTGCAAGAACAGTAGCATAGGCGTTGCCTGCCACCGGAATATTATTGGCGGCCATAGACTCAGCCAGCAATTGCACCTCAATTAGAACCTGTGTGGCGGCTTGAGGCAAAGAAATATCAATGCTGCGAGAAATACTTTCATCGGGGTCTAAGACGCGCTTAATACCTGTTTGAAACTCAGGCACTTCGGCAACCTCGTCCGGGTGCTTTATCCACAAGAAAGGATAGAGAGATTCGGCCTTATAGCCATCGCTATTGGCAATACCGCCTCCCTCGAGCCCTTGACCCGACTCATCCTGGGCAGCAAAGCTACTGATAATTAGCTGGGCGGTATCTATGGGGAAATTATTAAGATTAATCGCCTGACCCGACTTATTGCTAATTGTCACTGTTGCCGAGTAAATGCCTGGATAGCTAAGGTCAGTCACAGGAACCGAAAATGCAAAGCTAACCCCGGTATCATGTTCGTAAAAGCTCTGACCTGACAAATCAGCTGTTGTCAGATTTCGACTGGTACCATTTTTAAAATCTAAAAGAAAAAATCCTGTTGCTGAAGCTTCTGGTAAAGCAGGCTCCTCGGTCACAGGTTCCTCTACCACAGGTTCCTCTACCACAGGTGGCACTACAGGTTCTGGCTCAGAAGAATTCTCTAGACTAAGGTCTCCCGAACAACTAGCCAGTAGCAAAAGCAAAAACAGTAAGCAATAAATTGTATGTCGGCCCATTTCAACCTCTTTCAACACGCGCTCTTCGTGAAAAACCTAACATTTGCGTCAAAACACTTTTTGTTGAAAAATTCACAGACATTTGAACTTGGTGAGATTTGGGTGAATAAAGTGAAATACTTAACACATTTTGCTCATCTTAGAACCGTTTGGTTTCTTAGTTAAGCAAAAGCAGCTCGAGTCAAACAGCCAAAGTAAACCCTAAGCCTATTTTGTATTCGCTCGTTTGAAATGAGCTGGTAAAGCCAAAATGAACAGGTATGATAAACCTCGCTGGAAAACCCACAGGGTAGATGGCTCACTTAAGTCATAAACAGCTTTTAGCTAGCCAAACTCAGGTAAGAGGTGAAAGACGTGCAACGAATTCGTTATCAAAGCTATGACGGCATAAGCTGGGGAGAACTCGAAGGGGGGAATGTCCACCAGCTAAGCAGCATGATGGGCAGCCGCACTGGCTTAGTGACAACCCTATCTGATGTCACTCTACTGGCGCCTTGCGAACCCAAAACGATTATCTGCGTGGGTAAAAATTATGCTGACCACGTGGCTGAAATGGGCGGCAGCAAAGATAATTTGCCTACAGAACCCGGACTCTTCTTAAAAAGTATTCAGGCGCTCAGTAACCCTGGCGACCCTATTCCTTACCCAAGCTGGACACAAAACCTGCACTATGAGGGTGAGTTAGCCATTGTCATCTCACGCAAAATGAAAAACATTGCCGAAGAAGATGCCTTTGATTACATTTTGGGCTATACCTGTGCCTGCGACGTGACTGCCCGGGACCGTCAGAAAGCCGACCTCCAGTGGACCAGAGGTAAGTCCGCTGATAAATTCTGTCCGGTTGGCCCCTGGTTAGAGACCGACCTCGACCCCAGTAACTTGCAAGTACAAACCCGAGTGAACGGTGAGCTAAAACAAAATGGTAATACCAGAGACCTCATCTTTACTATTCCGACCATCCTGAGTTATATCAGCAAGTTTTTAACGCTCGAGCCAGGAGACCTCGTCCTTACCGGTACCCCGGAAGGGGTAGGACCATTACAGGTAGGTGACACGCTAGAAATCACGGTTGAGGGCATAGGTAGCCTAACCAACACCGTTGAGGCTGCCACCTGATGTCCTATGTCAGCATTCCTGCGGTGCAGGATCTTGGCAACCTTTTTTTACTCGATACTCAGCACCTGGAGGTGTCAGGCAAACTTGGCGTTTATCTGCTACCAGGTAAAGCTGCAAGCTTTGCTTTGATTGAAACAGGGCCGGGGTCTACCTTAGAAACCATCAAAGCTGGCGTTAAGGCTGCAGGCTTTAGGCTGGACAACCTGGACAGCATTCTGGTGACGCATATTCATCTGGACCATGCTGGCGCAGCAGGTGAACTGGCCAGGCTGACAGGTGCCCCTGTCTATGTTCATGAGCGCGGCGCCAAACATATGCACGACCCTACTAAGCTTATGACTAGTGCCGAGCGCATTTATGGCGACGCTATGGATAAACTCTGGGGGAAAATGGTTCCCATTCTAGAAACGCAGCTTCGTGTTCTTAGCGGCGGTGAGAACCTAACAATACTGGACTATAAGATTGAGGCACTCTACACCCCGGGCCATGCCTCACATCACCTGGCCTATCTGGTTAATGGCAAAGATTTGTTTACAGGCGATGTCGCCAATATCCGCTTAACGGGTTCTTCGGTAATTCGCCCGGCCTTACCACCCCCAGATATTGACCTCGAGCTCTGGCAGGGAAGCATTCAAACCATGCTAAAGACAGGTGCCAAACGGCTATTACTGACCCACTTTGGACCCGTCGAAGATGTCGAAGGTCATCTGAGTGCTGTGCCCGAACGTAATCAGGAATGGGCCGATGAAATCTTGCAGGGCATGCAAGAAGGCCAGGAGAGGGAGAGCTTAATCGCGCGCATTGCCGCACTGGGCAATGCCGAGCTGCTGGCTGATGACGCCCCACCAGAAGTTATGGAGCGGCATCAGGAATCAAGCAATTATGAAATGACTGTTATGGGCGTTACGCGTTACTGGCAAAAATATCACCCGGAACTGCTCGAGTCAGAGCAGTCACTGCTTTAGAGGTAACTATGAAAGTTGGCATTATCGGCGCTGGCACCATGGGCAATGCCCATGCCAAAGGCTGGCAAAAAAGTGGCGCAGAGTTTGTTGGTGTAAGCGCTAAAAATAAAGAATCGGCAAAACAGTTGGCAGAAACCTATGGCATAAAGGCTTATGACAACCATCAAGATTTGCTCGAGGCCGTTGACATAATTGATCTATGTGTTCCAAGCGATTTACATAAAGACATGGTTCTGGAAGCTGCCCGGGCAAAAAAACACATTATCTGTGAAAAACCCATAGCCCTAACACTCGAGGATGCTGAAGCCATGATTGCAGCTTGTAACAAGGCAGGCGTCAGGCTTTTTATTGCTATGGTGGTGCGCTTTTTTCCTCAGTACCGAGCAGCCAAAGCAGCGATTGATGCAGGTCAGCTTGGTGAGCTAGGCGTTATAAGGTTAAAGCGCATCGGCTATCAACCTCTTGGTGACGAAGCCTGGTTTACCGATGACAAAAGGAGTGGCGGCATGATTGTTGATCTCATGCTTCATGACCTGGACTATGCGCGCTCGATTGCCGGGGAGGTGAAACGCGTTTATGCCAAAAGCATCCGTAGTACGGTTAACGACGCTCCAGGAGACTACGCGCTAATCACGCTGGGGTTTGAAAGTGGCGCCATGGCGCTTATTGAGGGAGGCTGGGCTTATCCTCCAGGCTTTTTCCGAACGGGTATAGACATAGCAGGTTCAGAGGGTCTTATTGAGTGGCAAAGTGATGATAGCCAGACGATTAAACCCTTTTTAAAACCGCAAGAGCGTACAAAAGTGGCTCGAGTTGGCATCCCGAGTAGCAGTATTGCTGAAGACCCTTATGTTACTGAGATCAAACATGCCTATGAAGCCATTCGTGACAATAAACCCTTTCTGGTTAGTCCTGAAGATGGGCTCGAGGCACTCAGGCTTGCCCTGGCAGCCAAAGAGTCCCTGAAAACGGGTCAGGTCGTCTTTTTAGGAGGCAACTAATGCGTCTGGGAATTATGAGTTTTGCCCATGTTCACGCCGATGGATTTTTACAAATCTTGCGCAAGCTGCAAGACGTCGAGTTTGTCGGTTTTTCTGATACTGATAAAGAACAGGGCAAGTTTTTTGCCGAACTCTACGGCGTGCCCTGGTTTAGCAGTCATGAAGAACTGCTTGATCAAAAGCTCGAGGGCGTGGTCATCTGCTCAGAAAATGCCAATCACCTTGCCGATGTCAAACTGGCTGCAGCGGCTGGCGTTCATATTCTGTGTGAAAAACCCATTGCTACGACCCTTGAAGATGGACTGGCTATAAAAGAAGAAATAGATAAAGCAGGCATCAAGTTTATGACCGCATTTCCCATGCGCTTTGACCCCAGCATTGTGGCGCTAAAAGAAATGATAGAGCGCGGCGATTTAGGAAAAATCTACGCTATTAATGGCATCAATCACTCAGAGATTCCCAGACGTCACCGGAGCTGGTTTGCCGACAAAAAGCTAGCGGGTGGCGGAGCAGTCATGGACCATACGGTGCATTTGCTCGACCTCTACCGCTGGCTCTTAGACTCTGAAGCCAGCGACCTTTATGCCGAAGTTGCCAATCCTTTTACACCTGATGCCGAAATAGATACCGCAGGCCTCGTTACGCTAAGTTTTGCCAATGGCGTTTTTGCCAGCATCGACTGCTCCTGGAGTCGGCCTGAAGCCGTTTACCCCCGCTGGGGTCACCTGAAAATGGAAGTGATTGGGGAACAAGGCGCCATTGCAGTAGATGCGTTTAATCAGTACCTGAATTACTACAGCAAACAAAACTCGAGGCAGGCAAACTGGCTGGGTTGGGGGTCAGACTCGAGTACCGCTATGGTGCAGGAGTTTATAAACAGCATAAAGGAAGACCGTGACCCTAGCATCGGCTGGAAAGATGGCTTTGAAGCCTTAAAAGTAGCGCTGGCCTGTTATGACGCAGCTAAGGCCAAGCAAGTTGTAAAACTTTGAATGCCCCTAATTCAAGATGCGTATAGCTGTCATTGCTGACATACATGGCAATCTTTATGCCCTCGAGGCCGTCCTAAAAGATATAGCGAAAAAAGGGGTG
>JAGQHN010000062.1:19982-28534 GCA_020431825.1 Trueperaceae bacterium | reverse complement strand
CCTGTGGTTCAGGACTGTTTACTCGGGTTGGTTTGCAGGATTGCAAACCAACCATGGAGCTACATAAGTGTCAGAACCTCTCCAAAGCTTGGGAGTAGTTGTAACCGAAGGGCTCTCTTCAGCTCTGACCCGTTCCTCTAAAATGCTAAAGCGGTAATAATCCTTGAGTTACAAACAGGTTAATTTGTTCTGGCAACATCGATAGAAAACTGTCTAATTAACTGATTTTGAAACGATACCACCGCTCGCCAGGTTCCCTCTGACAGATCAATCTTGCCGGGCAGAACATAATTAAGCACTTGTCCAACCTGACGGCTATCAATCCACTGCGCGTCAGAACCTACTTCACTATTGGTATCAGAGAACCACTGCACCATAAGCCAGCCTTCTTGGGGTACCTGATTAAGTTGTACCGCCAGGATTAGCTCATCGTTTGCAAGAAATAAGCCCCTCGAGCCGTCAATATTGAGCGTTTCTGGCATTTCCTGGGTTTCTAAAACCGGTGGTATATAGAGCAAAGTGCAAGAGGTGAGAGTAAAAAGTAAAAAGTGAAAAGTGAAAAGTTTAGATAAGTTCATGCTACATCCTAGAGAGCCTGAGGCAAAAGTAAAGCAGCTAAAAGTGCGGTGGGTGCGGTTTCTGCTCGTAAGATACGCGGTCCAAACTTAATCACCTCTGCACCCTGTTTTTCCAAGTAGCTAAGTTCATCTTCACTTACCCCTCCTTCTGGCCCCGTAATAATCATTACTTCTTTTTCAATGAGGATGTTTTTGAGAGTCTGAGTAGCATAAGGATGGGCAATCAGACAGGGTTTAGTCAGGATCAGGTTTTTGAGTGGTACAGGTTCAAGGACGTCAGGTATAAAGCTACGCCCAGATTGCTTCGCGGCCTCAATGGTAATTTTGCGCAGACGCTCGAGCTTATTCTGAGACAGTTCGGGAACATCGGCAAACTGACTGCTAAAAAGCTGAATCTTATGAACCCCCAATTCGGTAGCCTGCCGCACCACATCGGCAAGCTTATCTCCTTTTAACAGGGCAACTGCCAGCGTTACTTTTACAGACGACTCGAGTTCGGTCTCTTTTAGCAAAAAGACCTCTAAACTTAGCTGATGCCTGTCCACTTCTTTAACTTCGGCAGCGGCATAAAGCCCCTGACCATTAAAAGCTTCAAGCCGCATGCCGGGCTTAACTCGCAAAACCTTAATAAGATGATGGGCCTCTTCACCAAACAGCTCGAGGCTTCCTTGCCTTAAATCTGGGATATAAACACGGTGCTGCCTCATGCTTTTTGTGCGGCAATAAAGCTCCACTCACCATCATGCCTGATCCTCAGATGCACAAAGTAAGGACTGAGCGCCTCCATGACCATCGCTTCTTTTTCCCGCATAATGCCGCTCAGGAGCAGGTCTCCATGTGGTTTTAAACACTGGCAGTAAGCCTCAGCCAGGCGAATGTGCAATTCGGCAAACAGGTTAGCCACAATCACTTCGGGCTTTAGCATGACAGAATCAAGCGTTCCCTCTTCAAACTGCGCCCTCGAGCGGTTAAGTCGGGCATTTTCCTCGGCAACAGGAATGGTTAAGGGGTCTATATCTACCCCCAGCACTCGAGCCGCCCCAAGCAGATCAGCCGCAATGGCCAGAATGCCTGAACCTGCCCCAACATCTAGCACCGTTTTACCTGCTAACTCGAGTTGCTCGAGCCCTGCCAGAACCATTTTTGTGGTTTCATGATGCCCGGTACCAAACGCCATACCAGGGTCTAACCAGAGCACTTTTTGCCCCACCTTTAGACCCACTTCGCTGTGCGTTGGAGCAATGACCAGATGCTCTAAAACAACAGGTTGCAAAGAGGCATAGTAAGCCTCGATATAGCCCTGATCGTCTATTTCCTGCCAGGAGCCTTCCTGAATAAGGTCAAGCTTCGCTGCAAAATAGACCAGCACCTCATCGCCTTCTTGACGCACACCCTGCGCTCCCAACTGCCAGAGTTCATCTAAAGCCGGATGCTCGAGGTCACCTTTCATACGAAACACATAACTCATAACATGACAACTTCTTTCACGTACTGATCTCTGGTAATCACTTCAAATCCGAGATTAGCGGCTTCTTCCAGATAAAACTCTATATTGGCAGTTTTGGTTGCCTCGCCCAGCGAAGCCCGGTCATAGGCTTTGGCTGCCGCCATAATCATGGACTCAGCCAGACAGGCAGGTATAAGCCCATCACCAAAATGAATATCGAGATTACTCTGCATCTCTCCTGGTGGCTTCACAACCCCTCCAGGGATAATATGAATGCCGGGTACAGAGCGTACAGACACATCAAGATCAGCCGGTCGCCCCAGATCAAACAGCCAGGCACCTGGCTTCACATGCTCAGGGTAAATCACCGGGTCTGGATCAGAAGTGGCACTAAACACCAGATCGGCCTCCGCACATTTTTTGATATTGATACTTACCTGAATATCCGTATCAGGAAATTTTCTTTTTAATGTCTCAGCACTGCGCAACAGTCGCGTTTCATCTTTACCAATAAGAATTAATTGGGCAAGTTCAGATGCAACGGTGCGAGCAATGCCAAAGGCCACCACGCCATTGGCACCTACCACAGCAGCAGAAGCATGCCTGAGCTTCCCCCCTTCTCGTTCAAAGGCTTTTAGCAGACCTGGAATCGCAGCCTTGATGGTCGCTGCGGTATAGGCTCCTCCATTGGTTATGGCAATACCAGGAACAGCATCCTGCACCGCCTGCCCTTTATTACCAACAGTTGACCAGAAAGCACCAAGGCCCATAACCTGAGCCCCCTGCCACTGGGCTAGCCTCGCGCCTTGAATCGCCATGCGCACAGCAGCCTCAGGTTGCTGACGAATCTGCTCGGGTAACATGGGGCCACCGATAAGTAAAACGCGCAGCTTGCGTCCATCCTTTAAAGTAATACCTTCTATAAGGCCATGCACCTGTGGTCTCAGGCGAGGCAGTAGCGCCTTAAGCCAAGTTTCAGGCAAAAGTGATACCAGGGGTTTCAGCTTCTTAAAACTAAGCGATTGCCAGAAATCCTCAAAACTAAGCGGATGAATCATAAAGGCCAGTGGAATCACGTCGGGATCAAAGTCAAATACGGGTGGCGGGTCATCGAGCCTGGGCTCGAGCCCTTCAATCAGCCTTGCTACACTCGCCTTGTGCCGCCAGAGCGACAGGAGCAAAAGCCCCAAACAGGTCAAGCTTAAAGCAGTGGAAGGCGTAAGTAAGCTCAGCATCAGCAAACTGAGCAGAGCCAAAAGCGTCGCCAGACTGACATAGCCCCAGTAGGCAACCAAAGCAGCGTAGAGAATGACAGGTAAAGCAACAACATACCAGGGAACCCCTAGCCCCGACCAGGCAGCCAGTATACCGATCAGTACACCATTGCCACGGCCTCGTGGTGGGTCCCCGCGAACGAACTGCGGTAAGGGGTAAAGATGCCCAAAGAAAACACCCAAAGCCGCCCAGGGGCTGGTTGGAAAAGCCAGTACCAGCAAAAAACCTTTAAGTAAATCCAGAAAAAAGGAAGCCAGAGCAACCCTGACCCCCAGTGCCCGTAAAAGATTTTCAACCCCCAGATTGTGGGCACTCAAATGCCTGACGTCTTTACCACTAAGAAACCTGACCAGATAACTTCCAAGAGGCAAAGACCCCAGCAAAAAACCTGCCAGCACGGCACCCAGAGTGGTCAGCCATTGCACGATCATCCTGTATCATCTTAACGAATCCGTTCTCAAGAACCTAGTCGCTTGCAAACGAACGCAATTCATGTAAAATACTATCCCCGACCTCTGAAAGGGTCACCGTCACACACCAGAAGTTCAAGTTATTAGTGAGTAAAAAGGGTTGGCATAGACATGGAAAGTCGTACCCCACCGCAAAATTTAGAAGCTGAGCAAAGCGTTTTGGGCAGTATTCTGCTTGATAACGAAGTCTTTGCCACCATTGAGGGAGCTATAACAGCCAACCATTTTTATAAAGAAGGTCACCGTATTATTTTTAGGGCCTTTGAACGACTTTTTAGACGGGCTGAACCGATTGACCTGGTTACGGTGACCGAAGAGCTAAGGCAGTCAGGAGAGCTCGAGTCTATCGGTAGCGTCGCCTATCTGATTGGTTTGGCTGACAGCGTTCCAACAGCTGCCTACGCCGAAAATTATGCCAAAATCGTGGCAGAAAAAGCTGTCTTACGCGATCTCATAAGCGCTAGTGGTCAGATTATGCAAAGCGCCTATGACCAGGCCATGCCCCTGGAAGACATTCTTGATAAGGCTGAGGCCAATATCTTTGATTTATCAAGTAATAAACGCAGTCATCATTTTCAGGATATGGGTGGTCTGGTCGTTGAAACCTTTGATCATATCAATGAGCTCTTAAGCAACCCTGACCCGGTTTCGGGACTAGCAACGGGCTTCAAAGAACTTGATCTTTTAACCGCAGGCTTACAGCCCAGTAGTCTGGTTGTGCTGGCTGCCAGACCAGCAATGGGTAAATGCTTAGCCAAAGGCACCAGAGTCGTAAGAGCTGATGGTCGGCTCGTAAAAGTAGAAGAGGTCAAGGTTGGCGATGAACTCATGGGGCCAGATTCAACACCCAGACGTGTTTTATCTCTGGCTCAGGGTCGAGAAATGATGTACTGGATCAGGCAGTGTCAGGGCATTGATTACCGGGTCAACGAGAGTCACATCTTAACGCTTAAACAAAGCCGTAACCCTGGCAAAGGCGAAATCATTGATATTTCAGTGAGAGATTGGCTCAAAAAAAGCGACAAATTTAGAACCAACTACAAGGGATTTAAAGTTGCTATTGAATTACCCAAGCAGAATCTACCTATTGATCCCTATTTTCTGGGGCTGTGGCTGGGCGATGGTCGTAGTCAGGCAGTGGGCATTACAAGCAGAGATAAAGAGGTCATTTGCTATCTGGAGAATTATGCTAAAAGCCTGGGACTTACGGTCACCAAGGAAGATAACAATGGCGAACGCTGCCCCACTTATTCCATTACCAGTGGTCAGCAGGGTGGTTCTTTGGCAACAAAAGCAGAATCTTTACAGGGTATGTTGCGGCAATTAGGTGTCTTAGGAAATAAGCATATACCGGACAGCTATCTTTACAGCTCGAGCGCCCAAAGGCTCGAGCTTTTAGCCGGACTTATTGATTCAGACGGTCACTACCAAATCCAGCAACGTGGTCCCTATGAAATCACAACCAAACTCAAAACGCTAGCAGAACAGATTAAATATCTCTGCGACTCTCTGGGGTTTAGCACCTCCCTGACCCCCAAACAGGCTCAGCTTAAAGAACGCAACTATGAATGTACGGTCTACCGGGTCCGCTTTAACGGTGATGTTTCTAAAATCCCAGTAAAAATTGCTCGCAAACAGGCTATGAACTGGGAAGCTAGTAAAGACTGGCAAGTCACAAGTATTAAAGTTGAGGCGGATACCGTTGATGATTATTATGGTTTTACGCTAAGTGGTGATGGACGTTTTCTCCTTGAAGATATGACGGTTACCCATAACACTGCTTTTGCCTTGTCAATAGGTCTTAATGCCGCTCTACGCTCTAAACAAACCGTGGGCATTTTTAACCTTGAGATGTCAGCTGTACAACTTGTCACCCGAATGCTCTGCTCAGAAGCAAGGGTTGATATGAGTCGCGTTCGCAACGGACAACTTTCTGAGCGGGACTTTCAGCGTCTCGCCGATACGGCGGGCAAACTTTCTGAAGCCAAAATGTTTATTGATGACAATGCTGATCTAAATATCATGGAATTGCGTGCCCGCTGCCGTCGCCTGATGGCAGAGCATGGCCTGGGGCTCATTATTATTGATTATTTACAGCTTATGGGCAGTGGTAGCGGCAATGAAAACCGTCAGCAGGAAATATCTGCCATTTCTCGGGGTTTAAAGCTCTTAGCAAGAGAACTGGATGTACCTGTGATTGTCTTATCTCAGCTTTCGCGTGCGGTAGAGAGTCGCCCAAACAAGCGACCTATGCTTTCTGACCTTCGTGAATCAGGAGCCATAGAGCAGGATGCCGACCTGGTTATGTTTATCTACCGCGATGAATACTACGACCAGCAATCAGAAAAACAGGGCATTGCTGAGATTATTATTGGCAAGCAGCGTAACGGCCCTGTAGGCACCGTCGAGCTTCAATTCCACAATGCCCATGTCCGCTTTAACGACTTAGCAAAACCAACTGGTTAAGACTCACTAGGTACTTAATTCTTGATTTCACCTGATGTGTGGGTAGGCTCAGCAATTTCTCCAAAGCGAGCTTCATACCGCCGAATATTATCCTCGAGGCTCTTTAACAGGGCTTTGGCATGCTGAGGACTGGTAATCATTCTTGAATTGACCATAGGTGGCTGACCGGGGTAGGCAAGGGCAAAATCGATGATAAATTCGTCTCGGGTATGGGCAATAAGGGCCATATTGGCGTAGCGACCACGCGCGGTTTCCTTATCAAGCTCGAGCTTTAGTTCTTTACTCATAAGCTATCCTAGCACTAAAAAGCTGAGGGCTAAAAGCTGCGGAGTTTTTAGGATAAAATGCCGCAACAAGTTGCGAGGTGTCCATGTCAGAAGCTGACCTAATTATTACTAATGCCAGAGTCTTTACCGCCGACCCAAATCAGCCACGTGCTCAGGCTATTGCCCTGAAGGGCAAGCGCATTGTAGCTGTAGGGAAGGAAAGCGAGGTGCTCTCCCTGCGCGGTTCTGCCACCAAGATGATTGACGGCAGGGCTAAAACCCTGATGCCCGGTATTATTGATAGTCATTTTCATCTGTACTGGGGTGCGCTTAATCTGGCCAATATCCAGCTCGAGGGCATTAGAGGGCTAGACGCTATTAAACATGAAGTTGAAGCCTTTAAAAAGGCACATCCTGAAAAACAAATCTTGAGGGGCTCGAGCCTTGGCTATGATGTTCTACCTCATAATGAGCGCCTTACCAGACAGCATCTTGATCAGATTGAACCGGACATCCCGCTGATTCTGGTGGCTTTTGATTTTCATAATGCCTGGGCCAATACTGCTGCCCTAAATTTAGCAGGCATCTTGCATGGTGCCGATACCCCCTCAAACTCTGAAGTCGTGATGGCTGAAGACGGGCTTGCCAGCGGAGAACTGCGTGAGTTTGAGGCGATTAGCCTTATTACTGATCTGATGCCAAAGCCAAGCGAGGCCGAAGAATTAGGACTGGTCAAAAAGGCCATCGGGCTGGCCAATTCTTATGGGATTACCAGCTTGCATAATATGAACGGTGACCGCGAAGAGTTTGCGCTCTACCAAAAACTGGATCAGGCAAATGACTTTCCCATTCGCCTTTACTACCCGTTTCGCATGTACCCGGATATGCCCCTAAGTGTGATTGAAAATGAAGCCGTTTATCTGCGCGAAAGTTACCGCAGCCCCAAACTCAAGGCCGGGGCTTTAAAGCTTTTTATGGACGGCGTTATTGATTCGTTTACAGGTTTTATGCTCGAGCCCTATGTCAATAATCCAGCAACCAGAGGTGAGGGCATTTATGGTGAACAACAGTTTAAGGATATTGCCGTACAAGCTGATAAACAAGGCTTACAAATCACCGTACACGCTATTGGTGACGCAGCGATAAGACGCACCCTGAATGGCTACGAGGCTGCCCAAAAAGCCAATGGTAAACGTGACAGCCGCCACCGCATAGAGCATATTGAGTTTTTGCACCCGGACGATTTGCCGCGTTTTAAAGAACTTGGCGTCATTGCCAGTATGCAACCCTACCACTGCTCGAGGCCCGAAAAGAACTACCTCCTGCCTTATCTTGACTGTTTGCCCAAAGACCGCTATCAGGATTCCTTTCCCTGGGAAATCCTGAGGCAATCTGGCGCACACCTGGCGTTTGGCAGCGACTGGCCGGTGGTCAGCATGAATCCCTTTTACGGCTTTGCCTGGGCAGTGAACCGGGAACCCTGGCTCACTGGTTTGCCTGGTCAGGCCCAATCCCTAGAAAATACACTACTTGGCTACACCAGAGACGCTGCCTATACCGAATTTGCCGAAAACGAAAAAGGTCAGCTTAAAGAGGGCATGCTCGCCGATATGGTGCTTTTATCTGAAGATGTTTTTGAACTTTCTTCAGCAGAACTCGAGCATCTCAGTGCCGTCCTTACCATCTGTGACGGCGAGATTGTTTATGAGGCTTAGCCCATGAAAGCCGATACCCTTTTCTACAATGCAAGGGCCTACACCTTAGATGACAGCAATCCCGTTGCAGATACCGTCGCAGTAGCTGGCAACAAAATCCTTTATGTCGGCAACGAAGCAGCTAGCCAGGCCTTTCGCACCCCCAATACCAAGCTTATTGACTGTGGGCAAAAAACTCTGCTTCCAGGACTCATAGATAGCCACTTTCACCTGTTTACCGGGTCTCGCATTACCAATGGCGTAGAGATTCGTGGGCTTAAAGATTTGGCTAAAGTTCGTGATGCAGTGCGTGAGTATGCAAAGCAAAACCCTCAAGAGCCCTGGATTTTAGCTTA